>JAJDIC010000012.1 GCA_030266525.1 Desulfovibrio sp. OttesenSCG-928-G15 | reverse complement strand
CGTGAAATTACCAGACACTGCGGCGACCTGGGCATCAAATACCTCACCCTGTATACCTTCTCGCGCGAAAACTGGAAACGACCGGAAACCGAAGTCCGTTTCCTCTTTGATCTGCTTATCTCGTTTATTGGCAACGAACTGCCTTCGCTTGAAGCCCGGGGCATTCGCCTGTGTGTGCTGGGAGAGATGGACGACCTGCCCTTTGCCGTGCGCAAAACCCTGTCTTACGCCTGCCAGCGCACACAGGACAATACCACCATGCAACTCAACCTCGCCCTGAACTATTCCGGTCGGGATGAAATTCTGGCTGCCTGCCGCAGCCTTATGCAAGCGGGAGTGAAAGCCGAAGAACTGACCGAAAAACTGTTTGCCGCTCATCTTTTTACGAAAGGGCAGCCCGACCCCGACCTGGTCATCCGCACCAGCGGCGAGCAACGGCTCAGCAATTTTCTTCCCTTCCAGACCGCGTACAGCGAGCTGTATTTTTGTGATACCCTCTGGCCGGACTTTGGCCCGGAAGAGTTTGACAAAGCCCTTGAAGCTTACTCCCGGCGCTCAAGACGCTTCGGGGGCCTTGAATCTGAATAACGCTTTGTTCTTACATCCGAATAACTCTTGTAAGGAAAACCATGTTTATGAAGCTTCCCCCACTTTCCACCCTGTCGAACCTTTCCTCCATCCCCAAAAACCTTGGCGCAGCCATGGCAAAGTATACCCCCCACCAGCAACGCCTTATCACCGGTCTTTGCCTTGTTGTGGCCCTGGTCCTGCTGCTCGCTGCCGGGGGCTGGCTGCTGCGCCTTGCCGCTGTGCTGGTTGCCTGTGCGGGCATGCACGAATTGCTGGCCATGTTCTGGCCGGGAGAAACGCGCACTCGCAGTAAAAATCTTGGTTTGGTCCTCGCCGGGCTGATAGTGCTTTCCCAGGCTTTTGGCGGGCAGGCTACTCTGGCCGTTAGCTGCATGGCATTTTGGGCCGTGGCGATGACCTTTTTGTTCGACTACGGGCGCGGCAACACCGAAGCCCGACTTGAGCACTACGCCCCTATTGCTTTCGGGCTTTTGTACATACCCATGGTGCTTCAGTTTGCCCTCTATTTCAGCCCGCCGGAACAGTGTCTGGTCATTCTGGCTGCCATCGCCTCTGACGTGGGTGGCTATTACGCGGGCAACCTCTTCGGCAAGCGCAAACTCTGGCCTCTGGTAAGCCCGAAAAAAACCTGGGAGGGCCTGGCCGGTGGACTGCTGCTCTGCGTTGTCGTATGCGCCTCTCTGGGCTATTGCGGCGCGAAGGCTGGCTGGCCCCTGCCCGCCTGGCCCGTTGCCGGGTGGATTCTTGTGGCCCTTTTGCTGCACCAGGCCGCCCTGTTTGGCGATTTTTTTGAATCCGCCCTCAAACGCGGTCTGAATGTCAAAGATTCCGGCACCCTGTTGCCCGGGCACGGCGGCATACTGGACAGGATAGACAGCATCCTCTTTTGCGTAGCCATGTACGCGTTACTCCGGGCTTTCTTTTAAACCATGACAGATAACTACCCCCCTTTGCGCTACATTTCGCCCCTGCCGTCTGAAGGCTGGCTGCATACTTGCCCGCGCACGCTTGCCCTGCTTGGCTCCACCGGCTCCATCGGCCGCTCGGCCCTGGATGTGATCAGGCGCAACAAGAGCTCCTTCCGGGTAGCCGCCCTGGCAGGAGCCAAAAACCTGCCCCTGCTGGCAAAGCAGGCAGGGGAGTTTTTACCCCAGCACCTGGCCATTCTGGACAAGGAAGACATCCCCGCCCTTCGCGCCCTGTTGCCCCGGGGCTACAAGCCGGTGATCCTGGTCGGACAGGAAGGCTTTGAAACCCTGGCGACACTGCCGGGAGTGCATACCGTGCTTTCAGCCCAGGTTGGCGCAGCAGGCCTCAGGGCAACCTGGGCCGCCGTATGCGCGGGTAAGGTAATCGCCCTGGCAAACAAGGAATCGCTCGTCCTGGCCGGAGATCTGATTCGCGAAGCCTGCGCCCGTACCGGCGCCTGCATTTTACCGGTTGATTCGGAGCATAACGCCATTTTCCAGTGCATCTCGGGGCAGCTACTGAACGCCTCGCGAAAACTTACCGACAATCGCAACTCCGCACAGACACCTCAAAACGAACGGCTCCAAGGCGTAGTCCCGCACATATCCCGGCTGTTGCTTACCGCATCTGGCGGCCCTTTTTTCGGGAAAAGCAGGGAAGAACTGGCCAAGGTCACCGCTGAGCAGGCCCTGGCCCACCCCAACTGGGACATGGGCGCAAAAATCACTATTGATTCCGCCACCCTGATGAACAAAGGGCTGGAAATAATTGAAGCGGCCCACCTGTACGGCTTGCCGCTTTCCCGTGTGGACGTGCTGGTGCACCGCGAATCCATCATCCACTCACTGGTGGAGTTTACAGACGGTTCCCAAATGGCCCAGCTTGGCGAGCCGGACATGCGCGTACCCATAGCCTATTGCCTGGGTTTTTCCGAAAGGCTGTCTACCGGCGCAGGCAGGCTTGACCTGACAAAACTCGGCAGCCTGACCTTTGCCAAACCGGACACCGCCGCTTTCCCCTGCCTTGCCCTTGCCCAAAAAGCCCAGGAACACAGCCTCGGCAGCCCGGTAATATTAAACGCCGCCAATGAAATTGCCGTTGAGGCCTTTCTTGATGGCCGCATAGGCTTTGCAGACATACCAAACATCATAGAGCACTGCCTCGCCTCACTGGGACAAAGCCAAGCCCCGCAAAGCATAGACAGTATCCTGCTGCTGGACGCAAAGGCCCGCATCGCTGCCAGAGAATACACCGCTTCATTGGGCTAAAAAACGCAAGGCCCCGTATCGCCACACCCACCCGCGCAGCTCTTGAATGAAAGAGGAGCGAAGCAATCCCTTTTCCCCTGTAGGGACCGGGAGTCGAGGAAACGGCAAGTTTTTTCGTCTGGCAAGGCGCGCGTCCATTTCTTGAATGAAAGAGGAGCGAAGCAATCCCTTTTCCCCTGTAGGGACCGGGAGTCGAGGAAACGGCAATTTTTTCCGTCTGGCAAGGCGCGCGTCCATTTTTTCAGGGGGCTGGACTTCTTCGGTCCTGCCCCCTGAAAAAATGGACGCAGCAACGCAGTCCAGACGGAAAAAATCGCCGTTTCCTCAGAAGGTGATTTTTTCAGGCGCCCGCCTGTCCGGCACATAGGCCTGGGGTATTTTTCCCTCGTTCCATTCCTTGCTCACATACAGGCCGCAAAAACAGGCTCCGAACTCCTCAACATCCTGGGTGCGGTATTGGCAGGGGCAGATAATGTCCCTGTCTGTTGCAAGCGTACCGTTAGCCAGGCGACAGGGGCAAGCCATGTAGCCGTAGCGGGCTTTTGTTACCAGCAGTTGTTCCAGCAGGGGCCAGGTCAGGGTATCGTCCACGTTGAAAAAATACCCTTTTGGCTCCTGGAGCTTTTTGAGTTGTTCATGCAGCTTTTGCACGTCTTCCCTTGCCGGGGCCTGTACAGGGGCTTTTGCCGAGTGGTCCGCGTTGTTTCCGGTCATAGTTCCAGAGCCTCCGCAATCGCTTCTTTTTGAAAGCCCACAATAACCTTTGAGTCGTCAATGACCAGGGTGGGAAAGGAAACGCTGGGGTTATACCCGCGAATCTTGTTTACCAGGCTTTCGCGCTCCTGCCCTTCTGCCAGATCAACATAGTGCAATTCAAACTGCACGTGATTCTCTTCAAGAAACTCGCGGGTATGTTTGCAGTGAATACAGGTGGAAAGTCCATAAAACACCAGGGAATGTGTATGGGTAGCCATGTGGCATTCTCCTTCTTTTGCAATCGATACAATAAAGAAATGTGCGGCGTAAAATACACGCACTGTCTTCTATATAGAATGAAGGAGGGTTTATGGCAATATAAATTACAAAAAACTGCAAAGAGTATGGATACAGGGTTCCGGAAATTTCTTATGGAACTCGACCGGAGAAAAAAGCCGGGTGACGCGGAAACTGAACAAAAGATTTATTGAGAACCAGCCCCTGGAGGCACCGGCGTAATATCACGCCGGACAACGGCCGGGTTGCCCATGGCTACGGAATTTGACGGAACGTCTTTGGTGACTACCGCGCCCGCCGCAATGACCACGTTGTCACCTATGGTAACGCCCGGAAGGATTATGGCCTGCCCGCCAATCCACACATTGTCGCCGATACTGACCGGCTTGCCGAATTCCGTTTTCGCCGCGCGAAGGGCCGGGTCAAGCGGGTGGGTGGCCGTATATATATGTACACCGGGGGCAAGCAGGCAGTTAGCCCCAATGCGCACCGGGCATACATCCAGCACCACACAGCCGAAATTCGCGTAAAAATTGGCCCCAAGGTGAATGTTGTAGCCATAATCACACTGAAAGGACGGCTCTATTTCCACCTCGCCCGCAACACTGCCGAAGAGTTGTCGCAAAAGCTCAACCCGCCTGCCCTGCTCGTTTTCGTGGCTGGCATTAAAAAGACGGGTCAGGCGTCTTGCGCTCTGGCGCTCTGCCACCAGTTGCGGGTCCGCGCTCTGGTACGGCAGGCCCGCTATCATTTTTTCCCGCTCGCTCATGGCTTGCGTGTCGTTGATGGAAGGATTTTCGGAGTGTTTTTTCATCGCTCTGCCCTACACTCTCGCATCGGTAACCCGGCGCGACTTGCCGAACGAGCGCGGCAACGCGCCCGGCTCGGCTATCTCTATCTCCGCGCTAATCAAGACCTTGGAGCGCAGGCTTTGGACAATTTTCGCCGCCAGGCTTTCATCCGTACCACTCATGGCTTCCGGGCCGCGCTCAATTTGCAGGCGCATGTAATCCTTGCCGCCTTCCCTGTGCAGATGGATGTGGTACTCGGAACCAAGCTCCGGGAAATCGTGCAGTACGTCGGCAATCTGGCCGGGGTAAATATTGACGCCCCGGAAAATAATCATGTCGTCCGAGCGACCGAGAATATGGTCGTGGCGCGGCATGGTGCAGCCGCACAGACAGGGCTTTGGCAAAAGGCGTGTCAAATCGCGCGTGCGGTAACGAATAAGCGGGCTGGCTTCCTTGATCAGGCTGGTTACCACCATTTCGCCGATTTCACCGGGCGCTACAGGCTGCAAGGTTTCCGGATCAAGAATCTCGATAATGAACAGGTCCGCCCAGTAGTGCAGCCCGTCATGCGCCTTGCACTCAAGAGCAGAGCCGGGCCCGTACATTTCGGTCATGCCGCCGATATCAAAGCTTTCATCAATGCCGAGATCGCGCTCAAAAGCCCGACGCATGCGTTTGTTGTGCCCTTCTGCCCCAAAAATGACCGTGCGCAGGGAAATTTTGTCCGCAAGCTGGTGCCGCTGCACTTCTTCACCCATCAAAAGAGCCATGGAAGCCGTGCTGCAAAGACAGGTGGTGCGCAAATCCGTCAACATTTGCAGGTGAATGTCCAGGTTGCCCGCGCCCACGGGCACAGTCATTGCCCCGAACTGCTCGCAGCCGAGTTGAAAGCCCGCCCCGGCCGTCCACAGCCCGTAGCCCACGGCTATCTGCACCCGATCCTGCGGGGTAAGCCCCGCCAGCTCAAAGCAGCGGGCCATCTGCAGGGCAAAGCTGTCCACATCCTTTTGGGTGTAGGCCAAAACCTTGCGCTTGCCGGTTGTTCCGCTGGAAGCATGCACCCGCACAACCTGATCTTCCGGCACAGAAAGCAGCGGCAGGGGATAGCCCTCTCGCAAATCTTCCGTGGTGGTCAGCGGCAGGTGCCGCAAATCCTCCAGCCCCTGAATGGCGCAAGGATCCACGCCTGCGGCCTTGAGCTTGGCCCGATATTGCTCGCTGCGTGAAAAAGCATGCAGCACGGTCCAGCGAAGGCCGGTATCTTGCAGGTTTTTCAGCTCCTTGGGCGTATATTGCGGAATAAAACGGTACATATATTCTCCCGCTTGGGCTGGGAACTTTGCTATTTTCCCTGTTTGCTGTAAAGTTTCTTCGCGAAACGCAAAAGCAGCGCGTGGCTGCGCATGCATTGGCTTGTAGCATTATTCCTCGCGGCGGGAAAGCCCCGCCGCGCCTTCCTTACATCGCATCAGGAGAATGCCGTGCGTATTTTGATTATCGGTTCCGGCGGGCGTGAGCATGCTCTTGCCTGGAAGCTTGGCCAAAGCCCGAAAAAACCCGAACTGTTCCTCGCCCCCGGCAACGGCGGCACTGCCCTGGAAGGAGAAAACGTTCCCCTTTCCGATGGCGACATTCCCGCCCTCATGGCCTTTATCAAAGAAAAAAATATCGACTTCGTCATTCCCGGCCCGGAACTGCCCCTGGTAAAGGGCATTGTGGACGCCTGTGAAAAGGAAGGCGTTTTGTGTTTCGGTCCAAAGGCTTACGCCGCCGGGCTGGAAGGCTCCAAAGCCTTTGCCAAGGAAGTGATGAAGGAAGCGGGCGTGCCCACGGCGGATTTTGCCGTGTTTACCGACCACGATCAGGCTGCCCTATACGTGCGCCAAAAAAATTGCCCCCTTGTGGTCAAGGCGGACGGCCTGGCCGCAGGCAAGGGCGTGGTGGTCGCCAAAAACGCCGACGAAGCGCTGGAAGCCCTGAAAGATATGATGCTGGACAAATCCTTTGGCGCAGCAGGGGAAACCGTGGTCATTGAAGACACCCTGGTTGGCGAGGAAGCCTCGTTCCTGGCCTTTTGCCAGGGCGATACGGTTATTCCCCTGCCCTCTGCCCAGGACCACAAAGCGGCTTTTGACAACGACCAGGGCCCGAACACCGGCGGCATGGGCGCATACAGCCCGGCCCCCATCCTGCCCGAAAACCGCTATGACGAAATTGTCGACTCTGTCATCCGTCCGGTACTGGACGTGCTGAAAAAACGCGGCTGCCCCTTTTCCGGCATTTTGTACGCGGGCCTCATGATGACCGCGCAAGGCCCCATGGTTCTTGAATTTAACGTACGTTTCGGCGACCCGGAGTGCCAGCCCCTGCTCATGCGCCTTGAAGGCGACCTGGTGGACGTGATGCAGGCCTGCGCCTCTGGCAGGCTGCACGAAGTTACTCTTGGTTACACCCGCGAAACCGCCCTGTGCGTCGTGGTAGCCGCACAAGGCTATCCCGGCGACTATGAAAAAGGCATGGAACTTTCCGGCCTTGCCGAAGCGGAAAAAACCTCTCCCGGCAAGATCAAGGTATTTCAGGCCGGAACGCGCTACGCGGACGGCAAAACCCTCTCCACCGGCGGCAGAATTCTGGGCGTTACAGCCCTTGGGGAAACGCTTGCGCAAGCCCGGAAAAACGCCTATGAGGCTGTGGGCAAATTGCGTATTCCCGGTTGCCGCTACCGTAGCGACATAGGCAACAAGGGTTTGCGATAAACTTTTTGGATAGTGTCGTCACGAGTTTGGGTTTTGTTCTCTGCCAAGGCGCGACCAGGGGGCAAAAAGACCAGTAACCGGTGCTTCCTTGGATTTGCCTTCGGCGACCAGAAGGGTTGCGGACCCAACCGTATGGGGTGCCCCGTTTGGTGTAGCGAAGGGGGGAGGTATTGACGGGCGTTTTTTCCGTTGATAGCGCTCCCGGTGGCGTTTTATTGCATACTCGGTTTGCCTGGAGGGCTCGAATATGGTTCAGGTTGGCATCTTTATCGGCAGCATTTCGGATGAGGAAACGGTTCGCCCCTGCGCGACTGTGCTGGAATCTCTCGGTATCAGCTACCGCTTTACCGTTACATCGGCTCACAGAACCCCGGAACGCACACATATGCTTGTGGACGAGCTGGAAAAGGACGGCTGCCAGGTTTTCATTTGCGCCGCCGGAATGGCCGCGCACCTTGCCGGGGCGGTTGCGGCCCGCACAGTCCGCCCGGTCATAGGCATACCGGTTACCGCATCCGCCCTTGGCGGCATGGACGCGCTTTTGGCCACCGTAATGATGCCCCCCGGCTTCCCGGTGGGCACGGTTGCGCTGGACAAGGCAGGCGCGCGTAACGCCGCCTGGTACGCAGCGCAAATACTCGCCCTTGGCAATGACGAACTGGCCAAGCGCATAGCCAAGGCCCGTGAAAAATTTGTCACAGATGTGGAAAACGCCGCCGCCAAGCTGGAAAACGCTACTGCCGCAAATGAAAATATGTAGGCCCGTCATGCATACAGTTCACCCATGCTCCCTGCAAGGCATACGCAACGTTTTGCGCATACCCCCTTTTTCCTCCTTGTGCCTTCCTCTGTTACTGGTATACTGCCTGCTACTGGCCGCCTGCGCGGGAAAAGACACTGCGCAGCCGCCCGTGCCAAGAGCCGCGCTGGAGACAGAAGGCCCGAAATTCGCCATTGCCGGGCAATATGCCGGAATGACGCTGCAAGGAGAAATGGACCGTTCCTGCATGGTCGGCTACGGGCATATGTCCCTTGCCGCCACAGACCCTGCACAGGGCTTTACCTGTGCAGGCGACATAGATGCCCCGCCCACAGACAAAGGCCGCATACGCGGGGTGCTTGATTGCGGGCCCAAACGCACCGTGCTCATTTCACTGCGCAACACCGGGCCTGACCAGGGCGTGGGGATTGGCAAGGAAAAAACCGAGGGGGAAATGATGGTCATTTTTTACCACCCCTCGCGTGAAGAAGCCGAGCGCCGCCTGCCCCAGGTTGTGGCAGACATGGAAAAAGCCAGACAGGCTGGATTGGCCCAAAAGAAATAAATTACCGGCATTTAACGTAGTTCGAAACCCGGTCATGCGGAGCAGATATGTTTTCTCAAGATCAGCGCCGTGCCATATCCATGAGCGTTCCCTGGAACCTTCTTCTTTTGACTGTCGGGGCTTTTTTGTCCACCGCCGGTCTGATGGGTATTGCCAAGCACCACGGCTTTGTTTCCGGCGGGCTGTATGGCTCTGCCATGCTTCTTGAATACTCCACCAACATGCTGTCCATTGCTTTCTGGTACGGCATGTTCAATATTCCTGTGCTGCTCATGGGCTGGTTCTTTTTGAGTCGCCGCTTTATGCTGTACACTATCTACTGCATTGTGGTTACGACCCTGATCACCCAGTTTTTCACCTACGACTTTGGCATAACCGACAAAACCCTTGCGGCCATAGCCACCGGGGCCATGTGCGGCGCAGGTTCCGGCATTGCCCTTCGCTCCCTCGGCAGTGACGGCGGGCTGAACATTGTCGCCCTTATCCTGAACCAGAAATACGGGATGACGGTCGGCACCTTCAACATCGCCTTCAACTTCCTGCTGTTCATCGTTGCCCTGCCCATCATCAAGGTGGACAACGTCCTGTACTCCATGATCATCACCTACCTGACCAGTTCGCTGACCAACTACTTCATGGGTATGTTTGACCAGCGAAAACTGATCATGATCATCTCGCCCCACTTCCAGAACATTGCCCAGAGCATCATGAAAAACCTGGGCCGGGGCTGCACGGTTCTTTACGGGCAAGGCGCTTTTACCCGCCAGGAACGCAAGGTGCTCATGACCGTGGTGCACAACATCCAGCTTAAACGCCTGGAAGAAGTTGTTTACGACGAAGACCCGGACGCCTTCCTGATCATAGAAAATACCCACCTGGTCCTGGGCAAGGGCTTCTCACAACGAAAGAAGTATTGAGCATGCGGGTTTTCAGCGGACTCTTTCGTCCATGACCTTAAGGGGGTTCTGTCGCAACGCGGGCAGGGGCAAAAGACATCTCGTGACTACACTATCCAAGCAATCCAGACCAGGACCATTGCAAAATTGCTGTTGCCTGCACGGGCGGAGTCACCCATGGAAAAAATACGTTGCGGCTGGTGCCTGAAAAGCGAACTGGAAACCGCCTATCACGACCAGGAGTGGGGTGTTCCGCGCTTTGACGATGCGGGGCAATTCGAGTTTATAACCCTGGAAGCGGCCCAGGCCGGGCTTTCCTGGTCCACCATACTCAAGAAACGCGAAGGGTATCGTGAAGCCTTTGCCAACTTTGACCCGCACAAGGTTGCCACCTTTACCCAAGCGGATGTCGAGCACCTCATGGGCAACCCCGGCATTGTGCGTAACCGGAAAAAAATAGAAAGTGCCATAAAAAACGCCCGCCTGTTCCTGGAGCTTGCAGCAAAATACGGCAGCTTCGCCAATTGGTTCTGGGCCTTCACGGACGGAAAGTCCATCCAGAACACCTGGAAAGAACTGGCCCAAATTCCCGCAACCACCCCTCTGTCAGACACCATCGCCAAGGAATGCAAACGCCTGGGCTTCTCCTTTCTCGGCTCAACCGTGCTTTACGCCCACATGCAAGCCACCGGCATGGTGAATGACCACCTGACCGGTTGTTTTCGACACAAGGAAGTGGAGAAGCTGGGGAGATAGGGGCGCGTGTCTGGCGGCTCTTATTGGTTTTTGTATTTCACGCCTTTCAAGCCTTTGGATAGTGTCGACGCGAGTTTGGATTCTGTTCTCTGCCAAGGCGCGACAGGTTCGCCAGGAGGGAGTGGGCTCTTTCGTCCATGCCCTTCAGGGGGTTCTGTCGCAACGCGGGCAGGGGGAAAAAGACATCTCGTGCCGACACTATTGAGGGCATGAAAACCCTGGAGCACTGTTACTGTGAGCGAACGGCAATCCAGCTTGCCAGTCCGCCCATAAAGGCGGGAATCAGCATCAGGCAAAAGGTCATGCCCGCGGAGGGGTAGTATATTTCCATTAAGAGCGGCGGGAAGTTCAGGGCGTCGTGTATCTGCCAGTGCACCAGCTTGAGCAGGCCAAGGGCCAGAAGGCCGCCGACAAGCCCCAGCAATGAGCCTGTGACCACGAGCGGCAGGCGGATATACCAGTTATAGGCCCCGATCATCTGCAAAATCTCCACTTCATGCGCACGGGCGACCAGCGAGAGCCGGACGGTGTTGCCCACGACCAACCCCATAACCACGGCCAGAAAAGCCACAGAAGGCCACATGATATAGCGGCTCATGGTGCGCCAGGCACGGCCCAGCTCGTCCCTGAGCGGGGTGGTGACTACCCGGGCGACACCGGGGAGAGATTTCAGGTGCTCGGTAGTGCTTTGGACAAATTCGTCCAGATCATGCGTCTGCGGGGCAAAGGAAAGAAAGGCGGTGGCAGGGAGCGGGCTTTTATCCGCCAGAAAAGGGAAGCGCTTTTTCAAACTGCCGTCTTTGCTCAGCCGTGTTTCCAGTTCGCTAAGGGCTTGCTCCGGCGTGAAGCTTTGCAGTGCAACAAAGTCTTTCAGAGAGGGGTAGGAAGCCCATTGGCGAGAGACTTCTTCCATGTCCACTCCCGGCTTCCAGTATACCTGAAAAGAGGTCTGCCCGCGCACCATGCCCATTTGGGCATCCAGCGTGGTAAGGGCCATCAGGAACAGACCGGAAAGAAAAACCATCAGCACCACCCCGCAAAGGGTGGAAAACTGCGCCCAGGGGTTCAGGGCCAAATCGCGCACACCTTGCAGCACAAGACGCAAAATTATCCGCTTCATGGTTGCCGCCTTCTCGGCCCAGCCTGACCACCAGGCCTGGAAGCTGCGGGTCCGGGAGCTGTATGCCCGGAAGCTGCGTGCCCGGAAGCTGCGTGCCCGGGAACTCCGGGGCCTGGGGCCTCTGACCGTGAAGCGGCAGCCCTTGCCGCAGTGGAAGCCGCCCCTGCCTGTTGCGGATTGCGCTCATAAGGCGAGGGCGGGGGTTCTTTATCCGGCGCATTAAAAATGCGCGCACCCGGCCAGTTGGCTTCAATAATTTTGCCTTCTTCCAGCCGCATCATGCGGGCCGTGGGGTGGCGTCGCATCAGCTCCATACTGTGTGTGGCGAAAATAACCGTTGCCCCGTAGGCCTGGAACTGCTTGAACAGCTCCATGAGCCGGAAGGACAAATCCGGGTCAAGGTTGCCGGTGGGTTCGTCTGCCAGAAGCACTTTGGGGTTGACCACAAAGGCTCTGGCAATAGCCACGCGCTGCTGCTCACCGCCGGAAAGATCGCCGCAACGAAAGCGGAGCCTGTTTTCCAGGCCGAGCGCCCGGCTGACCGCTTTGACCCGGCGCTCAATATGTTGCGGAGCAAGGCCGCGTACCTCAAGAGGCAGGGCGATGTTATCCTGAACCGAGCGCAGGGGAAGAATTTTAAAATCCTGAAACACTACGCCAACCTGCCGCCGCAGCGTGGGAATGTCGCCCTTGCCCAGCTTTTTCAGGTTCATGTCGGCAATTTCCGCCTCGCCCCGTTGCAGGGGCAGGCCCGCGTACAAAACCTTGAGCAGGGTGGTCTTTCCCGCTCCAGAATGGCCCGCCAAAAAGAGAAAGTCGCCTTTTTCCAAAGAAAAGGAACAATCTTTCAAGGCCCAGTGGGTTCCGAAATTATAAGATAAATGGCGTACTGTAATCATGTCTGGCAGGACTATACGAAAGGGGAGTGGAGAACACAAGACCCACCATGCTTTACGGTTTGGCAGGAGAACTCAGGAGAGCAACAGGCCAGGCAAGGACAATTCCACCCGCTGCCTTTTGCGGCGGGCCACAACGCGTTTGAACGTGGAGGGCAATACGCCGAAGCGAAAACTCCACAAGGCGCAGGAGTCTTTTGCATCGCATTCCCGCGCTTCCGCCCGGCTGCCCGAACAAAGCAGGCAATAACGGCGAATAACCCGCAGCGGGCGATCTTCGCTTTGTCCGGCCTGCATGGATTGCGTGTCCGGCCCATCATGCCCATCCTGCGCGGCCCGTTCGCTCCGAGCGGAGACTACGGACAAAGGGGGAGAAGCAGGCGGCAACAGCGCGGCCTGTTCTTCGGCTTGTCGGGCTTCTTTGCCCGCCGCCCTTTCCTTGCTGACCACCGATTCTTTGGGCGGCAGGCGCAGGGCGTAAAAGAAGCAATCGCCGTCTTTGCAGGAAATGACGGACGGCGCGTGCCCGCCCTGACAATCCATACAAAAACGGCGAATTGCGCGAAAGGCTTTGTCAGGCATTATCCCGACCACAGCATTTTTTATATTTTTTCCCGCTGCCGCAAGGGCAGGGTTCGTTACGCCCTACCTTGGGACTTTCGCGCCGGTACGGTTCTTCCCCGTACACATGCCCGTCAACGTACAGCCAGGTTCCGTCCACCTTGTTGAAAAAGGCGTCTTCACGCAGAACCTGCTCTGTATCCTTGATGGTGAAATGGGCGGAGAAGGAAACATTGCCTTCGTTCTCGGTCATTCCAGGGGTGGAAGAATGCACTTCCAGTTCGGTCCAGTTGATGTGGGTGGCCCACCTGGAAATTTCCTCTTCGCTCACCCCTTCGCGGTGGTCGGGGTGGGTAGATTCCACCAGAAAAGGGTAATCGCGTAAGCAATGGGCAGAAAACCGCGCCCGCATCAACTCTTCCGGGGTGCGGGCCTTTTCCTTGCCCTTGAGTATCGGCTCGCAGCAGGCGTCAAAAGCCTTGCCGGACCCGCAGTAGCATTCCGCGGGCGTGGTTTTTTCCGTGGTTTCCTGAGTTTCCTGCGTCATGTAGTATTTCTCCGTTCTGTACCGCTCTATGGTACTATTTTGATCAAAATGCCTACCGGCGTGTGCTCGTAAATCTCGTCCATTTCCTCATTGGTTACGGCAATGCAGCCGTGGGTCCAGTCTGTAAGCCTGTGAGCCGGGCCAAGGTGGGCCGAGTCCGGGGCAAGGCCGTGTACCTTGATGTTACCGCCAGGACTGACGCCGCTTTTTTCGGCCCGGAGCCTGTCCTCCTCATTGGGGTAGGAAATGCCGAGATTTTTGTAATAACTGCTCTGGGTTGTTTTGTCGTCAATAAGATATTCCCCTTCCGGGGTACGCTTGTCGCCTTCCTCCTCCTTGTGCCCCTTGGAGTTTTGTCCAAGCGCCACAAGGTAAACGCGCACTTCCTTGTCTCCTGCATAGGCGGTCATGCGCCTTCTGCCTTTTTCCACCAGAAGGTAATCAAACAACAGCCCCTGGGGCAGCGGCCCTTCCGGGTAAGCTTCCCGCGCATCAAGCTCGGGTACGCTCACGCCATCTTCCAGTATGGGAACCATGACCACACCTCGCTGCTTGCCGAAACTCGGCAAAAACTTGTTGGCGGCAAAGCCCAGCGCGCCGAGAAACAGCACAGCCAGAACCAGCAACAGCGCAATACGCTTTTTACGATCAACCCCGGCTTTGTCAAAATTTCTGGGAACCCTTTTATTTTTGCCTTTCTTCCCGGCCCGGTCTATGCCCAGCCGGTCTTTTCCGGACTTGCTCAACCCCGGCACGTCCAGAACCGGCATTTCCGGAGCAGGCGTGTCAACTGCGGGCGTGTCGGGCACGGGCTGGCCTGGAGCGGGCTGGCCTGGAGCGGGCTGGTCTGGAGCGGGTACCTTGGCGTCAGCTTCCGGCTCCTGGACTTCAGCTTTTTTTTCTTCGGAATCACGCATGCGCCGCGCCCTCGTTCTTTTGCGCCCCAAATCCTGCTGCATCGCGTATTTGCGGCAGCCAGGCGTCTGCCAGCTTACGGTGCCCGGCGGGCATGGTAAAGGCATCCAGCTCATCAGGCAAGACCCAGCGATATTCGGTGGCGGCGGTAAGCGTGGGCACAGGGAAACCCTGTAGATCCGGCGTGCGGGCAGGGGCTTTGGCGGTGGAAATATCTAGAATGAAGCAGTGCATGACAATCCTATAGCGCGTATACGCATGGCGTACAATCCCCAACCGCGTGTGCACCTCTACGGCAAAGCCGGTTTCTTCCAGAAATTCCCGGGCAATACCCTGCTGCGGTGTTTCACCCGCCTCCAGTCTGCCGCCGGGAAATTCCCAAAATCCGGCCCACACGCCCGAATCAAGCCTTTTCTGGATAAAAATATGTCCGTTAACAATGAGCAAGCCGGTGATAATTTCCAGGGCGGAATAGTGCACCTTGCGGCCCGGCACAGGGCGTTCGTGCACAATGCCAAGGCGATGGGCCTGGCAAAAACGCTGCACGGGGCAAGCATCGCACAGCGGCTTTTTGCGGCACACCAGGGCCCCGAGTTCCATCAGCGCCTGAGCATACTCCCTGGCCTGCCCGTCCGGCAGCAGCGTTTCGGCCATATCTTGAATAAAACCTGCGGAAACAGCGCTTTTTACCGGTGCCCCCACGTCAAAAAGACGGGCAAATACGCGCTCCACATTGGCGTCCACAGCGGCATGGGGCTGGTTATACGCAATGGCAAGGACGGCCCCGGCAGTATATTTGCCAACGCCCGGAAGGGCCAGAAGGGCGGGCAGGCTGTCCGGTATGCGCCCGTTATGCGCAGCCATAATTTCTTTTGCCGCCTTGTGCAGGTTGCGTACCCGACTGTAATAGCCAAGCCCTTCCCAGGCTTTGAGCAAATCGTCAATATGCGCTTCGCTCACGCTTTGCACGCTGGGAAAGCGTTGCATCCAGCGAATAAAATATTCGGCCGCCCGGTCCATCTGCGTTTGTTGCAGCATGATTTCCGATATCCAGACAGCGTAAGGCGCATAGTCCTGCCGCCAGGGGAGCCGCCTTTGGTTCCGGGAAAACCAGCGCAACAGCGCAGCCACAAGCTCGTCGTGCTCTGGCGAAGCGGCCCCGGCCCGGCTGTCACAAAGGTGCAGTTCGCCTCCGCCGCCAAATGCAGGGGGAGTTGATGCTGTGTGCCCTTTGCCGGTCATGGCTGCAAAAAGCCCTTGCTGCTGCCCTGTTTGTTCATCCGCTCCATGGCGATGAGCAGGGATTCAGCCAAAAGACGCATAGCCTGGTAAAAAGAGTATATTTCCAGTGCCTTGTGCAGGGAAAACTGGGTTGCGGAACCGTCTTGCCGCACCTGGTTCAACTTTTCCTCAACCAGCCCGACGCCAAGCGTAAGGCCCCGCACAAGGTCCGGCGCGGAAGCGGTGGGGTTGTCGCTGCCCAGGTGGCGCAGCGCCGCCATTATGGCGTCGGCCAGGGCGCGCAGTTCCGTGCCGATTTTGGTGTCCACATTTTCTTCGTCATAGTCGTTGAGCGCTTCCATCATGCTGTGCAAAGACTCGGTTGTGCGGTCAATGCTTTTTACCTGCACGTCCATAACCTTGTGCTCGTAGCGGAACAGGGCTGATTCGTGTTTACCGGCCTTTTTCAGGCGTTCGTGGTTGTCCCATATCTTGCCTTCAATACCGTTCAGGGTGCTGAAAGGAAGCGATTCGCCGGACAGAAAAGCATTTACCAGCACATCCACAAGCCGGGCGCACTCAAGAAATTGCAGGCTCAGGTCAGTGTGCAGGGTATCGGCCAGACGCACGGGCCACAGTACAATGGAAACAAAAAAGGCGGAACCGACACCAATGGCAATTTCCGCAACCCGCAGGAGGCCAAAGGAAATGGCGTCCGTACTGCCCTGCGCAAGGTGCTCTGCCCCGGAAAAAAGCACAACGACGGCAGCAACGGCTGTTACGGCCCCGATGTTGGAAAAGCGCACAAAATAGCCGCAAACAATGGTTACACCAAAAACCGCCCCGGCCAGGATTATCTGGCTCTGGGGCAAAAACAGCAGAAGCAGCGCCCCGATGGCTGCGCCAATGGCTGTGCCGGTAATACGCACAATGCCCGCGTGCATGGAGTCGGCCACGTTGATTTGCACGGCAATAATGGAAGCCGCCACAGCCCAGGCCGGATAATCCAGCCCGATAGCGTAGGAAAGCCCATAGGAAAGAAGACACGCTATGCCCACTTTCAGGCCATAGCGCACATACAGGGGGAAAAATGAGTCAAGTGCCAGTTTCATAAGATTCACCTGAAGAGGCGCCGGACAAGGCAGCGCTTCTCAAAAAACAGTCGGGCGTCTGACAGTGCACACGCCCTCGAACCTGTTCCTCAATGAGGTATAAACTAACACTCAATACGTCAAGGTCAATGCAACCGCAAAAGCGGAACCACACCCTTATTTGCCGGCCAACCCCAGGCACTAATCATGCGAAGCCCTGGTGGAGTTCAATACCGCCAGCAGCGCTACGCCGACATCGGCAAACACGGCTTCCCACAGGCCGGATAGCCCGGCAACGCCAAGAATCATGAACAGGGTTTTAATGCCGAGCGCCATGCCGATATTCTGCCAGACAATATTGCGCACCCGCCTGGCTATGTTGAACAACACGGGCACCTGTGAGGGGGCGTCGTTCAGAAGCACTGCGTCGGCTGCTTCGATGGCTGCGCCGGCACCCATGCCGCCCATGGCAATGCCCACTCTGGAGAGGGCAAGGATGGGCGCGTCATTGATGCCGTCGCCCACAAAGGCGGTGTGCGCCCCTTCTTCCCTGTTTTCGTTTCCAGCCAGTTCTTCCATGGCCTTTACCTTGCCTTCCGGCAAAAGGCCCGCCTTGAAATCACCAATCCCTGTGGAAGAGGCCACCCACGCGGCAGCTTCCGGCCTGTCGCCCGTAAGCATAAGGGTTTTGAAGCCCTTGGCGTGCAGGGCGGCTATAGCCTCTTTGGCATCCGGCTTAATCAGGTCCGTGACCAGAATGCAGCCGAGGTATGCGCCGTCTTTTGCCACATATACCAGCGCCCCGGCCGGGTGCGACTGTTCGGCAAGCGAAACTCCGTTTTCTTCCAGCAGAGCCCGCGTACCGGCCAGATACACGCTTCCTGCGCTTTGAGCCTTGAGGCCCTTGCCGGGCACTTCTTCCACGGCAAGCTCCGCAGCCCCGGCATCTTGCGGCGCGCTTGTGTTTTCCACCAGCCCCTTTGCCTGGGCATAGGCGAGAATGGACCGGGCAATCGGATGGTTGGAGTGGCTTTCCGCAACCAGAGCGGCCTGTATGACCGCCTCAGGCTCCACCCCTTCCGCAGGTGAAATCTCAGCCACGTCAAACACACCCTTGGTCAGGGTGCCGGTTTTATCAAAAACCACCGTATCCACATGCATCAAGCCATCCAGCACATTGCCGCCCTTCACCAGAATGCCTTTACGAGAAGCCGCGCCTATACCGCCGAAATAGCCGAGCGGAATGGAAATAATCAGGGCGCAAGGGCAGGAAATGACCAGCATGACCAAAGCCCGGTACAGCCAGGTATCAAAGCTTGCGCCCGCGACCAGAAGTGGCGGCAGCACCGCCACCAGCAGGGCAACAAGCACCACAATCGGCGTATAGTAGCGGGCAAAGCGGGTGATAAAGCGCTCTGTTGGCGACTTTCTTTGCGCCGCGTTTTCCACCATATCCAGAATCCGGGCCATGTGGGTGTCAGCAAAGCGACTGCTTACCTCCACCTTCAACACCCCGGAAAGGTTGATGGAGCCGCCAAACACCTCGCTGCCGGGCGAAACGCTCACGGGCACGGACTCACCCGTGAGCGGGCTTTGGTCAAGCTGTGATTCCCCGCTGAGCACGCTTCCGTCAAGCGGCACTTTTTCACCGGCCCGCACTTCAATAATACTTCCCGGCTCCACGCTTTCTACCGGCCTGGCAAGGGTTTGCCCGTTTTCGACAACATTGGCGCTGTCCGGTCGCGAAGCCAGCAAACTTTTGATGGAGCGGCGCGAGCCAGAGGCCGCCCTGTCCTGAAAAAACTCTCCGATGCGGTAAAAAAGCATCACGCCCACGGCTTCCGGCAACTCGCCAATGGCTATGGCCGCAAGCGTCGCCCCGCACATCAGGGTAAACTCGTTCAAATAATCGCCCCGGCGCATTCCGGAAAAGGCAGAGCGAAATACGGAAAAACCGCACAGGAAATATGGAATGGCATACAGAGCGCGAAGCGCCCAGATACCGCCAAGCCTCTCGATGGTACCGGAAAAAATCATGGTTGCGAAAAAAACGACAAAACACCCGGCCAGAAGCCGGATTTCCGCACGGGTGTCCTCTTCGTCCCCGTCATGCTCATGGCTGTGCCCGTGGTCATGATCGTGGTCGTCGTCATGCGCATGATCGTGGCCCTGGGCGTGGTCGTCACTCTTTTTGGCGGAGCAGGCTCCGGAGCAGCAGCATGATGCGGGTTTAGTGAAAAAAGCCATGGAATCCTCCACCGGACAAAGCCGGGCTACAGGGAAGTGCTCACGATTCTGTATTGTCCACCAGCGAATGGATAGCCAGGGAATGATAGGCATCACTCATGAGCGGGTCTTTGGCGCAAAGGCTCTCTTCCCTTGCAAGAATTTCCCGTATCCGCTGCCTGTCTTCTTGGACCACCGGGTTATCATCAAGGGCTTTGGACATCCATGCGACAACTTGCCGGACAGTTTCCGAAGCGGTGGTTATATTGCCCACCGTGTAATAGACCCACTTGCCCTTTTTCCGGCTTTCAATCAGCCGGGCCTGACGCAAAATGGACAGGTGCTTGGAGGTGGTAGAGGGCGACAAATCAAGAAAGCCCGTTATCTGACAGACGCACATTTCCATGTCACGCAGGGCCATAAGGATGCGAACCCGGTTTTCGTCCGTAAGCGCCTTGGTTACGGTTATGAAGTCGAACATAGTGCTCTCCCTGAAAGCAAAACATCTTGCCTCGCGCAAAAATTGCTTCGTACCGGGCAAGAATAGGCGCAAATGAAAACCAATGTCAATTCTATATTTCGTCGTTTGACGAAATATAGTTATAACAAAATCCGTCCGGCACGCGTTCCGAAAGCCTCTTTTTCCGGATGACGGTCGGCCTGTTGTCAAGCTCATTGTCAAGTCCGGCCCTTTTTGATAGTATCTAGAGATCTCAATCCGGTTTTGTACTTATAAAAAATAGCCCCGCCATGCAGGAATTTTTTGCAGATCTTCATATCCATTCGCGCTTTTCCCGCGCTACCAGCCGCAAGTTGTCTGTGCCGCTGCTGGCAGCCTGGGCGCGTCTTAAGGGCATTTCAGTTCTTGGCACGGGCGACTTCACCCACCCGCGCTGGCGCGAAGAACTGGAAGAAAACCTGGTTCTGGATCATGACAGCGGCCTGTATGTGCTAAAACGCCCCGAAGAGATTGCTGCCGTTTTGCCCGAGCTTCCGGTGGAAGGACTTGGCCGGGTTTTGACGCAGCCTTCCCGGCTTGAAAATACCGGCTCGTCCGGCACTCACGGCTCCTCCGGCGCCCCCCCCATCCATTTCATGCTCCAGGGCGAAATCAGCTCCATTTACAAACGCGGCGGCAAGGTACGCAAGGTACACAACCTGGTGTACATGCCCTCGCTTGAAGCAGCGGAAAAATTCAGCCTCCGGCTTGAGCAGGTAGGCAACCTGCATTCAGACGGCAGGCCCATCCTCGGCCTTGATTCGCGCGATTTGCTGGAAATCGTGCTGGAAACGGCCCCGGGCGCCTTCATGATTCCCGCGCACATCTGGACGCCGTGGTTTGCGCTGTTCGGCTCCAAGTCCGGCTTTGACTCGATGGAAGAGGGCTTTGGAGATCTGGCGGGTGAAATTTTCGCCCTGGAGACCGGCCTTTCCTCTGACCCGGCCATGAACCGCCTGTGGAGTGCGCTCGACGCATACCGCCTGGTTTCCAACTCTGACGCCCATTCCGGTGAAAACCTTGCCCGCGAGGCTAATGTGTTTGCCGGTGAAATTTCTTACACCGGCATTCTGAACGCCCTGAAACACCCCGAAAAGGCTGCCGGCACTGTATTTCACGGCACTGTGGAATTTTTCCCGGAAGAAGGCAAATACCACATGGACGGGCACCGCAAATGCGATGTAGCCCTCTCTCCCCGGCAAACGCGAGAGCTGGGCGGCATCTGCCCGGTGTGCGGCGGCCCGCTTACGGTGGGCGTGTTCAACCGGGTGATGGAACTGGCTGACCGGGACGTGCCTGTGTATCAGGAGCATGACGGCATGGGCGAACACGGGCGCAAAAGCTTTGTGTCCCTTGTGCCGCTGCCGGAAGTGCTGGGAGAAATACTTGGCGTCGGGCCAAAGTCGCGCAAGGTAAGCGACCTGTACGCCAAGGCGCTGGAGCGTTTCGGCCCGGAGCTTTCCATCCTGCTTGACCAGCCGGAAGATGAACTGGCCCGCTTTTTCCCGCCCCTGGGTGAGGCCATCGGCCGCATGCGGCGCGGCGAAGTGCACCTCAAGGGCGGCTATGACGGCGAATACGGCACCGTGCGCATGTTCACAGACAGGGAACGCGCGGAAATCGTGCGCGGAGTGGGTCTGCCCGCCAGAAAAAAAAACTCCGCAACGCCGCAAGCCCTGTACCTGATTGAGCCGCCAGTCAAAACCGCCGCCCAGTCTGAAAAAGCCGGTGCCAAGCCCGCCAAGAAGCGGCCCGCAAAGCGATCTGCGCAGGACGCCCCGGCTGTTTCGCCCGCTACCGCCCTGCCCGGCACAGAGGCTGACGAGGACTTTCTCTTTTCCGAACTTGACTCCCCCGACGAGGTGCTTTCCCCCATGAGTGTGCATGATTCCGGCCCAACCGACCCTTCTGGCAATGCCGCTGCGGCGCGCCCCCTGTCCGCATTGGACGCCGCTCTGGAAGAGGTCAGACGTGGCGGCCCCGCCCGTAAAGCCCCGCCCCTGCCGGAATTTCCTGAAAACGCCTTTAATGAGGAGCAGGAGCGGGCAATCATGGCCGGCCCCGGCCCGGTGCTTGTTCTTGCCGGCCCCGGCACCGGCAAGACCCACACCCTGATTTCGCGAATCATGCACCTGCTTGATGAGGGCATTGGCGCAAGACGCATTCTGGCCGTTACCTTTACCCGCCGCGCGGCATCTGAAATGGATGAGCGCCTTGAAGCGGCGCTCGGCCCCGGCGCGCCCCTTCCAAGAACAGACACCCTGCATGCTCTTGCCCTGGAACTGTGGCATAAAACCCATTCCGACGTGCCGGTGCTGCTCTCCGAAGAAGACGCAAAGCGCGTGTTCGCCGAAGCCAACCCCGAGGCCACGCCCCAACAGGTGCGCGATGGCTGGCAAGCCGTGAACAAGGCCAGAGAGCGCCTTGAGCTGCCCGCGCCCGAATACATGGAAATGGAGCGGCGCTATCTTGCCCAGAAAAACGGCTGGAACCTGGCCGACTACACCGACCTTCTGGAATTCTGGATGGAGCAGATAAGCGGCGGGGTGTATTCCTGCCCGTACAGCCATATTCTGGTTGATGAAATCCAGGACCTTTCGCCCTTGCAGCTTTCTCTGGTCCGGGCGCTTCTGGCCCCTTCCGGCGAAGGGTTTTTCGGCATTGGCGACCCGGATCAATCCATTTACGGTTTTCGCGGGGCGCACGGCAACTGCCTGCACTTTTTCCAGGAATCATGGTCCGGCGTGGAAGTAATCAGCCTGAAGCGCAATTACCGCTCGCGCGGCGGCATTTTACAGGCGGCCCACGCTCTTTTGGGTGATGCGGCAACCGGAGAAGAGTTGATAGCCCAACGCAAGGATGCAGCCGCCCTGCACCTGTTCAACGCGCCCACCGCTGACGCCGAAGCCACCTGGATTGCCCAGCGAGTAAGCGAGCTTATCGGCCTTGGCAGCCACACGCTGGCAGACGCAAAAGCCGCCTCCGGCAGAGTTTTGCCCGTGGCGGACCACAGCCCGGGCGACATCGCCCTGTTGGTGCGCACAAGAGCCCTTGCCCCCCTGTACCGGAAAAAACTGGCCGACGCGGGCATTCCCGTTTCCGAACCAGCCGGGGATGCGTTCTGGGAAAACGAGCGGGTCGCTCTTATTTTGCACGCTGCCAGACGCATGCTCGGCATTGCCATTTCCGAAGGCGAAGACAGCGAAATGGCCATCCCGGTCTGCCCGGACAAGGTGCTGGCCAACGGTCCTTTGGGCGTTTCCGCCTATCTCTCTGCCATTCCGCCTTTTGATGCCCTGTTCTGGAAATCGTCCGCCTTTCGCGCCCTGGTCAAAGCCTATGAGAGCAATGGGGGCTGGGCCGGGCTGACCACCTGGATCAGTCTGCAAAACGACCTGGAACTGGTGCGCGGCAAAGGACAAAAAGTACAGATCATGACCCTTCACGCGGCCAAAGGACTGGAATTCCGCTCCGTGTTCATGCCCTGCCTGGAAGACGGAATCATTCCTTTTGCCGGTCCCGGTCTGCTCACCGGAACCATTACGGAAAAGGGCGATCTGTGCGAACTGGAAGAGGCCGAAGAAAAACGCCTGTTCTACGTGGGACTTACCAGAGCCAAAGACGCCCTGTACCTGTCGCACGCGGCCAAACGCACTCTGTACGGGCGGGAACTGCGGCTCAAGCCCTGCCGCTGGCTGGAGGCTTTGCCGGAAAAGCTGCTTACCCGCTCCGCGCTGGTGACAAAAACAGTACGCAAGGAACAACAGCTCAGCTTACTATAGTGCTGTCATGCAGACGCCTTTCACGGAGGCAATATGTCTCGTTTCCCTGTATGCCTCTGCTTTGTGTGCTTTTTTGCTGCCTGCCTGTTCACAGCCGGTTTCGCCCATGCGGGCGCTTCTTCCTTCAGAACCAGTGAATACCTGTCCAGCACCGGGCTGGAGTCAATACAGGCTGCCAAGGCGTATGCCCGTGGCTTTACGGGCAAAGGAGTCATCCTCGGCTTTATTGACGATAGCTTCGCCGCGCCAAGGGAAGAATTTTTCGGCAAGTATCCTCGCGGAGTTTTTGGAGAAACGACTTTTGGGTACCATGGCATTCACGTTTCAGGAATCATGGCGGCGAAAAAAGATACCCTGGGCATGCACGGCGTAGCCTTTGACGCGCAACTTTTGCCTTATGCATGGCAAACAGACCCCATCCCGGGCTTGCATGAAATGCTGCGGCACCCCGAAATACGCATTATCAATAATAGCTGGACCATTGGCTACCACCTTGATTCCCGGTACAAGCCAGGCTTTTGGGATACTGTCCTACAGATGAACGCCGAGTTGGTAACGGCGGCCGGAAAGCTTGCGCGGCAAGACAAACTGATAATCATGGCTGCTGGCAACGAAGGGCACCTCGCCCCCAGCTTTGTGGCCGGGCTGCCCACCGTACTGGAATGGACGGGATTAAAAAAAGACCCGGGTATCCGCAACAACTGGCTGAATGTGGCGGCCTTCAACCCCGCCTATTCCCCGAACCACCCGGCCTTTGTCTGGACTTCCACCAACATGGGCTTTGACGCAGCCGAGTATACCCTTATGGCCCCTGGAGTAAATATATACTCCACCATAGCCCCCCGGAAATACCAACGGGAAAGCGGTACTTCCATGGCCACCCCCTATGTGAGCGGAGTTGCCGGCCTTGTTCAGGAAGCTTTCCCTTACATGGGTGGCAAGCAAATTGCCGATGTGCTGCTTTCCACGGCAACCCCGATGAAAGGAAAAAATCAGCCCCCCTATTTTGTTCTGATGCGAGAAACAAACGGCGCGACCGGAGCGTATATAGAAGTTATTGCTTACAGCACAGGGAAAATTCGTTCCACCCAGGAGGAGAAGGAAGCCATACTGAAGCAACTGCGCGCTTACTCGCCCTGGGACATAAAGACATTGCGCGCCAGTCTTGACCGGGCCATTGACAACCCCGCGCTGCTGACACCGGAAATCTACAACGAGGCGTTCGGCCAGGGAATTGTCAACGCGGACAAGGCGGTTCAAGGGCCGGGTTATTTTGACGCCAGCCGCCTTGATACCGTAAAAGACCTTGATTCCAACTCCTTCGGCGCGAAATACGCCATGTACAGGGTGGACAGCAAAGGCTTTGACAGCGTCTGGAGCAACAATATCGGCGAACGTCAGGCAAGCTCCGGGGCACTGGCGAATCTTGGCGTAGGCCTGCGCAAGGATGGCGCGGGCATGTTGCACATGACCGGCGTCAACACTTACACCGGCCCCACGGAAGTGCGCGGAGGCGGCATTTCGCTCGGCCCCGCCGCATCCCTTGCCGCAGATGTATATGTGCGGCCCAAGGGGCTATTCACAGGCTCCGGCACAGTCAAGGGGAATCTTTACTCTACCGGCACGCTGCTTCCGGGGCAGGCTGCGGTTCCCGGCACAACCCTTGCCGTGCGGGGTGAGGTACAAAGCGCGGGCGTTCTGCGCCTTACGCTGGGCCAAAACGGGCTTGCCAACCACATGACCGCCGGGGCGATACACCTGAACGGCAGCACCCTGCAAATAGGCCGCGCAAAAGGGCACGCCATCGAGCCATACACAGACTACAACAACGTGCTGACAGCCACAAAAGGCATTGACGGCCTGGCATCCCTGCCTGCCACGCTTTCTGCAAGCCCCTTTCTTTCCTATCGGATTGCGCTCAAAGGCGGGCGCTCCCTTTCTCTTCTTGCCGAAACCAAAGACCTGGACTCGCTTCCGGGTATGCACTCACGAACCAGGGCCGTTGCCGGGGCCTTGCAGCATATGTTCGATGGCCTTCGCGGAAGCGCAAGCCAGAACCGGCTGGACTTTTTGTATGGGCAAAGCCGTGAAGAGTTTGAACAAACGCTTTCCGACCTGCGTGGCGATCTCCATGCGGCTACGCTTACCAATCTGCCGTTCAGCGGCCTGCTTGGCAAGCTGACCACGCCCGGCCTTCTGCGCCCGAGGGCTGAAGCTGCGCCGCCGGACGGCGGTCAGAACCTTGCCCTGGCCTCCGGCGGGACAGGCGGAGCCGCAGAGCCACAGGCTGCCTTCAACCTGTGGATGCGCCCGGTTCTGGGCTATGCGAAAACCAGGGGCCGGTCTTCGCTTTTTCAGGAAGATGTTGCCAACCACATGCGCGGAATAACCGTTGGTCTACAAAGAAATACGGACATTTTTCACGCGGGCGGTCTTTTTGCGATTGGCGACGGCAAAGTGGAGCAGGGCCGCAATTCGGCAGATATCATTGACGCCAGAATCGGCCTGTACGGCGGCTATTCCCCTGACGGGCTGAATATAAGCGGGCTCGTATCTGCCGGGTGGCAACAATACACAACAGATCGACGTATATTCACGGGAACAGGAAACAAATACCTGCGCAGCAATTTTGACGGCTACAGCCTGGGCCTTGGCGCAAAGGCTTCGTATAACCTGCTGCACACCATGAGCGACCGCCTGGCCCTCGCCCCCTATGCGGATTTTGAGGCAGACCATATTCACCAGCCGGGCCGGAGAGAATCCGGCGACAAGCTTTTCGCCCTGAATGTGGACAGCAAAAACTACTGGCGCACAAGTATTTCCCCTGGAGTCCGGCTAGAATTTGCTCCCTCACGCTGGATAAGCATCAACGCCTCAGGCGGCTACAAACGGCTTTTGAGCGGGCGCAACCCCACGATTGACGCAGGTTTCAGGGCAGAGTCCTCATACCGTTTCAAAGCCGTGGGCGCGGATGAAGGGCGAGACTTCGTCACCTACGGTCTGAACCTGGAAACCACCCTGCCCCGCAAGCTGAAACTCGCAGCCGGATTTTTCGGCGAAAACTCCGCCAGAAGCAAAGCCTACAGCGGCTATGTCAACATGAGCTTTGAGTGGTAAGCCCAGGCAACACACCCCCAAAAGCGACACGGCATAAAAAAAGGACGTGGACGGCAATACCGCCCACGCCCTGACTCTTCAACTGTTTATAGCTTTACGCTCTCTTGCCGCACCACCCCGATTTGCAGGGGCCCGATTTGCAGGGGCCCGATTTGCAGCAGGGGCCGGGGGTGCCCCCTGACGGGATTCTCAAGGGCAGAGCCCTTACGCCGTCGGAGGCCAGAGGCATATCACCCGGAATTATTACCCGCGGTCGCGCCCGCGCCCGCCGCCGCGCCTGTCGCCTCTGTCGCCGCCACGGTCACCCCTGTCGCCGCGATCTCGGCGGGCAGGGCGGGCGGTTTCCTCCGGGTTCCAGGGAATGCCCTGTTCTTCCTGCAGCACGACCTTGTGCGAGGCGCGAATCCGGTCACCGTTGATTTCGATGACCTTGACCTTCATTTCGTCGCCCAGCTTGCAGAAGTCCGCCACATTTTCCACGCGCTTGGTGTCAAGCTGGGAAACGTGGACCAGGGCTTCGAGGTTGGTGGCAAGCTCTACAATGCAGCCGATTTCAAGAATCTTGATAACCTTGGCGTCATAGTCCTTGCCAAGCTCGGCGTGCTGGTCGTAGGCAAGCACCATTTCCTTGGCTTTTTCCATGGCTTCCATGGTCGGAGCGAAAATAGACACCTTGCCGGAATCTTCAATATCGACGGAAGCGCCGGTTTCCGCGGTAATGGCCTTGATGTTCTTGCCGCCCGGTCCGATGATCAGGCGAATGACATCCGGGTTGACCTGCACTTCCACGTGCTGCGGGGCGTACTTGGAAAGCTCGGTACGCGACGCGGGAAGGGCTTTGGCCATTTCTTCGAGGATATGCAGGCGGGCTTCCCTGGCCTGGGCAAGCGCCTTGGCCATGATTTCCGTGGAAATGCCGGTTACCTTGATATCCATCTGTACGGCGGTGAGGCCTTCTGCGGTTCCGGCAATTTTGAAGTCCATATCGCCGAGGGCGTCTTCATCGCCAAGGATGTCGGTAAGCACGATGAATTCGTCGTCTTCCTTGATCAGGCCCATGGCAATACCAGCCACAGGTGCGCTGATGGGAACACCCGCGTCCATCAGGGAAAGGCAACCGCCGCACACGGCAGCCATGCTGGAAGAACCGTTTGATTCCATGGTTTCCGCAACAATACGCACGGTGAAGGGGAAGCCGTTATCTTGCGGCAAAATGGGGCGAATGGCTTTTTCGGCCAGAGCGCCGTGGCCGATTTCGCGGCGGGAAACCCGGCTCATTTTCACTTCGCCCACGCAATAGGGCGGGAAGTTATAGTGCAGCATAAAGCGCTTGGTCACATCGCCGACAAGGGAGTCCATGCGCTGCTCGTCTGTGGAGCTGCCAAGAGTGGTTACAACCAGAGATTTGGTTTCACCGCGGGCGAACAGAGTGGAGCCGTGCGCTCTGGGCAGAACGCTGGTTTCAATAAGGATGGGACGCACGGTCTTGGTGTCGCGCCCGTCAATGCGCAGGCCTTCGTTCTTGATGCGCTTGCGCACGATTTCTTTTTCCAGGTCGCCGATAATGCCGCTGACAGCTCCCTGGGCGACAGCGTCTTCAGCAAAGGGCGATGAAGGATCAAGCACAGCGGCCATGGCTTTTTCCTTGACCGCTTTTTTGGCCTCCTTGCGGGCCATTTTTTCCGGCACCTGCAGGGCCTGCCTGAGATCGCCCTCAATGGCACCGCGCACAAAGGTCTCAATAGCCGAGATATCGGGCAGCTCCTTGAGGGGAATTTTGACCTTGCCCACTTTTTTCATCAACTCTTCCTGGGCGTCGATAAGGGGCTGCACTTCCTTGTGTGCCCAAGAAAGGGCTTCGGCCACAACGGCTTCGGGCACGAAGTGGGCTTCACCTTCCACCATGACCACAGCTTCGCGGGTAGCGGCGAAAATAAAGTTCAGGTCGCTGTCTTTCAGTTCGGAAATGGTCGGGTTCAGCACAAACTCGCCGTTAATGCGACCAATGCGCGCACCGGCAACCGGGCCTTCAAAGGGAATGGAGGAAATGGCCAGGGCGGCAGAAGCGCCGGTCAGGGCAAGCACGTCCGAGTCATTGTCCTGATCGGCGGAAATAACGTTGGCCAGAATTTGCACTTCATCGCGGAAGCCTTTGGGGAACATGGGGCGCATGGGTCGGTCGATCAGGCGGGAAACCAGGGTTTCGCGCTCAGAGGGGCGGCCTATTTCGCGTCTGAAAAAGCTGCCGGGAATGCGGCCCGCAGCATACATTTTTTCAGAATAGTCCACTGTAAGCGGAAAAAAGCCCATGTCCCGCTCAAGGGCCTGGGTGCAGGCTGTTACCAGGACAACGGTATCGCCGCACTGAATCCAGACCGCGCCGTCTGCCTGATTGGCCAGACGGCCTGTTTCCAGCACGATCTCTTTGCCGCCCAATGTTGCGCTGACGCGCGTAGGGTTAAATACACTCATGAATATACAATCCTTCTTTCATACCGAAGGGGATTCCGGAAAAAAGAAGCAGAAATCGCCTCTGCATCCTTTGCCCGGACCCCCCTTCACTACGGTAGCGGCGGTGAAGCTACTTCGCATGCGGGCTGCATACCCGCTACCGGGCGGCGAAACGGCCTGCCCGTGTTGCTTCAATCACCTGGTTTTACAAGCGCATAAGGGGGAGAAGCCTCCCCCTTATGCTGATTCTGGGCAGTGTTGACACGAGATGTCTTTTGCCCCCTGCCCGCGTTGTGACAGAAGCCCCTGAAGGTCATGGACGAAAGAGCCCACTCCCTCCAGGTGAACCTGTCGCGCCTTAGCAGAGAACAAAATCCAAACTCGTGTTGACACTATCTAATCAGTCGTTTCAGATGTGTTACTTACGCAGGCCGAGTTTTTCAAGAATGGCCCTGTAGCGCTGCACATCGGTTTTTTTCAGGTAGTTCAAAAGGTTACGGCGGCGACCAACGAGCTTGAGCAGCCCCTGCCGGGAGTGGAAGTCTTTTTTGTGCTCTTTGAAGTGACCGGTCAAATCCTGAATCCGGGCGGTAAGCAGAGCAATCTGCACTTCCGGGGAACCGGTGTCGCCTTCATGTTTGGCGTGGCCGTCAATAACCGCTTTTTTTTGTGTCGCGTCCAATACCACAGCTCATCTCCTTTACAGTAAGGGCAATGGCCGCCCCTTGGCGGCTAGTTCCACAGTCCCCGTATCAGTGCCCAAAGCTCGCGCCCGGCGCTGTCGCGCACGGTTTCAGCCAGGGCAAGGCATTTTCCGTTTTCATCCAGGAAAAGCGCCTTGACGCCCGGCATAAAGGGCAGCATGGACAGCTCCTGCGGGTTATAAGGCAGGCGAGTGCCGTTGCGTACCTCGGCGGCCTGTGCGCTTTTCAGACGCACTTTCGGCCAGCCGGGCAGGGCTTCGGCAATGCTTGCCACCCGTGACGAAAACGCTTCGGGATTGGCAAGCAGCTCATCCAGAGGACAGGCCTTGTCAATACCAAAGGGGTGACTGTACTCCCGGTTCAGTTCCTCAAGCATGGCGCCGCACCCTAAGCGGCTCCCCAAGCTGTGGGCCAGGGACCGTATATAGGTGCCGGAACTGCACGTCACCCGGAAGCGGACGCGTTCAAGGCCGACCATTTCGGCCTCGCCACGCGATATTGTGACGATTTTGCTTTTCACAGGAACCGCCGCGCCCTTTCTGGCCAGCGCATACAGGGGTTTGCCCTGATGTTTGGCTGCCGAATAGGCCGGCACCTCCTGCTCATATGTGCCGACAAAGGAAGCGAACACGCTGTCCAGATCCTCTGTATGCTCTTTGGTAACGGGGCAGGTTTGTACAACCTCTCCCTCGGCATCCCAGGTATCGGTGACAAGCCCCAGGCGGATAATGCCGCTGTAGGTTTTTTCACCCATATCCATGAGGTGGCCGGAAATTTTGGTGGCCTGCCCCAAAAGGACAAGCAAAACGCCTGTTGCCATGGGGTCCAGTGTACCCGCGTGACCGATTTTTTTCTGGCCGAGGCGTTTTTTTATCTTGCCTATGCAGGCGGCCGACGTCAGGCCCGCGGGCTTGTTCAATACAAGAATACCGTCAGCCTGGGCAGGAATGTTCGCCTGTTCTTCCTGCGTTTGCGCCCGGTTATCCACTATAGTTGTATGTCCTTTCATGGCAAGGCAGTAAGCCATACGCTAAATACACACCTGCGTCCAGCGATTTTCACAGCGTCTGAGGCAAGGCGGGAAAAGGACGCTCCCCCCCTGTTTGCCCCCTCCTGCTTGCCCCCCCTGTTTGTCCCTTGCCTCGAGCGCCCTTCCTCCCGTATACTGGGAGCATGACAAACGCAGCTTCCTCTCTCGCTTTGGACGCCATTGCCGGGCGAATCCTTGTAATACGCGGACCATGGGTCATGCCTGATTCGGATTTGGGCGGCATCATGCAACCCCTGCACGACCTCAAGACTTCGCCGGGCAACGACAAGCGGCGCACAGACTTTTAGCGGGCGTATGCATTGCCCTAACGGCACATATGACGCGACAGGCGTACATGGCGCGCCCCTTCGCCCTGGCGCGTCCGCCAAGGCCGCGCCCTGTGCGGGGCACGGGCCTGGCGCGGCGCGAATGCTGTTTTTCAGCGGGGGCAGCGCCCTCAAGGAAACCGCCAGAGAACTGAAGCACCGCGCGCCCCTGTGTGTACACCTGGTCACGCCCTTTGACTCGGGCGGCAGCTCCGCTGTGTTGCGCAAGGCCTTTGCCATGCCCGCCGTGGGCGATATGCGTTCACGCCTCCTGGCCCTTTCGGACGAAAACCGGCCTGGCGTGCGCGAGGTATTCACCCTGCTTTCTTACCGGCTGCAAACCAATACCCCGCAGAAACAGAACAGGGCGGAGCTGGTCAGGCTCACAAACGGCAGCCACCCGCTTATGTGCCAGATTCCCGAACCGCAAAACGCCGTCCTGCGCGACCATCTGCGCTGGTTCGCCGCCCACATGCCCGAAGACTTTGCCCTGGAAGGAGCCTGCCTGGGCAATCTTTTTCTTGCCGCAGGCTATTTACGGGCCAACAACACGCTTGGTCCGGTAATCACGTTGCTGTCGCGTCTGGTGCATGCCAGGGGCATTGTCAGACCGGTGGTGGAGCAAAGCGCCCAACTGGCCGTGCGCCTGGAAAACGGGCAAAGCATTATCGGCCAGGCCCGCTTTACCGGTAAGGCCGGGGCCCCGGTCAACTCTCCAATCAGGGAAATATGGCTGACCCAAGACGAACATGGCCTGAACCCGCTCCCCCCGGAGGCCGTTGTCATTACACCCCGTATAGCCAAACTTGTCGCCAGGGCACAAAGTATTTGCTACCCCATAGGCAGTTTTTACTCCAGCCTTATTGCCAACCTCCTGCCCGGAGGTGTGGCCGGGGCCATTGCCGAATGCGCCGGACCCAAAATTTTGGTACCCAACCCCGGCAAAGACCCGGAACTTCTCGGCCACACCCTTGAAGACCAGATAGACACGCTTCTGGACACTCTGGGCAAAAACGCCCCCGGCGCGGCGGCAGGGCGTTTTCTCAGCCATGTGCTGGTGGATACGCAAAGCGGGCACTATGCAGGAGGCATCCCCCATCGCCGCCTGGAAGCCCTCGGCATCTCTCTGGTTGACCGGCCCTTTATCTATCGCGACAAGCCCCACATCGCCCACCCGCGCCTTCTGGCCGAAGCCCTTTTGGATATCAGCGGGCGAAAGTAACGGGCAAGGACCATCTGCCGTATGCGCTTCGCTTTTCCCGGCCTTCCCCCGAAAGAAAAGAGCACCCCGACTTTTCCCTGCCCGAGCCCCTTGCATCGACGCTTTTTTCATTGAATCCCACGCTTCTTTAGAGTATGCATAAAAATAACGGACGCGCGGGCTGCGCCTACCACTACCCGGAAACGGGGTTTTTTTTGCCGGGCGGCTCCGTGTATTCCCATGGCTGATTTGCGATTTATCCGCCCGCAAGGCGGTTTCAGCGGCAGGACTATCAAGAGGCGGCACACATGCAGCGTGTTCTTGAAAAAATGGCGAAACAACTCAACGAGTATGATGAGGCTTCTCTGATGGACCTGTGGCGGTTTTACGCCACCCAGGTGCAGGACTTTGAGCCTACAAAACGCTGGGAAGAAGCGGCCCTCGCCTTGAGTCTGATTCAGGCCATTCACTGGAAAAACCAGCTTTTCAACTATCATCTGGCACTTACCGCCACGCCGCCCACCGCTGCGGAACTGGCGAAAATCCCCCCCTTGCCGGAATTTTTTGAACGCAACAAAACCAAAGCCAAAGCTGCGGCAGAAAGCGAAGAAAAGAAGAAAGCCAAAATACTGTCTTTCCCCGACAAACAGGCTAGCCCGGAACACGCTCCAGAGAACAACCCGGAGCACGGCACCCCCCGGAGCAAGAGCCCGGACTCCGGCAACAAAAACGATGCACCCAAATAAAGCAATTTTTTCAGCAGCCCGCGCTGCCCAGCACAATACTCCCTTGTACCAATCAAGGGCTTTTTCAAGGAGACAGGCATGTCCAATGTGGTCATTGTAGGCGCCCAGTGGGGCGATGAGGGCAAAGGCAAAATCGTCGACATGCTCTCTTCCGACATCACCGCCATTGTGCGCTTTCAGGGCGGCAACAATGCCGGGCATACGGTAATCGTCGGCGACAAAAAATATATTCTCAAGCTGATTCCTTCCGGCATTTTGCATGAAGGCAAAGTCTGTTTCATCGGCAACGGCGTCGTGGTTGACCCGGCGGCGCTGGTGGAAGAAATGGACAAGGTCGCCTCCCAGGGCATTGCCGTCACGCCGGAAAGGCTGAAACTTTCGCGCAAGGCGCACCTGATTATGCCTTATCACAAGCTTCTGGATCAGGCCCGCGAAGCGAGCAAGGGCGACGCCAAAATCGGCACTACCGGCAGGGGCATAGGTCCTGCTTATGAGGACAAGGCCGCCCGCATAGGCATTCGCGCCTGCGATCTGGAAGACCTTCCCACCCTGCGGGCCAAGGTAGAGTGCGCCCTCAAGGAAAAAAACGCCCTGTTCACCTCCCTGTACGGTCAGGAAGCGGTGACTGTGGACGAAATCATGCGCGAAGTGGAGCCTGCGGCAGCCCGTCTTGTGCCCCATCTGACCGATGTTTCCAGCCGCTTGCAGGAAATTTCCGCACAGGGCGGCTCTATCATGTTTGAAGGGGCACAGGGCATCCACCTGGATATCGACCACGGCACATACCCTTGCGTTACCTCTTCCAACACCGTGGCCGGCAACGCCTCTGCCGGAGCGGGCGTTAGTCCGGCTTCCTTTGACCGCATTGTCGGCATTGTCAAGGCCTACACCACGCGCGTAGGTTCCGGCCCGTTCCCCACAGAACTTTTTGACCAGACCGGCGACTTCATGCAGGAAAAAGGCGCGGAATTCGGCGCGGTCACAGGCCGCCGCCGCCGCTGCGGCTGGCAGGACATTGTGCTTCTGCGCGAGTCCATCCGCCTTTGCGGCATCACGGAAATAGCCCTGACCAAGCTGGACGTGCTCTCCGGCCTCGACAAGCTGCAAATCTGCACCGCATATACCTACAAGGGCGAAAAAACCACCTACCCCCCGCAAGCGGAACTCGGCCTCGAGCAGGTTACGCCGGTATACGAAACGCTGAACGGATGGTCGGAAAACATTGAAAATATTACAGACTGGTCAGACTTACCGGAAGCGACCCGAGAATACATTGTCCGGCTTGAAGAACTCACCGGCGTGCCGGTAAGTATTGTGTCTGTAGGCCCGGACAGAAACCAGACCATTATCCGCCAAGTCTAGATAGTGTCGACACGAATTTGGCTCTTGTCCTCTGCCAAGGCGTGACAGGTTCATCAAGAGGGAGTGGACGGTTTTGTCCATGACCTCAAGGGAGTTCTGTCGCAACGCGGGCAGGGGGCAAAAGGCATCTCGTGACTACACTATCTAGGGGCCAACCCCTTCGACCCGGCGCAAGCACCCCTTACAAACGTAACCCGTTCCTCGCGCGGGGCCGTTTACTTTACGGCCCACCTTGCGGGAGCGAGCGTAAAATGCAACCCGCCCTTGCACGCCATGGCAAAATCTCCTTCTTCCCCTTCCCGCAAAAGCCCCTCCGCCGCAACGGCAGTGGATGGGAAAGCCCCTTCCGAGCGCAAAAAAAAGAGTGATGAAGACGCCCTTCCCGATGGCGCGGACATTGAAGACGCCCTTGCCCCGCTGCGCGCTTTTGATACAAGCGAACAGCCAAGGCGCATCCGCACCTTTTTACACAAACTGAGCCAAAACCCGCCCCAGGTGCTGCTGCTGGAAGGCGGCAACCCGGACCAGCGGCTACACGCGGCGCTTTACTGGGCACTGCTTCTTAACTGCGAAGGCGCGTCTGCGCAGGCTTTTGGCACCCCCCCGGCCTCCATGCAAGCCGGACTGCCCGGGCTTATGCCCATGACGGCCCCCCCCCCCTGCTCACGCCACAGGCTCCGCGCCGGACTTCGGCTCGGGCTTTGGGCAAGACTCTTTGCCTGACGCGCAAAGCCCCGTCCCCTGCTTTACCTGCCCGGCCTGTGTGCGTATGGCCACCCGCATGCACCGGGATCTCTTTTTTCTGGACGGCAGGCAGGGGAGCATAAAAATTGATGAAGTGCGCGTTCTGAAAGGCATTCTCGGCGAACCGCCAAGAGAAGCCGGAACACGAGTGGTCATTTTCTGTGAGGCCCAGGCCCTGGGCGAAGCTGCCGCCAACTCGCTGCTCAAATCTTTTGAAGAGCCCGCCCCGGCAACGTCTTTTTTACTGCTGGCCCCCCAGCGAGAACGGCTTTTACCCACCCTGGTGTCGCGCAGTTTCGCGCTCACCCTTCCCTGGCCCTTGCGGGAAGACGCAAAAGAACGAGAGCGCCTTGCCCCCTGGGAAGCGGCGCTCTGCTCCTTCCTTTTGACCGGTCGGGATTTTTTTGAAAAAAGCGGCACTCGCGGCGCAGTGGATGCGCCCCTGGTGTATGCCATCATCGCCCTGTGCCGTCGTGCGCTGTGCGCCTGCTTACTGCAAAAAGCCGACCGCTACGCCCAAGCTTCTGGCGAAGGCCTGGAGAGTATTTTCGCCCGCCTGCCCGAAGCCAGGCTGCGCATGCTGGATGAAGCCCTGGCAGAATGCCAGGACAGTCTGATTTACAGCGTAAACCCCACGCTGGTGCTGGAGTGGCTGGCGAGCCGCTTGTTCCTGCTCATACCGCGAAAACGCTGATTTTTCCGCCCGGACTGCGTTGCTGCTATTTGTGCCGAGGGGCAGGACTGTTTCGTCCTGCCCCTCGGCACAAATAACTCGCGCCTTGCCAGGCGAAAAAAACCAGCGTTTTCCTGATGTTGCGCTTTACGGGAAAAAGCAGATGCGGTGAGTCCGCGCGCTATACTTCTTTCGCTATACGTCTTTACTGTGCACAAGCTCAAGCGTGCTGAAAAAATACGCAATCTCGACCGCAGCGGTTTCCAAAGCGTCCGAACCGTGTACGGAGTTGGCTTCCACACTCTCGGCATAAAGCTTGCGAATTGTCCCTTCTTCCGCGTTGGCCGGGTTGGTCGCGCCCATAAGTTTGCGGTAACGGGCAATGGCGTCGTCGCCTTCCAGAACAGCGGCAACGATAGGGCCGGAGCACATATAGTCTGTCAAATCACCGAAAAAGGGGCGCTCCTTGTGCACGGCGTAAAAGCCTTCCGCTTCTTTTTTGGTCAGGCGGAGCATTTTCAGGGCAGCCACACTAAGGCCGCTTTTTTGAATCATGTCGAGAATGGCCCCGGACAGGTTGCGGGTAACGGCATCGGGCTTGATTAAACAAAGTGTGCGTTGCATCAACATTCTCCTTGGCTGGCGGGGTTATCGGGCGGGACAAAACTTTGTATCAGGAGTTCGCGGGTACCAGGCGAACGCCCTGGTCGCTGTCAATGGACTGCACAAGCACATCAACCCGGTCACCCCGTTTTGTCTCAATGGTCACGCCCGTATAGTCGGGGTGAATGGGCAGTTCGCGGTGGCCCCGGTCAACCAGCACAAGCAGTTCCACCTTGCTCGGCCTGCCGAAATCAGCAAGGGCCTCAAGCGCGGCCCTGATTGTGCGCCCGGTGAACAGCACGTCATCGACCAGAACCAGGTTTTTGCCTGCAACGTCAAAACGGATACGGGTTTCCCCGATAGCCGGTTTTGGAGTTTTGGAGGTCCAGTCGTCCCGGTACAGGGTAATATCAAGCGAACCGGTGGGCACAGGCCGCCCCAGGCTTTGTGTCATTTTGGCAGCCAGGGCTTCGGCCAGAACCACACCGCGCCGCTGAATGCCCACAAGGGCCAGAGAATCGCACTCACTGTGCGATGCCAGAACATCTGCGGCAAGCTTGCTGATGCAACGCTCCATTTCTTCCGCTGTCATGATGGATTGTACGGGGGTCATGCTTACTCCAAGTTGGGGACTGGGGTGGCGCAAGCCGGGCCGGACGCCCGAAACTGCACGGAGGGCTACAGTAGCGTGTTTACCCGGCTCTTGCAATAATACCTCTGGCAGGGATAGCGCTCAGCGCTCAAGCACTGTGAAAATCGAGGTCTTGTAAAAAAAATTATACTTTGCCTGCTAAGCCCCGATTGTATGCCGCGTCTTTCTTCCTTCGCAATTAATCTCAATATTTCAGCTAATTACCTTAACAACCCCTTTCTGAGATATTCATCAGAAAAGGAAAGGCGTACTATTTCACCCGGTTACGTAAAGTTAAAAAACTTGCACAGAAAAAAGCGCCGCAAAGCAGAGCCTGTTCGCAGGTTTTTACATAATGCACTAAAATAACAGGATAAAAAATAAAACACACCACCTCGCAATCTTTGGCACACACTTTGCTACTGGAAAAGTACCTCCTGATATGCAAGTTTTTTTGGGGTGGGAATGCTCGGAGCATCTCCCACCCCTTCTTGCGTTTAGCGCTCTATATACTTGGGGTTGTTCTGCCTCGCGGGCAAAGAATCATTTTCCGGCAAAGACCCAGCCCGGCACATAGCGCCAGGCGGTACGCATGGCCCTGTCTTTGGCAAGGGCGCAGGGGTCGGCGGCGAATACCTGCTTCCAAAAGGCAGGAGAATGATTCAGCGCCCTGATATGGCAAAGCTCATGAATGATTATGTAGCGGACCAGATGTTCCGGTAAAAAAATCAGGCAGGCGTTCAGGTTGATGTTGCCCCTGACAGAACAGCTTCCCCAGCGGCTTTTCTGAAATTTTACCCGCACTGTGGCGTATTGCAGGCCCAAACGCTCTGCCTCAATCGCCACCAGGGGGGCCAGCCGCTTCGACGCTTCCGCGCGTATCCACGCGCGCAGCCGCTCAAGCCGGACCGCCTGGTCAGGCAAAGCGCCCGCCCGCCCCCCTGCAAGGGCGACGGTCCGCCGGGTCAGGGTAGCGCCGTGCATGGCATGAGCCAGAGACAGCGGCCTTGCGATGTCCTCCACAGAAGCCAGGGACGAAGCAGCGTCGGCTTCCGGGAAGCGACAGACAGCGGCTTGCACATCCGAAGCCCGGCCTGCAAGCGTACCCGGCTCCGGGCCGCGGGCAGCGTCTGTTCCAGACGCCAAAGCACAGCCGGCTTCCTGCCACACTATACGCACCTCTTCCTGCCCGCCGTCCAGCAGTACCGTTTCCGGCAGGCTCGTTTCCTTTCCGGATTCGGACTGGGCGTGGCGGCTCAGGGTGCGCGCTATCCATTTTTTGTGTTTTTCAAGCAGCATGGGGATAACGCTTTCATCAGCCCACAGCGGCAACACAATTTCAAGCCCTTTTCCCGGCACGACGCGCAAGCTGATCCGCCCGGCCCGGGCGCTTCTGCGAATGCTGTAGGCATCCTGATCTACGGCTGTGGAACGCTGCATATAAACTCACAAAGGTTACCATTGCTACGTTCCATAAATATACACGTCTTTACCATAAAAAGAAAACGCTTTCTGCCACTACGCTTGCCGCACGCCTGCCGCAAAAAGCGGAACCGGGAATGCGCTCAATATCCCCGACACCCTCTTTACCTTGTCACCCTTCTGACCTAAAAGAAAACGAGCTTGCAAATACCCCGCACATTCAACGTACAAGCCAGGAGCCCCCACCGCCCATGCGCCCGAAGTCTGCATATATCGCCTGGATTCCCCTGTTTTTTTCCCTGCTTGGCCTTGCGTGGTGCGGGTATATCTCTTTTCCGACGGCCGCACCCTCCGAGTGCGCCACATCAGGATGCGCCCTGTTCAAAGATTCGCGCATCGCCGGCATTTCCCTCTGGTGGATAGGCGGGGCCTATTTCTTCACCCTGTCCATACTCTGCCTCAAAGGGGCGTTGGGCCTGGCCCGCCTGCTCTCGCTGCTGGCCCTGCTCGGCGACGCGGTACTGCTGCTGATCATGTATTTTACCGCCCCCTGCCTTGACTGCCTTATTGTCGCAGTCTTCATCGGTCTTGGCTATGTAGCGCTGCAAAGGGCCTCCAACACCAACAGCTGGTTCACCACAGCCGTCAAGCTGGCTCCATCCTTTTTACTGCCGCTCTGGCTGGGCCTGTTCGCGGGCAATGCCGCACTTGCCCTTGGAGAGCAAATTCCACCCTATGCCATAGGCAAGCCAATCAGTACGGAAATCCGGATCTTTTTCTCCCCCTCCTGTCCTGCCTGCCGTAGCGCGGTGCAAACCCTGGGCGACAAGGCGGCCCTCATTCCGGTACAGGAAAATGACGAAGATTTTGCCTCCATAGTGAAATTTCGCGCACTCCTGAGTCAGGGCCTGCCCCCCCACGCCGCGCTTGCCCGCAGCAGAAACGAGCAGGAGCCCATGCCCGATCTTTCCCTGCTTGACCGGCTGGGCTTGCGCGTTCGCCTTATGCTGAACAAAGCAGCCTTGTTCAAACAGGGTTTCAGGGCCCTGCCCCTGGTTCAGATAAACGGCATGCCCATCGGCAAAGACCCGGTTGCGCTGCAAACGGGCGAACCGCAAACCGGCACCGCACCGCCCCAAAGGCGCAACGCGGCAGGCGCCCCACCCATGCCGGACGACAGCCTGCCCGATTTTCTGGACAATATGGACAACATTGC
>JAJDIC010000119.1 GCA_030266525.1 Desulfovibrio sp. OttesenSCG-928-G15 | reverse complement strand
CCTGCGGGCGATAACGGCTTTGGCTACGACCCGGTTTTTTTTGACCCGAAACTTGGCAAAACCGCCGCACAACTGTCCGCCGAAGAAAAAAACGCCCGTAGCCACCGGGCCGCAGCCGTGCACAATCTTTTCACCCAATGGTCCACATTCTGGCAAGCATGGAAAAAATCAGCGTTTCCCGGTTTATAGCACAACATATTTACAGCGAAGGCGTTTCCTGTCCTGTGCCGCGCACTCTTTTTTGAATACAACACTCAGGAAATACGCTGGAGTATTCCGGGTGGACAGGCGCAAGCCCTTTGCAAAAGGAGGCGGAACATCTTTTCGTCCGCCCCTTTTGCAAAGGGCGCAGTAACGACGCCAAACGGAATAAATCAGCGTATTTCTGCAACACACCGGCATACCGGCGAATACTCGGAGCACATATGCAAACCCTTTTCACACCTTGCCTCATTGAGGCCCTTTTTCTACGCAACTCTCTGGTTTATCTGCCATTTTACACCGCATATGCCGATGAAACCGGTATGGTCACAGAGCAGCTTGTCAAGCACTACGTGCGCATGGCCGAAACCGGCGTTGCCCTTGTAGTGGTGGAAGCTTCGGCAATTCGTACGGAAAGACCCGCTCCATTCACCATCCATGCCTTTGACCAAAGCCATATCGCGGGTCTGTCCACGCTCGCCACCGCCATCCATGAAAAAGGGGCACGAGCCTTTGTGCAGATTTGCCACCCCGGCCGCTACTCCGGCTTTGCCGGGGCCATGGCCCCCTCGGCAGTACCCGCCTTTGGCAACCCCGACCTGATGCCGGTTGCCATGAGCGAGCAGGACATGCGCGATGTTGCCGAAGCCTTTGCCCAGTCGGCGGATATTGTGAAGCAGGCCGGATTTGACGGCGTGGAGCTGCATGGTGGAACGGGCTACCTTCTGGCCTCTTTTACTTCGCCGCGCACGAACAAACGCACAGACGCTTACGGCGGCAGCACGGAAAACCGCGCCCGCTTTCCGCAGGAGGTGTGCAAGGCTGTGCGCGAAAAGGTCGGCAACTTTCCGGTAGGCTACCGCTTTATGGCGAGAGAATACCTGCCGGACGGCCTTGGCCTGGAAGAAGGTACGGCTATTGCGGGGCATATTGCCAAGGCGCTTTCCCCCATCTATTTCTCGGTCACGGCGGGTTCCCACGAATGTTTCGCCCCCTCTGCGCAAAAAAAGCAGAAGCCCGTTTCCGGCTTTATGCTGGATGAAGCGGCAGCCGTGAAAAAGGCCGTGCCGGGTGTGGCGATTATTGCCGCAGGCCTGCTGGACGACCCGGCCATGGACGAAGCCGCGCTTGTTGAAGGCAAAGCCGACTGCATAGGCCTTGGCAGAGTGCTCTTTGCCGACCCGGACTGGCTGGCAAAGGCCGAGGGCAAGCTTGAAGGGAAAGTCCGCTCCTGTGTGCAGTGCAACAACTGCGTCAAGCAGATCGGCAAGGGCGCACCCGCTTTTTGCAGCCGCTGGAGCAAAGCGGAAAAAGAACGCTATCTGGCCCACCTTCCCAAAGACCGTGTCCTGTAAAACCCCGTATCGTAAATGCCGCGCGGCTTATAGCCCTGCGCGCTCTCGTCACGCACGACACATCTTTACAGCAAGGAAGCGCCATGCCTATTCATGATTTTGACCGTATCCTCGACCGCCGTGGCGGCGACAGCATAAAATGGAACCTCTACCCGGAAAACGTGCTGCCCATGTGGGTGGCAGAGTCGGACTTCACCGCACCGGAACCGATTGTCACCGCTTTGCAAAAGCGGGTGGCAGAAGGCGTATACGGCTATTCCGACCCATTGGACAAAGAATTTCAACAAGCTGTAACCCACTGGATGCGCTCGCGCTTTTCCTTTGAGGCCAAGGACGAATGGGTCTGCTTTTCGCCCGGAGTTGTGATTACGCTTATGCTGTGCGTGCTCGCCTACACCAAAGAGGGCGACAATGTGGTCTTCCTTACCCCCACCTACGGTCCTTTTTATAACCTGCCCAAAGCCCACGGCAGAACACCGCTTGGCTCGCCCCTCCTGCGGGAAGGCCCCGGGCAATACACAATAGACTTTGCCGATCTGGAAGCAAAGCTGGCCAAAAAAAACAGCACCCTGATGTTTCTGTGCAACCCGCACAACCCCACGGGCAAGGTCTTTTGTCATGCAGACCTGATGCGAATTGGCGAACTGTGCCTCAAACACGGGGTACTGGTTGTTTCTGATGAAGTTCACAGCGACTATGTGCACCCAGGCAAACAGCATGTGCCATTTTCCGGCCTTTCAGACGCAATCGCGCAGAACAGCCTTATGGCCATGAACCCCAGCAAGACCTTCAACATAGCCGACTTGCAATGCTCTGCCGTTATCAGCGCCAATTCCGACCTTTTGGCACAATTCAAGGCAATGGTGCAGCGCCATTTCCTCAGCAGCAACACCCTTGGCAAAATTGCCCTGAAAACCGCCTACCGCGAATGCGCCTGGTATGCGGATCAGGTTGCCGCCTATGTGAAGGGCAACATTGATATGGCTGTGGCCTTTATCAATGAACGTGTCGGCAAAATCAGCGCCTACGCGCCCGAGTCCACGTACCTGCTCTGGCTTGACTGCCGCGAAATGGGTCTTGCCCAAAAAGATCTGGAAGACTTCTTTATGCAAAAAGCCCGAATCGCCCTGAACAGCGGCACAAATTTTGGCGAAGAGGGCACGGGCTTCATGCGCATGAACCTGGCCTGTCCGCGAGCCACAGTGCAAGAAGCCATGAACCGTCTGGAAAAAGCCTCCAGGGCGTAAGCAAAAAACCATGCGCAAGAATGCCAGCGGAACGTTTCACTGCCCTGACCGGCTTTTTGTGAACGGCGACTTGTATACCCTTGACCCTGCCGCGCCAAGGGCCGGAGTTCTGGCGGTAAGCCAGGGCAAAATCCGCTATGCGGGCTTTTCCATAAAAGAAGGGGCAGCCCGCCTTGCGGCAAACGCAGAACACATCGACCTTGGCGGCAAGGCCGTTTTTCCCGGCTTTATCGACTCGCACCTGCACTTCCTCACCCTTGGTCAGCAGCTCACGGAAATGGACATCTATCTGAAGTCCAGAGAAGATATTCTGCAGGCCGTAGCCAGGGAGGTTGCCGCGACAGAGCCAGGCAAATGGATTATCGGACGTGGCTGGAACAACGAAATCTGGCCGGACAAAACATGGCCGCACAAGGACGAACTGGACGCTATCGCCCCGAACAACCCGGTCATTCTGACCCGCACAGACGCCCACTCCATCTGGGTAAACTCCGCAGCCCTGGCCCTGACAGGCTATACGCCGGAAAGCCCGGACCCGCCCGGCGGCGAGATCAGGCGTAGCGCAAACGGCGAACTGACCGGCATATTGGTTGATACGGCCATCTTCCAAATTTGGGCCGTGCTGCCGCCTCTCACGGAAAGCGAAAAACTCAAGGCCTGGCAAAAGGCCCAGCAGGAACTGCTTGCCCATGGCATTACCAGCATCGGCGATGCCTGGCTGTACCCGGAAGACTTTGCCCTGCTGCAACAGTTCTATGCGGAAGGCAGGCTTGGCATACGCTGCTCCGCCATGCTGGGCGGCGCAGACAAGGCGGGCAATTCCATTTTTTCGCCAGAAACCCGTCCGGTACGGGGGCTGTATGACGCCCGCCTGTCTCTGGATATGTTCAAAGTGGTGCTGGACGGCTCCCTCGGCTCACGTAGCGCCTGGCTGCTTGAAGACTACGCTGACTGCCCGGGCCACAAAGGTTCCGGTCGTTACGAAGATGACGAGCTCTTGCATATTCTTCTCCCCCCCGCGCGCCAGGGGTTTCGCCTCTGCCTGCATGCCATCGGCGACGCCGCCGTGGAACAGGCGCTTCGCGCATACGCTGAACTGGCCCGCCTGTGCCCGCAGCAGACCACCCGCCACCGCATAGAACATTTCCAGATCGCCTCAAAGGATCAAATACGACGCTGCCTGGACCTTGGGGTGATTCCCGCCATGCAAAGTATCCACGAAGCTGCGGACAAACGCATGGCCGAAGCGCGCCTGCAAAAGACCACCCTGGCAAAAGCCTATCCCTGGCGCGGCGTTATCGACGCCGGAGGCATTATCGCCAACGGCTCGGACAGCCCCATGGAAAACATGAACCCCGCCCCCGGCCTGCACGCCGCCGTAGCCAGAACCCCCTTCGCCGGCTTTTCCGACAAGGCGGAAACCTTGCGCCTATCCCGACAGGAAGCCCTTTTGTCCTACACTCACTGGGCCGCTATGGCCCAGGGCGAAGAAGCGATCAAGGGCCGACTGGCCGAAGGCATGCTGGCAGACTTCTTCGTTACTGACCGGGACATTGCTGCCTGCCCGGAGCAGGAACTGGCGCAGGCTAAAACGCTACTGACAGTGTTGGGCGGGGAGATCGTGTTTGAGAGCTGAGATGGAGGAGCGGCATCTTGACCTGTTGAGCCACCGCGTGACATTGAGCTGATTCTGAAAGACGGGAAGGCGGGAAAGGCAGCCCGTTCCGCTTATTGT
>JAJDIC010000118.1 GCA_030266525.1 Desulfovibrio sp. OttesenSCG-928-G15 | reverse complement strand
CAAAGAAAGGAGCTTGCCCTATGGAGAGGATTATAGTCGGTTTGCCGGATATTGTAATTGAAAAAGTTATCAGTTCGAATCCCGTGGTTTTGAGTGTGCGCTATGCTGGTGAGGTACGGTGTCCGCATTGTGGTGGAAAGAATTTGCGTCTCAAAGACACTTTTCAACGGATTATAAAGAACATCCCGTTGAGGGATAAGGCATCGGTGCTTCAGATTAGCTGTCACAAGTATTTGTGCCGGGACTGTGCGCGATATTTCAACACTCGGCTGCCTGGCGTCAAGCCTTGGAGCAGAAGCACAGAGCTTTTGAAGAAAAGCGTATTTTGGGCGTACAACAAGGGATATTCCTGCTCAGATATTGCTGCAGAAAATAATATTGGCTTGGCCAGTGTGGAGCGTTACTACCACCAGATGAGCCAGCATCAGGCAAGTCATTGGGAAAGCCGTGAATGTCCACGAGTACTGGGAATCGATGAGCACCGATTCACTCGTAAGACAGGTTTTCTGACAACCTTTTGTGATCTGACCAACAGACGGATTTTTGATATCGCCAAAGGCAAAAGCGCCAGTGAGTTGGAAAATTTTTTGCGGAGCTTGCGGGGCCGGAACAACGTTGAGGTGGTTTGCATTGATATGAACTCGGCCTACCGTCGAATGATAAAGGACTGGTTCCCCAATGCCCGCATAGTGACAGACCGATTCCATGTGATTCGTCTGGTAAATCACCACTTCTCGGAAGTCTGCAAGTCTCTGGAAGAGGTCAGCCTCGCTCATGGCCGGGGAGGACTGATGCGACTGCTCTTGATGCGACGTGACAGACTTACCGGACGGCAACAGGAGCGTTTGTCGGCATTTCTCGCTCAAAAGCCAGCCATAGCGGCACTTTATGAGTTCCTACACGAACTTGGCGACTTGTTGCGAATCAAGGAGCGCAACGCCCGTGGGTGCCGCAAATATGTCGTGAAGTTGCTGGAAAAGATCGAGCAGTTACGCGAAAGTCCCTTTGCAGCACTCAACACGCTTGGGAAAACTTTGTTCGCTTGGCGCGAAGAAGTGGCGAGAATGTTTCGCTACAGTAAAAACAATGGGATAACAGAAGGTTTTCACCGGAAAATGAAACTGATTCAGCGTAGAGCATATGGGTTCAGGAATTTTGAGAACTACCGCTTGCGGGTCAGAGTATTGTGCTGTTAATTATCTATCGGAAAACTGGTTTGAAATGCCCGAAAATGCTGCCTGCCCCTTTCTTTGGTAAAGAGCCCCATTCTCAAACTGTACGCACTACCCCGCACGGAGGCAATATGCTTATCCAAAACTTATCCAAAACAGAAAAAGCGGCCAGCCGTATAAGGGCTAACCGCTTGATTTCTAGTGGTGGGTGGTACAGGGCTCGAACCTGTGACCCTCGGCTTGTAAGGCCGATGCTCTACCAACTGAGCTAACCACCCGAAGCGCTGTTTCTACGAGATATGTGGTGTGTGGTCAAGCAAAAAAGTCGGGTTTGCTGAGAGGGCGGTTGTGTATCCGACTGCCCGGGTGTTCTGCTGTCCAGGTTGCCCTGGTTACTCTGCCTGCCCTTCCTGTTCCGGCGCAAGGGCGATCTTTTTTTCAAGCCAGTAGGAGACTGTTCCGTAGAGTTTTGCCACATCTATGGGTTTTGCTACGTGGTCGTTCATGCCGGAGGCCATACAGCGGTCGCGTTCTTCCATCAGGGCGTGGGCTGTCATGGCCAGGATGGGTATGGTTATGCCCATTCGGCGCAGGGTGCTGGTGGCTGTGAAGCCGTCCATGACGGGCATTTGCACGTCCATTAATACCAGGTCTATGGGCGGGCTGTCTGCGTTTTCTCCCGAGAGTATTTTTTCAAATATCTCTACAGCCTCCAGTCCATTTGCCGCTGTGATGACCGTGGCTCCCGAGCGTTCGAGGAACTCTACCCCGATTTCCCTGTTAATCTCATTATCTTCCACCAGCAAAATGGACGCGTTCTGCAATACGTCCTTGCTGGCTGCCATGTAGTGCCCGGGGCTGCCGAACTCTGTCGGTTCATCGCTGGAAATGGCAAAGGTGCCGGTAAAGGAAAAGGTACTGCCCCGATTCACTGCACTTTCCAGGGTGATGGTGCCGCCCATCAGTTCTATTAGCTGTTTGCTGATGGCAAGGCCAAGGCCTGTGCCGCCGAATTCGCGGGTTGTGGAATTGTCTGCCTGGGTAAAGGGGTTGAACAGGCGGGTTTTTTGCTCAGGACTGATGCCCATACCCGTATCGGCAACAGATATTTTGAGGGTGACCGTTTTGGCAGAAGCTTCCAGAACCTCGCAAAAAACGTGTATGCTCCCGGCCTGGGTAAACTTGATGGAGTTGCCGACCAGATTGATCAGTACTTGCGAAAGCCGCGTCGGATCGCCGATGATAGCTTCCGGCACTTCCGGTGCAATCGCCACGGTAAAGGTCAGCCCCTTGTCTTTGGCGGTTTGCGTGAACAGGGAGCGCACGTTGTCGAATACATCGCTCAGGCGCATGGGGATCTGTTCCAGCGCAAGCTTGCCGGACTCCACTTTGGAAAAATCCAGAATATCATTGAGTATGCCCAGCAATGAGCGCACGGCAGTGCAGATTTTAATGGCATAATTATGCTGGCGCATCTCAAGCTGCGTATCGAGCAACAGGTAGGACATACCGAGAATGGCATTCATGGGTGTGCGAATTTCGTGGCTCATGTTGGCCAGAAATTCTCCTTTGGCCTTGCTGGCCTTTTCCGCTTCTTCGCGAAGGCGCTCCGAGTCTTCCAGCGTTTGCTTGAGGTTGGTGGCGAGTTCTTCTGATACGCGCTGCTGGGCTTTGAGCGTTGTGGTATCCTGTATAAAAACTAGAACCTGATTGTCTTCCGCCTTTTTGGCGCGGGCGCTGACGCATAGTTCCACCGGTTCCGAATGTCTGGCCTGGAGGAAACTGTCTTGCGAAAAATCGTGTTGCAAGGGCTCTCGCGGAAAGTCCGGGATGAGGTCTTGCAGGGAAATGGAGCGAAGCTCATCAAGACTGAAACCGAAAATATTGGAGGCTGCCTGATTGGCGTCTTTGATGATTCCTGTTTCATCCACCAGAAAAATGCCATAGGGCGCACTTTCCACATATAGCTGCTTTCTTTCCACTTCCTGTTCCTTGGAACGGGTTTCCGCATCATGCTTGGTGCGTTTGCGCACAACCGTGCCCATAAAGAGCACAAAGCAGACCGCCATGAGGCCTGTACCAATGATGCCGACAAGCGACAGCAACAGCTCCTCGTGGATTTCTGAAGTGGAGCGGCGGAACAGCACCCACCACGTATTGGCCATGGGCGCGGAAATACGAACAGGGGCAGCGATAAAATGGGAGGGTTCACCTCCTGTGTCTGCCCTGAAAAGCGTGGGAACATCCTTGCGCAGCTGGGGCAAGATTGGCGCTATTGTTTCCCTTGAGGTGGTATTCAGGATCTTGGTCGCATCGCTGTTGCCGATGAACAGGCCCCTGTCGTCAATAACCGCCATACGGCCGGTTTTTCCCAGGCGGAACTGGTTAATGAAGCTGTCGTTAAAATGGGTCAGCTTGACGCCAAAGCCGAAGGCGGCCAGCGTTTTCCCGTTCTCGTCCCGTACAGGAACCGTAACCATGAACAACGGCGGCAGGCTGGGCACGGCATTGGGCTTGGCTTCGCTGATAAAAGCGTTCGCGCCTTCGGCAATGGCCTTTATGTAAGAAAAGCTTATGTTGCCGACACCAAAGCTTTTCCCGCCAATGGAGTCCAGAATGGAGGCCCCGTAGTGGACCACACGGCTTTGCCCATTTTTGTGAATGATCGCTGTGTCTTGTCGTTCCGGCCCGAAGTACATCAGGCAGATCAGGGTGAGGTAGGGGAGGCCGGCATGGGTTTTGGTGAAAAAGCTTTCCAGTTTTTCGCGCAGTTCTTCATCGTCCGGGTTTTGGGCAAAGGCCAGAAGGTCGGGCGACAGGGCGAGCGCTCTGGCCAGGTTCAGCTTGCCTTCCAGCCAAAGCGACATGGCGTTGCTGCCTTGCGTGCTGAGGCGCTTGGCCAGTTCTTCAGAAAGGGTGAGGCGCTGATGGAATATTTGTGAATAGGCGAGAAAGCCGATTGTGGAGAAAAATATGATGGAAAGTAGCGTAATTGCAGGCAGGTATAGCTTGCTTTGAACGGAAAAAAAACGTTCCTTGCTCATTGCCTTGCATTCTCCAAAAATAGAAACGCGATAAACGTATGGCGACTTTTCGCCAGGAGCTGTTTCTCAATACATCTTTTGCCCAATTTCCGCGTTACCCGGCCCTTTTTTCTCCAGTCGAGTACCATAACAGTACACTCCCTCCGAAAAAAGAGCCAGGTTCCTTGAACTTGAAGCAAAATCTTTTATTGAGAAACAGCCGCTAGAGCATTGTACCATTGAAAATGTATGAATGCCCTGTAAGGATTTGTCCGCAAATCCTTGCCTTGAGTTTGTCGTAGGCGGGCTTTGCCCATCGTTAAGCGGCAAATCTCAAAGTTGC
>JAJDIC010000117.1 GCA_030266525.1 Desulfovibrio sp. OttesenSCG-928-G15 | reverse complement strand
GGATATCTGATGTAAGAAATTAAATTTTCTTAAAAAAAACAAGCCGTTTCACATACTTCAAAAGGATAAAGGGCTTTTGCGCCGCTCGTAGACGTTTTTTGGTCGCCCGCAGTTTCTTTTTTGTGCTTTTTAGCCTGATGCGAAGCTGTCTGCTCTTTTCCACTTTCTTGACGAGTTTTGCGGTCAGCTTGCCGCAAGACATACAGGTTCCATTCTGCAAAGCGCCAAAACACAGCCTTTCCCACTGGGAACCCGTGTTATAGTGCATTGGTCGCAAAGCCAAGCCCACCAGTCCCGGCACCATCGCGGGAGGTGCTGGCATAAAGAGCGCTGCATGTGACAGCAAGTCAGCATAACCCAGTTTTTCTATCGCCGCCAGGCTCGCCCAAACAGGCGTCCGCCCCGTATCGCCAGAGCGCCAGACCAGGGTCCGCCCGTGCGTCATGGTTATCGTACAGTACGAAAAGTCCGGATAAAAATCATGAATGGCGCAGACGGTTTTAAATGTGTCTCCCTGCCAGGATGTGTCGGAAAAACCGGCTTTTCTGCGCACAGACAGGGAAAATTCACGCGGCGTCAACAGGCTGTATGCGTCTGTGGGTAACGTACCATCAATTAACCAGAGCGTATTGGCATGTGCATGCGGCAGACTCTTTTCAAAAAGCCGGTAGGATTCGGCAAAGGAATATATGCCGTTAATGGCGATGATATCAAAGGGTTTTGTCTGTACGCCTGCTTGTTGCTCTTCCGTCCTGTTCACAAAGCGCCTATTTCAGGATACGTATCCATCTCAAGAAGCTGCATTTTTATGGGTATCGCTTGCAAGGCCCGCGCCGGCTCATCTGGATAGCACCGAAACCGATGCTACATGGCTGCTCCAAAAAGTGCGAAATTTCTGGACACTCCCCTTCTGGGAACTCTACGCCATAGGAATTTGCCTGCAAACATACTGAGGTGTCCGGTTCAGGTCTGCACTGACAAGGGGTTACAGGGTTATCGGGCAATTCCTTATTTTCTCTGGTTACTAGAACCAGGGAGGAAGTTTGCTAAGCTAATGATTTTTTTATAAATTTCCCATATTCCCAAGAACTTGGCTTTATTGTGCCGAAGTACTCTTTTTTGTTCTCGTATTTTATTTTTGAGCTTGACCTGCTTTTTTTTCAAACGCCTAATTTTCTCTTTTTTAGCCTTAAGAGCTTCAAAATTCATGAGGCCCGCAGGGACTATTTTCTTCCAATGGGTGCCGTTATCATACTGAATTGGATTCAACTGCATGCCTACAACACCCGGGAGTATCGCTTCCGGGTGGATTACAAGGAGCGCCGCATGTTGTAACAACTCGGTATAGCCAAGTCGGCGTATGTTTTCCAACGAGTGAAAAACCGGCTGTCGGTCCGAATGATCGCTTCGCCACACCAGCGTATGGGGCGTGGGCTGAGCAAAAGTACAGTAGGAAAAATTCGGATGAAAGTCATGTATGGCAAATATGGTTTTAAATGTATCTCCCTGCCAGGACTGCCCGGACAACCCGGCACGCTGCCGCGCAGCAATAGAAAGTTCTTTGGGACAGATCAGGCTGAAGGGGTCGGATGGTACAGTGCCATCAATCAGCCAGAGTGTATTTTCGTGGCTGAAGGAAAGACTCTTCACAAAAATTGCGTATGACTCTTCAAACGAGTAAATGTGATTAATAAAAACCAAGTCGTAAAGAGGTTGTGAGCCATCAGCCTGCTTTGAGCCGCTCTCCAATTCAGAAAAAAATTTTTCAGGCGGCGATATATGGAGCGTGTATTGTTCCTGAGCGAAATGGTCATACTCACGGCCCCGCTTCGGAACAACAACCGTCTTTTTTGGAACGTCCACATAGAGGAACGTTGCCTGCTCTCCGGGGTTACACTCTAAATAGCTGGTTACGCCATAGCGCCTGACCAGCTTGTTGATTGTGTGTAACGCGACACGGTCTACTTCATCAGAGGAGAAAGAAGAGGGTAGCTCATCGGTTGCATTCGGCGGCACCAAGGAAATAAAAGGCTTTTCTGCCTTTTTTAACTGCCAAGGCGTGCAACGGTACGCTCCCAAATCGATACACCGCCGCCAGCCTGCCGGCTTTCGGGCGACCAGGAAAGCGTCCTGTATTCCGTCATCACACCATTCAACCCCGGCCCTTTCTGGAGCGCTGCCACGCGATGCGTGCAGAAGATCAAATCCCATATAGCGAGCCAGAGCGCACATGGCACCTGCGTCGAAGCGGTAAAAATCCGGCCCACCGGAAATGGGGTGACATCCATAGGGAGCGATGAGACAGATAAGCCCATTTGGCTTGACTATTCGCGCTGCTTCTTCCAGGATAATCCAGAAGTCAGCATGATGCTGAAGGGCATGAACGCAAAGAATGCAGTCTGTAGAGGCGGCACCCATGCATTGCAACTCGGCAACAAGTTCCTGCGATGACGTATGCAGCAATACAGTATGCCGAGGGGTCAAGCTCCGGAGAGGTACCCCAAAATCATTGTTCCCCGGCCAGCCAATTTCCAGACTCGTTATTTTTGAAGGCGCCTGAGTCTCGGACAAAAAAGTATCTACAAACCATTGAACACGTTTGCTGGCGCTGGTCAGGGAAGATGGCTGAACGGGCTCATATCTTCGTCCGGGGTCGGGTATAAAGGAGTTAACAGCAATATCAGGGAATGGCTGCTCCCCCTGACCATCCCGCTCGGTTGTCGAAACCGCTGGCTTGTGCGCGACGAGAAGAACTTCTCCGGTTTTGTCAAACCAGTCAGAGTCCGCAAGTGATGGAGCTTCATTCTCAGAGGCGTGCAAAACCTCCAGCCCTGCGCGCCTTGCCAGTGAGACCAGCCCAGCTTTAGTGAAGCGCCAACTATCGCACCATGATAGGCTCCGAGAGCGCAGACGAGAATCGACGACTATGAGCAGTCCCCCACGACGCAGCGCTGCAAGCATTTCATCCCAGAGTGCCCAGAAAAATTCAGAGCACCCCAACGTGTGAGCTGCGACAACTACATCATAGGCGTCATGCTCGGCATCGCCCCAGCGGTATGGGGTTGTTGGCATGTGTTCTGCGTCATTGACGGCCTCCAGATTAAGGCAGGTGCATGCGATTTCGTGATTTTGAAATACTTCTTTGCAGCCTGAATATTGCTTGCAGGTACAAATATCCAATACCTTAAGACTACTTTTTTCCTTGTTCAAATAAGAAAAAAAAGTATTAAAGGCCCAGTTAACGCGAAGTGAAGTGCATTCCGGCATAATTAGTACACATATATATCAGCTAGTAAGCCATTGCGGGATTGCGGCTTCCACGTCATCAGGGTCCAGCGTCCATGGAGCGGACCATCGCCTGCGCGATTTTTCTAGAGCAAGATACTCTCCCATCACAAGATTGGAACGGCGACCATACGAACTTTCGATGAAATGAAAGGTGGTCAGCCCTTTGAACTCACGAGGGCTGAGAAATAAAACGGAAAGATCCTCTGGCATGAGCGAAAAAAAGACATTATGCAGACCGGACCCAATGGGGCCTGCAATATGGGTGGCATGAGCGAAGGCGTTGATTTGATCCTGAGTGGATAGTTCTTCAGGGTAGATGGGCGTAAAGCCATGTTTTTCAAATATTTCGCGACATTGCCTCTCATTTATCAAGCGTCTTTTTGTCAGTTTTTCTCTGGAGACGTATATCTTGGCAGGGAATTTCGCCTTTTCGCCGCCATAATATTGGGCAATTTTGCGATACACGGACTTTGCTTTGGCACCAATGTAACATCCTTCCATGAGAGCATGGCTTGGAAGAATGAGTTTCTCAAACACAGAAAATTCTTTGGAAAAAATGAAGTCATCGGCATCAAGCCCAAAGGGGCGCACCAACTCAAGAAGATACCGGGGCACCTGCTTTACTGAAGAATGGAGTACTAACTGTGGCTTGAAACCATGCTCAATAACCCAAAGCCGTGAAATACATTCTATCAAAAAATGTCCATAGTGGGTGAGATTGGCGATAAACGGCATGGCGCAACCAGGGTAGCGCGCTGCCGTGTTATCTTTCGGCATTCTGGTGTGGACGTAATAACTGTTACCCAGCGGAAAAGGATTAAATGATTCGCCATTGATTCCCATGGCAAAATTGTAAAAAAGACTGCCATTCTGCGGGTAATACATTCTTGCACTTTCCCTAAAAAAATTACCCGTTTTCGAATGAATGACAGTGTTAAACAAAAGGACATCTTCAAGCTCGGCAATATACATTTCCGGAACAGCAGAGAACCTGAAAGGCACGTTTTCCTCTGATACCTCTCTCCCAAAAATGCGAACCGATGTACAGGAAGACATGGGTTCAGGTTCGGCAATATGGTGCAGCGCCACAAGCTCTGGAGCCGTTGCATAGTCCTGAACGGTAAAAGGGCTGGCAAAAATTTTGCCAAACGCTTCCGGTATGTGGGCAGCATGACTGTGACGCATGTGGGACTTCTCGCTACATATCGAATTCAGACACTACAAACAGTGTTTATCCTATTGCATAGGCCTCAAACTGGAACAGCATATGGTTCATCAAGCAACCGTGTCTGAACTGTC
>JAJDIC010000116.1 GCA_030266525.1 Desulfovibrio sp. OttesenSCG-928-G15 | reverse complement strand
AGTTGAATTTTTTATTTTTGGCACATAATTTTTGGGTTAAATAATATTGATAATGATGAAAGGAACAAAAGGGGCTTTACATAATGAATTATAAACCGATCGTTTTACTTGTAACGATTTTATTCGTACTTTTGCTTTTGAGCGGAACAGCAACAGCAATGCAGCCAAAGGAAATTTGGAACATTGATGATTTAAAGAATATTGGCAATGAAAGTTACAAGGAGGGATGGATAATGTCCGCTCCCTATATTCTTATGGCAGACATTTCAATTGACGAAGGCAGATGGGTTTCCATCGGTAATGATAGTAAACCGTTTACCGGCACATTTGACGGTAACGGGAAGACAATTACTTTTACAAAAGATACAAAATTTGAAAAAACAAATTCTGCCGACCCGGATTATGACGGTTACGGTTTATTCGGTAACATCGGCGGCACATCTGAAATTAAAAATGTCAATATCGTTGCTGAAGGAAATTTGACAAATGATGAAAACAATTATTTCGGAGCTTTAGTCGGTTCTTCATATGACATTTATGAATCTCAAAATATAACTGACTGTTCTGTTAAAATAAAAGACGGATGCTCAATTGAGGGAAATGATTATGTCGGTGGTCTGGTCGGCTTTTTTGGAGCAGGTAACCTCTCTAAATGTCATTCCACGGGAACTGTTATTGGTAATTTTTGCGTCGGCGGTCTTGCAGGATGGGTTGGTTATGATGAACCCGATTGCGGCGACCCCGATTGTATAGATCCTGAGTGTCCCGGTCCTCATTATGTCGGCATTGGTTATATTTCTGAAAGCTATGCTGCAGTATCTGTTACCGGTAATGATTGTACCGGCGGTTTTCTCGGATATATTGGGTATGGTTATATTTCTGAAAGCTATGCTGCAGGATCTGTTATCGGCAATGATTGGACCGGCGGTTTTCTCGGATGTTTTATGAACGGTGAGATTTTTGAAAGTTATGCTGCCGGTTCTGTTACTGGTAATGATTATGTCGGTGGATTTGTCGGTGACTTTGTTGGTATTCTTTCGGACAGTTATGCTACAGGTGATGTCACGGGCAATGACTTTGTTGGCGGTTTGGTCGGTGTTACCTGTTATTCAACCACAAAAATTAAAAATTCTTATTCATCTGGTTCCGTTTCATTAATTAAAGATGCAACCGGTAATCAAATCGGTGGAATTCTCGGTAATTTTGATGATTCTTATGATCCGATACCTCCGGCTATTACAGATTGTTTCTACATCGAAGTCGAAGGTGATGGGGCAGATAACGGCTACGGAACTCCCGTCTCTCCTGCTCAAATGAAATCAATCAACACGTTTACCGTTAAAACAGGAGATGGCGGTTTAATTGAAGGTGACGGCTGGTCGATTTCTTCTTCCTACGATCCCGAAAAAACCTGGTTCATCCTTGAAGACCGCGATTATCCGAAACTCAGCCAGCAATATGAAGAACCGGCTCCCGGAAGCAGAAGTGGCAGCGGAACCGGCAGCGTGGTTGTCGTTAATTCAACTTCCGAAATTCCGGATTTAAAAGACGATGAAATTCATGGTGTTTCTGAAATTCCGGATGCTTCCCCGTCTGATTCAAATTCAATCGATGGCGGCACAAGCGGGTATAATTCGGAAAATGGTCCGGATTGGAAATTGTATCTGATTCTCGGAGGTGGGCTGATTATCGTTATCGGTGGCGTTGCTTATTTCTTGAGTGTGAGAAGCAAAGTTTGATTGTGATTCCGAATCTTTATAGAATGAGCGTGTTTTTCACGCTTTTTCTTTTTTTTGTTTTTATTTTTTCATTTTCTTTCAGTCCTTTTTCGGGGAACATCTTTAAATACAACTTATTCTATTTTCGGTTCGTCTTACTTATTAACAAGTCGGAAAAATCCGCTTGTCTAATATTAATCCGGTGAGAATTGTAGGAACAACATAAGTGTCAGGGCCAATTCACGAATGCCCGATTTTGCCTTTTCGAAGGCGGAAAACACGAAAATGTTATCATTAATATTTTTCGTTGTCGATGTTGTGGATGGATTGAATTATTAGATGAATTACCGTCATGAGCGTCATTGCTCATTTTGGCATCTGATCGATGAGTGTAATAATATAGTCATACTGAAGTGTTAGAACGGGGGCCGATAGATGATTGCCGCCCGAGCGCTTTTTGCTTATTTTTGCCTGTCGTCAGTTTTGTTTTTGATCGGTTTTTAATCTTCCATAGCTTCTGACCCTGTTGTTTTTGCTCCCGGTATCGACAGTATAACCAAAGGAGTCAAAAAATGTCAAGCATACACAGACCTGACAGAGGTTCACGCGCTTACAGCCCTCGCAAGAGAGCAAAGAGCCACGTCCCCAGATTCAGATCCTGGCCGGAAACCTCGGGTGAGCCCAAATTACAGGCATTTGCAGGATACAAAGCCGGTATGACTCATGTCATCATGGTTGATGATATTAAGAACAGTCTTACCAACGGCGCAGAAATTGCAGTTCCGGTAACCATTATCGAAACCCCCGCAATTCGTGTCGCTGCCATCCGCGCGTACGTGAAAAACACATACGGCGAAACCGCAGCAGCAGAAGCTTGGACAACTGCCCTTGAACCGGAAATGGAACGCAGACTTCGCGTCCCCAAAACCGACAAGACAGCAGATGCATTCGCCAAGATCGAAGAATTAATCGCAAGCGGTGAAGTGACAGACATCCGTGTCATCACATACACACAGCCCAAAACACTCACAGGTGTCCCGAAGAAAGTTCCCGATGTCATGGAAACAGGCATCAGCGGTACCGACATGAGCGCAAAGTTCGAATACGCCAAAACGATTCTCGGCACGGAAATCAAATTCTCCGATGTTTTCAAGAACGGCGCAATCGTCGACACAGCAGCCATCACAACCGGTAAAGGAACTCAGGGCCCCGTTAAGAGATGGGGTATTTCCCTCATGAAAGGAAAACACTCCCGTCAGGGCAGCTTGAGACAAATCGGTACACTCGGTCCGTTCCGCCCCGCACACGTGCAGTGGCAAGTCCCCGCAATGGGTCAGACCGGCTACCACCAGAGAACCGAATACAACAAACGTATTTTGAAGATCGGCGAAAACGGTGAAGAAATTACACCGGCAGGCGGAATTATCAACTACGGTCTCGTCAGCGGCGAATACATCCTTATCAAAGGAAGCGTCCCCGGCCCGGCCAAAAGATTGATCCGTATCAGAGACCCGATCAGATACCACAAAGCACAGCCCGGCGAACCGCAAATCGTTCACATCAGTGTTCAGTCTCAGCAGGGGTGAAATAAATGGCAACAGCAAAAATTTTAGATTTATCAGGCAAGCCGGTCGGTGAAGTTGAACTTCCGACAGTCTTCGTAGAAGATTACCGCCCGGACCTTATCAAGAAAGCCGTTTTGGCCGCTCAGGCAAACAGAAGACACCCGTACGGTCCCACACTTTACGCCGGTATGCAGACCTCTGCAACAGGCTGGGGTTCCGGCCGCGGCGCTTCTCACGTCCCGAGAATTGTCAACGGCTCCCGTGCAGCACGTATCCCTCACGCAAAAGGAGGTCGCCGTGCCCACCCGCCAAAACCCGAAACGGATTACTCCGAAAAAGTCAACAAAAAGGAAAGACGCATGGCTGTCAGATCCGCAATTGCAGCAACCTGCAACGAAGATCTCGTCATCACACGCGGTCACATTTTCATGACCGAAGAACTTCCGATTGTTGCCGACAATGCTTTTGAAGCACTTTCCAAAACAAAAGATGTCGTCTCATTCTTTGAAGCCATCGGCGTTTACGAAGATGTTATCCGTGCCAAAGAAGGCCGCAACATCCGTGCCGGCCGCGGTAAGATGAGAGGAAGAAAATACAAGAACAGAAAAAGTCTGTTGGTCGTTACAGGCCCCGGCGCTGCCGTTGCCAAAGCCGCAAGAAACTTGTCCGGCGTTGACATCGCAACCGTTGCAGAACTCAATGCAGAGCTTCTCGCACCCGGTACACACGCAGGCCGTTTGACTGTTTGGACTAAATCAGCCATTGACCAGCTCACAGAGAAGGAAGGTGTTTTGGAATGATGTCGATTAAATATCCGTTCATTACAGAAAAGGCCATGCTCCACATGGAAGACAGTAAACTTCAGGTCATTGTCGACTTCCGTGCCAACAAGCACCAAATCAAAGCCGACATGGAAGAGCTTTACGGTTTTAAGGTCACAAACGTCAGAACCATGACCACCATGAAAGGACAGAAAAAAGCAATCATTACTTTCGAAAAGCCGGATGCAGCCCACGAAATTGCAACCAGGCTCGGATTGGCATAAGGTGGTATAAATGGGTAAACGAATTATCGCACAGAGAAGAGGTAAAGGAAGCCCGACTTTCCGCGCACCTTCTCATAAATTTAAAGCAGAATTAATGCACCCCGTGACAGCTGCCGGTACAACTTTAAACGGTACTGTCATCGATGTAGAACACGACCCCGCAAGAGCCGCACCTATTGTCAAAGTCTTCTTTGATAACGGTGAATCCCAGCTTCTCATCGCCTGTGAAGGCATGTCTGTCGGACAGGCAGTCGCCTGCGGCCCCGAAGCTGAAGTGAAAGCCGGCAACATCCTCCCCGTTGGAAAGATCCCCGAGGGTGTTTTGGTCTGCAACATTGAAGGAAAACCCGGTGACGGCGGAAAATTCACAAGATCCTCCGGAACTTACGCAACAGTTGTCGCTCACGAAGACAACAGAACATCCGTTCAGATGCCCTCCGGCGTGTTGAAATGGTTCAACCCCG
>JAJDIC010000115.1 GCA_030266525.1 Desulfovibrio sp. OttesenSCG-928-G15 | reverse complement strand
GCGCGAAAGGCATCACCGGCTCCGGCAGCCGCGCTTTAGACGGCTCTTACTGGTTTTTGCCTTTCCTGCCTTTCCCGCCTTTCGTCTTCCCGCCTTAGCTCTCCCTCGCGCAGCCCGCTTGATATGCCGGGGATATTGGTGCTATAGAGCAAAAAAAGGGGGAGGGGCCGACCGTTTCTTCTTCTTTCCCGCCCGGTTCTAACCATTGTGGTCAAAACCATTCCCCAGGGCGGGTTTTTACGGCTCCTTCCGGTATGACCAGCCTCGCAGGGCCTTGATCCGTTATGCGGACGCGGCTTTGCCAGTGCGCAAACGGGTCACTTTGGAACACTCATGGAAAAACACGCCAAAGAAGCTTTGCAGGTAACCAAGGAAATTGTGGTCAAGTTCATTGAAACCGGCCGCGTTTCGCCATCCAATTTTTCCGATATTTTCCCCGGTGTCTATCAGGTGGTTCTGGAAACCATTACCAAACCGGCCCTTGGTCGGAGCGCGGCGCTACCCAAAGACTCTGCCAGCGGCAACAAAGACGAATAGGGCCTGCGCAAGGAAAAACAATGCCTCAAAATACTACAGAGGAAGACAGTACAGGCTATTCCCCCAAGGCCGACGGCGGTAGCGTACAGCGCCTGTTTTCACATATTGCCGGCGGCTACGACCTGTTGAACAAAATACTCAGTTTTGGCTTTGACGCGCTGTGGCGGGCCAAACTGGCGGACGCTGTCCGCCCCTTTCCCCTCAAAAGCACATCGCGCATTCTCGACCTTGCCGCCGGAACATTGGAAGTTTCCCTTGCCCTGGCAAAGCGCTACCCAAACCGCAGTATCCTGGCCATGGACTTTTGCCGCCCCATGCTGGTGCGCGGCGTGCCCAAGCTGGCAAAATCCCGCAACCGCAAAATTTACCCGGTCACCGCTGACGCACGCCACCTGCCCCTGCCGGACGCCAGCGTGGACGCAGTGACCATTGCCTTTGGCCTGCGCAACATTCGCCCGCGCGAAGAAGCCTACGCCGAAGCACTCAGGGTTTTAACCCCCGGCGGAAAACTTTGCGTTCTGGAATTCGGCAGCGCCCAGGACCGCATTCTGTTTGGCACCTATAACTTTTACCTGCAACACCTCTTGCCGAAAATAGGCCGGCTCTTTTCCAGGGACAAAGCGGCCTATGCATATCTTGCGGAAACTGTTATACTTTATCCCGGTGCGGATGCGTTAAGCTCGGAAATGCAGACCGCCGGATTTTCCCAGGTCCGGTATACAAAACATACCGGCGGCATTGTGGTACTGCATATCGGCGAAAAACCCTCTGACTCCCTTTCCCCTGAAGCTCTGGACAAGACCCATGTTTGACTGCCCTGCCTCCTTTCCTTCGTTTATCGACAAAAAGAGCCACATTGCCGTTGTTGGCCTGGGGTATGTCGGCCTGCCCCTTGCCATTGCGCTTTCCCGCCCGTTCTCTGTTCTGGGCTTTGACGTTAACGCAAAACGCATAGAAGAACTGGCCGCCGGGCGTGACCACACAGGCGAAGTTCTGTCCGAAGACCTGGTGGATACGAATATCTCCTTTTCCAGCAATCCGCAGGACCTGACCGGGGCCGCAATTATCATCGTTGCCGTGCCCACTCCCATAGACAAGGCCAAGAATCCGGATCTGACCCCCTTGATCAAAGCCTCTGAAACCGTAGGCAAGTATATGCCTGACGGAGCCATTATTGTCTATGAATCCACAGTATATCCAGGGGTTACAGAAGAAATTTGCGTTCCCATACTGGAAAAGGCATCGGGCAAGATATGCAATGACGGCTTTTTTGTCGGCTATTCGCCGGAACGCATCAATCCGGGCGACAAGGTGCATACCGTTGACAACATTGTCAAAGTTGTTTCGGCAAGTACGAAAGACGCCCTGGAGTTGCTGGCCTGCATTTACGGCAGCGTAATCATGGCCGGGGTGCACAAAGCGCCTTCCATCAAGGTGGCGGAAGCTGCCAAGGTGATTGAAAACACCCAGCGCGATCTGAACATCGCCCTGATGAACGAATTGTCCCTTATTTTCGACAATCTCGGCATTGATACGCTGGACGTTCTGAAAGCGGCGGGCACCAAATGGAATTTTCTGCCGTTCCGGCCCGGCCTTGTAGGCGGCCACTGCATCGGGGTGGACCCTTACTACCTCACCTTCAAGGCGGAAGAAACGGGCTACCTTCCCGAAGTCATTCTCGCCGGGCGGCGAATAAACGACTCCATGGGAAAATATGTGGCCCAAAAGGCAATAAAACTGCTTATTCGTTCCTACGGAAGCATAGGCATGGCAAAGGTGGGTATTTTCGGCTTCACTTTCAAGGAAAACGTGCCGGACCTTCGCAACAGCAAGGTCATGGATATTGTCGATGAACTCAAATCCTTCGGAATAGAATCACTCATTCACGACCCCTTGGCCGATCCGCTGGAAGCCCTGGGCGAATACGGCGTTTCCCTGAGACCCCTCAATGAAATGGTCGATCTGGATGCCATTATTGTCGCTGTTCCACATGAAGCTTACGGGGCCATGTCCCTTTCCGAGTTCAAAGGCTTTTGCAAGCCCGATACCTGCCCGCCCCTGCTCGACATCAAGGGGTTCTGGGACAGGGCCGATGCGGAAGGGGCGGGCTTTATTTACTGGCGTTTGTAGGGCGCGGAAAAGGTCGGAATGTGAGCGTATCTCCCCCCTCTGCCGCCACCTGGGCGGGCCGCGCTGCGGCTGCCGATGACGCTACGACCGTCACTGCCACTGCGGCTGCCGACACCGCTGCCGGTGGTGGTGCCGTTGCTGGTGACAAGTCTGCGCAGATCCTGCTTGTAGCGGCTACGGCGCAGGAAATGGCCGCCGCCATTCGCAAGCTGCCGGGTGCGCAGGATATTGACCTGTCCCATGCGAATCAGGGCGCGCTTCTTGCCGTACAAGACACGGTGCCCCCTGTTTTGCCTTTGCCCGTGCGTACCTTGCCCGCAACCGGCGGCATACCCGCCCCATCCGGACTGCGCCTGCTTGTCTGCGGCGTCGGCCCCCTGGCTGCCGCACTGACCACGGCTGGCGAAATTGCCCTTTCCCGACAAGCGGGAAGTACCCGCCCGCCCCTGCGGGGCATTGTGCATGTAGGCCTTGCTGGCAGCTACAAGCATGAACTGGCCCCGGTCGGCTCGCTGCTTCTGGCAGACAGCGAGTGCTTTCCCGAATACGGAGCCTGGCCGGAATATGACGAAGTGCTTGGCGGTGAACCGGGTTCTCCAAGTCCCCTGTCTTTTGCTCAGGGCGTTTTACCCGGAGCAAAGGCGATTTTCGGGCATATCGGGCTGGAACCGGAACGCGAGCTTGGCATTATGGGGCTTACCTGTCATAGTAGCTGGCGCAGAGGAGCGCTAGCTACGGTATCTGCCGTGTCCGGCACGCCACGCCGGGCTATGCGCATGGCTGGAGAAAGCGGCGCACTCGCCGAAGCCATGGAAGGCTTTGCCGTTGCCTTGTGCGCCAGGGCCTGGGGTCTGCCCTTTGCGGAATTACGGGCTGTCTCCAATATTGCCGGGCACAGGCCGCCGGACACCTGGAATTTCACAGCCGCAGCAGACGCGCTGGCAGACGGCCTCGCAAGACTGTGCGGCATGCATGTTTAACACCAGCATCTAGTGTAACCATGACTGAACTGAAAAAAGCCCTTGAGCGGGAACAAGCCCCCATTAACGCCGCGCTTATGGCCACGGTGGAACTCCTGCCCGAAGGTTCGCGCCCTGTCGCCCGGCATGTTTTTTCCGCCGGGGGCAAGCGGATTCGCCCTTTTCTCACAGTAACGGTGGGCAAGGCCCTCGGCTGTAACGACCCGGCCCTGTATACCCTGGGCGCGGCAGTGGAAACCCTGCACGCAGCTTCGCTCATTCATGACGATATTCTTGATAACGCCGTGCTGCGCAGGGGGCACCCGGCAGCGCACACTGTTTTTGGCCAGTCCACTGTGGTTCTTGCGGGTGACGCCATGCTCGCCCTGGCCGTGCGCATGGTTTCGCGCCTTGGCAACACAGCCCTTGTGGATTGCATTGCCGAAGCAGTCATGCAAACAGCTGCGGGGCAAATCAAGGAATTCACCCACCTGCGCGATCCGGAACTTTCTCACGAGGACTACCTGACGGTCATTACCGGGAAAACGGCCTGGATGTTGCGGGCCTCCAGTGAGTTGGGGGCACTGCGGGCGTGTGGCGAAGCGGAGACGCACTCCCCCGGAACCGGCGAAAAAATGGTTCGGGCCGCCGCAAACTTTGGCCTGGAAATGGGTATCGCCTTTCAAATGGTTGACGATGCCATCGACTTTTCCGAAGACACCGGCAAGCCTGTGGGCGGTGATTTGAAGGAAGGCAAAGTTACGCCCCCGCTGCTTTCATATATGGCGGCGCTCGCCCCTGACGAAGCGGCAGAGTTCAAGCGCCAGTTTTCCAAAGATAGTTTGAGCGCCGACACCATGGAGCGCGCCTGCCGCGAAATCAGGGAAAACGGCCACACAAAGGCCGCGCGTGATACAGCGGCAAAACACATTGCCGCCGCGTCAGACAACCTGGACCTTTTTCCGCCTTCACCGGAAAAAAACATTCTCGGGCAAATGCTGACCTATGTTCTGGAGCGACAGAAATAAGCCTTTTGCTTGAAAGCCGTGCATGTTGCAAAACGCTGCCCTGCGAGGATGCGCATCCTCGCGGGGCAGCGTTTTTTATGGAAGCGGAAACAGCGGCGCTTGTCTGTTCCAAAGGCAGCGCCGTTTTTTTACAAAAGCAAAGGCAACCGGCTCCGCC
>JAJDIC010000114.1 GCA_030266525.1 Desulfovibrio sp. OttesenSCG-928-G15 | reverse complement strand
TGCTGGTATATGCCCGCGCTTTTTTATTTCGCCTTCGGAACCCCCGACTCGCAAGGCACTCCGGTCTGGCACAGGCCGCAGCTGTCGGCTTTGGTGCCGTACATGGTCATTGCGTGCTTGTCGGCTTCATCATAGGCGTAGCGGTTGCAGAGGATCTTGTCGTGGCCTTTGGGGCTGAGCGCGCCTGCGGGGCAGCGTTTGATGCATTTGCCGCAAATGCCGCCGGAGTTGAAGAACAGGCAGTATTCGCGATGGGATGTGTAGGGGCGCTCTGCAACCGGAAGTTTGCAGGCCACCACCACGGAGCCCACGCGCACAGCCTTGCCGACCGGCGTGATCAGGCCGTCGCACAGGCCGAAGGTGCCAAGCCCGGCCGCGTAGGCGGCGTGGCGCTCTGACCATTTGGAGGCGTAAACAAAACGCTCTGAATCCATGTAGCTCCAGGCGTCAAGCAGGACAGGGGCCAGAGCGTCCACACCCAGGGCGCCCACCTCTCGGACAAGGTGCCTGCGAAGGCCGCTGTTGACCGACTTTTCCCCGATCAGTTTGGAGTGAATCCAGCGCTCCGCCGGGAACCGCTTCTCCCTGCGCTGACACTTTTTTGTGGCCTCTGTCTGGGGCAAAATCCAGGTGATCACCGAAAGTTCTTCCGGGGCGATGTTTTTGTCGGGAAAGGCCAGCGCATAAGCTTCCTGCGGCGTCCAGTGAAAGTCGCCCACATGGGTTTTATACTGGCTCCACAAGGGGTCCGCGCCCGAAGAAACGCCGATCAGCGGAGTTGCAAAGGCCGGTTCCGGCCCGTCCGGCATCTGCAAATCGTTATCGGGCCCCTGCATGAAGGCGACAACAAGGTTCGTGATGAGCGAAAGGCTGAGGCCTGTTTCAGAGTTGGCTGTATCAACCGGCATAATCCCCCCCCGCATACAGTCTTGTTACATGGAAAAACCCGGGCAGTCGGAGACAAGAGCGCCTCAACTATACCGTCGCTCATGAGCAATGTATAGTTTGGAGACAAGGACGGGGCGATATTCAAAAGCGCCCGCCCGGTGCCGCCTGCTTCCCGCACCCGGGCGCATAACAACATTTTGCTATTTTCCGTAATTTCTAGTAAAGAAATTGATCGCGAACGCGGGTCCCCGCGCTTTGCCACCCCAACCGGTTCAGGCCCAGTTCCCTTGGGCACCGCTGCCACTTCGCATCTGGAGGAAAAATGTACTGGAGTCGCTTTTATATCCCCACCCTGAAAGAAGACCCCGCTGACGCGGAGGTTATCAGCCACAACCTCATGCTCCGCGCGGGCATGATCCGCAAACTGACGGCGGGGGTGTACAGCTACCTGCCTCTTGGCTGGCGTTCCATCAACAAATTCGCTGACATCGTGCGCGAAGAAATGGACCGCATAGGCAGCAATGAGCTGCTCATGCCCACAGTACAGCCCGCCGACCTCTGGATACAGTCCGGCCGCTGGACCGCTTATGGCAAGGAACTGTTGCGCTTCAAGGACCGGCATGATCGTGAAAGCTGCCTCGGGCCCACGCACGAAGAAGTTATTACCGACATGGTGCGCGGCGAAGTGCGCTCTTACCGCCAGTTGCCCGTCAACCTGTATCAGATTCAAACGAAATTCCGTGACGAAATTCGCCCGCGCTTCGGCTTGATGCGCGGTCGCGAGTTTATCATGAAAGACGCCTACACCTTTGACAAGGACGACGACGGCGCGGACAAGAGCTATTGGGACCAGTTCCACGCCTATGAAAAAATATTCACTCGCGCGGCGCTGCGCTTCAAGTCTGTTTCGGCAGATTCCGGCTCCATCGGCGGCAGCTTCTCGCACGAATTCATGGTGCTCGCCGACACGGGGGAAGACTCTGTCGCCGCTTGCAAAAGCTGCACCTTTGCCGCCAACATCGAGCGGGCTGAACTGAAAGCCGGCAAAGTGGCTCCGGAAGAAGCAAACCTTCCTGCGGTGGAGGAAATTTCCACCCCCGGCGCGCACACCATTGAAGAACTGGAAGCCATGATCAAGGCTCCGGCCAGTGAAATGATGAAAACCATCCTCTTCCTCGTGGACGGCAAAAAAGTGGCCGTACTCGTACGCGGCGACCGCTCCGTGAACGACGTGAAGCTGAAAAACCACTTTGCCGCCAACGAAGTCGAGTTTATGCCCGCCGAAATGGTGGAAGAAGTGACCGGCGCACCCGTGGGCTTTGCCGGCCCCATCGGCCTGAAGGTGGACGCCATCCTGGCCGACTTTGAATTGCAGGAGCGCAACCAGTGGATTGCCGGCGGCAACAAGGCTGACGTGCATGTGAAAAACGTGAACCTGAGGCGTGACGCGCCGACGGCAGTGGTCATGGATATCCGCGAAATCATGGAAGGCGACGTTTGCCCGCAGTGCGGCGGTGAAATTGAACTGCCGCGCGGCATTGAAGTGGGCCACGTCTTCAAGCTGGGCGTAAAATATTCCGAAGCCATGAACGCGAAATTCCTTGATGAAAACGGCAGGGAACAGTTCTTTGTCATGGGTTGCTACGGCATCGGCGTAACGCGCGTTATCGCGGCCAGCATCGAGCAAAACCACGATGAAAAGGGCATCTTCTTCCCGCCGCCCATAGCGCCTTTTGAAGTCCTGATCATCAACCTGGATGTCAACTCAAAGGCCGCGTCCGAGCTTGCGGACAAGCTGCACACGGTTGTTGAAGCCACCGGTAGCGACGTTCTTGTGGACGACCGCGACGAGCGCCCCGGCGTCAAGTTCAACGATGGCGACCTGATTGGCGTGCCCATGCAGCTGATTATCAGCGAAACCAACCTCGGCAAAAAGATCGTGGAAGCCAAGGATCGCCGCAGCGGCGAACGCACCGAGCTTTCCATCGACAACTTTGAAGCCGACTTCGCGGCATGGAAAAAGAAGGTATTCACCGGCTGGAATATGTAGGAAAACGCGGATTTTTTCCTGGGTTTCCGTTTAAACCCTCAAGAAACGTAACGCCCCCTTTTGCAAAGGGGGGCGTTACTGTTTAGCGAAGGGTCATGAACGCAGAGAACAGAATCCAAACTCGTGTCGACAGTATCCAGGGAAACGCCGAATTTTTTCATTTGGCAAAGCGCGAGTCTTTTTGGAAGGGGGACTGGACTCTTCCGTCCTGTCCCCCTTCCAAAAAGGCGAGCAACGCAGCCCAAATAGAAAAAGTCGGCGTTTCCCTACTTTTCGATGCCGTACTCTTCCATCTTGTTATATAGCGACGCCCTGGGAATACCAAGCATGCGGGCGGCCTTGGACTTGTTGTTCCGACAGGCTTCCAGGGCGTTGAGAATCCGGCTTGACTCCATGAAGCGCACTGCGGAGCTCAGGCTTTCGCGCTGTTCTTCCCGGTTGGGGCTGTCGTTGTTGATGGCGGCTATTATGTAACTCGGCATGGTCTTCTTGGTAATGGTGTCGCCTTTGCAGGTGATGGCCAGGTTTTCAATGACGTTCATCAGTTCGCGCATGTTGCCCGGCCAAGAGTAGGCGCAGAGCATGTTAATCACTTCGGTCTGGACAGACTTGGTGGCCTGGCCGTTTTTCTGGCAAAAGTCCTGTACAAAGTGCTGGATGAGCAGCGGAATATCTTCTTTGCGCTCGCGAAGGGGGGGCAGGTTTATGTCAATGACGCTCAGGCGGTAATACAGGTCTTCCCTGAAAAGGCCGCGCTGCATCATTTCCTTTAAATTCCTGTTACTGGCGGCAATAACGCGCACGTTCAGCTTGACCGGCTTTGCACCGCCAACGCGCAACACTTCCCGCTCTTGTAGAACACGCAGCAGCTTTGCCTGTGCATTGATCGGCATTTCGGAAATTTCATCAAGAAATATTGTGCCGGAATTGGCCAGCTCAAAAAACCCCGCCTTGCCCCTGCGGCTTGCCCCGGTGAACGCGCCGGGCGTGTAGCCGAAAAACTCCGATTCAAACAGCTCGGACGGAATGGCGCTGCAGTTTATCGGCACAAACAGCCCTTCGCGCCCTGAAAGCTCATGTATGCCGCGGGCGAACAGCTCCTTTCCCGTGCCGCTTTCGCCGGTAAGAATAACGCTGGCATCTGTCGGGGCAATCTGTATGGCGTGGTTCACCTTGCGCGAAAAGTCCTTGTTGTTGCCGATTATGGTGCCGAATACCCCGGACTGTTTCTTGATCTGCCCTTGCAGGAAGGTCACTTTGGCTCTGGCATCTTCAAGGTCCGCATACAGGTTCATTACTTCATCGTAATTTCTGTCTGTTGAAATAACCCCCTGAAACACGCCGTCAATGTACCAGGGCATGGCGGAAATAACGATATGTGTGCTTTTCTTGTCTTTCGGGTGGTGCGAAACGTTGAATTCACCAACCCGACTCTTGCGCACTTTGTCCAGCAGGGCATCGGGAAAATACTCCTGCAAGGGCCTTCCCAATATCTTCCGCGCAGGAATATCATACAGCTTTTCAGCGCTTCTGTTCCATATGATTACCAGTCCCTTTGTATCTATGGCACATACGCCCTCATAAATGCAGTCCGCAAGGGCGCGCATTCCTTCAAGGCACTGGCTTCCAGGCAAAAGTTGCAGTTTGCTTGTTTCCTGAACAGACATGAATACTCTCCTGAAAAAGCTGCTTCGTTTCAGAACGACCATACACTGTCCAAAAAAATATGTCCAACTTTTTTACATTTTGTCCAAACCTGGACACTTTTCCCGGGCACCGGAGGCAGGCAAGTGCATCCTCCGGTTTTTTGTTGCTACTTTTATAATGCACATATCACTAAAATAACACACTATATTTTTAAATCACGGGTTCTCTCCGCACATTTGCGGGGGATGGCACAGAGTTT
>JAJDIC010000113.1 GCA_030266525.1 Desulfovibrio sp. OttesenSCG-928-G15 | reverse complement strand
GCCTTGCAGTGGATTGATATTGATGAGTAGACGCTGCGGCGAAGAGTGATGGAGAGTAGCCTGGGGCGCTTCCCTGCCGAAAAGGCGGAGAAGCGCCCCTGCGCTTGGAGCATTTTACCATTGAAATGTATATACATGTTCTCTGCCAAGGCGCGAGAGGTTCACCAGGAGGGAACGGACTCTTTCGTCCATGACCTTCGTGGGGTTCTGTCGCAACACGGGCAGAGGGCAAAAGACATCTCGTGACTGCGCTATCTAATACGAATGCTCGGAATCCAGTTCTTCCTTGGTCACCTTGTGCGAGAAGATAGTATATACCCAGGTCTGGTAGCCTATGACCACGGGCACACAAATCAGGGCCACAGCCAGCATGATTGTCAGGGTCAGTTGCGACGATGCGGCCTTGGCTACGGTAATGCTGGCCTCCGGCGTAAGGCTGGAAGGAATGATGGCCGGAAACATGCCGATTACGCCAAACAGCGTAATCAGCAGGATGAAGCCGCCGCTTGCGAAAAAGGCAGACCAGAGCATGGTGCTTTCCAACAGCAGGCGCACCAGCAGGAACAGCACCACGGCCACAATGGGAATGACCATGAGCGCAGGGGTGTGAGAATAGTTCGCGTACAGCGGTGTGTAGTGCGAGGAGGCCATTAAAAAAGCCAGGGCCAGGCCGAGCAGCACGGGCCACAGGCCCCGGGCCGCAGCAAGCGCCCTTGCATGCACCTCGCCTTCCGACTTGATGGCAAGCCAGATGGCCCCGTGCAGGGCAAACATGACCACAAACAATACCCCGCCCAAAAGACCGTATATGTTCAACAGGGAGATCAGGTTCCCCATGTATACCCCGGCCTCGTTGATGGGAATTCCCTGAAAAAGGTTGGCAAAGGCCACTCCCAGAAGAAGCGCCGGTAAAACGCTGCCCAGAAAGAGCACTGCGTCCCAAAGCCCGCGCCAACGGGGGTGGTCTATCTTGCGGCGAAATTCAAGGGCCACGGCCCGGAAAATCAGGGCAAACAGCAGTATGAGCAGCGGTGCGTACAAAGCGCTGAACATAACGGCATAGGCCAGGGGAAAGGCGGCAAAGGTCACCCCCCCGGCAGTAATAAGCCAGACCTCATTACCGTCCCAAAACGGCGCTGTAGCGTTAAATATGACCCGCCGCTCCTCATCCGTTCTTGTTATGAAGGGCAAAAGGGTTCCCATGCCGAGGTCAAAGCCGTCCAGCATAAAGTAAATACCCCACAAAAGACCCCAAAGCAGAAACCAGATGACCTGCAAATTTTCATGACTGAGTATTTCGGACATTTTCGTCTTCCTTTATGCGGCCGGTGCGGACGAAGTTTCGGCTTCCGCGCCCGCAGCGAGCGGGGCCGGGCCCTTGATAGCGAATTTGCGCAAAAGGTAAATATCCAGTGCCCCAAGCAGGCCGTAAATGACGATAAACGCCCCAAGCGACGCTGCCACGCTGGATGCGGGCACGGCGGAAATGCCCTGCACCGTCAGCATGAGTTTGTTCACAATCCAGGGCTGGCGACCGACTTCGGCTACGGTCCAGCCCGCCATAATCGCTATATAGGGCAGCGGTATGGCGTACAGCAAAATGCGCGTAAACCCGGGCCGTTGACCAATGCTCTTGCGCCAGTACAGGGCCATGAAAGCCAGCAGGGGGAAAAGAGTGCCCAGCCCGACCATCAGACGAAATGACAAAAAGGTTATCAAAACCGGGGGCATGGCGTCTTCCGGTTTGATTGGTCGCTCAATCGCTTCCCCGTCGGCCATGATTACCACCGGTTTTGCCGGATCATAGCCGGTTTTTTCCTGAAACTCGGCAAAGTCTTTCGGGGCAAGCTCGTTCAGGCCCTTCACTTCGGCACTGAAATCGCCATAGGCCAAAAAGCTGAGCAGTCCGGGTATGGGCAACAATTCAAAATAGTTTTCCTTTTTCGCCTCGTTGGGCAAGACCAGCAAATACATGGGGGCCGGGGAAGCGCTTTCCCAGTGCGACTCCATGGCTGCAAGCTTGGTGGGCTGGTATTTTGTCACAGTCATGCCATGGCTGTGCCCTTGCAGGGCGACTGCGCAGGCAAAAAACAGGGTCCACACGGCAGCCATCCTGTACGACTTGCCGAAAAAGTCCTGCTCATTGCCACGCACCAGGTGCCAGGCGGAAATGCCGAGCATGAAGAAGCCCCCCAGCATCCACGAGGCCAGAATGGTGTGAAAAAACATGCTCCAGGCGAAGGGGTTGGAAATAACGGCCCAGAAATCGGTCAAAATGGCCTTGCCGTCGACAAACTCCGAGCCGAGCGGATTCTGCATCCAGCCGTTGGCAATAATAATCCACACGGCAGAAAGGTTACCGGCGAGGGCCACCATCCATATGGCAAAACAGTGGGCTTTTTTGGATATGCGCTCCCACCCGAAATGCCAGACCGCAATGAAGGTGGACTCCAGAAAAAAGGCCAGCGTGGCCTCTATGGCCAGGATGGAGCCGAAAATATCGCCCACGCCGTGTGAGTAGTTCGCCCAGTTGGTGCCAAACTGAAACTCCAGCGTGATACCGGTAACAACGCCCAGCACAAAGTTGATTAAAAAAAGTTTGCCCCAGAACTTGGCCATTCTTTTATACTGCTCGTTCCCTGTGCGAACATATACTGTTTCCATGATCGCAAGAAGCATGGAAAGCCCCAGAGTGAGCGGCACAAAGACAAAATGGAAGAATACCGTTACCGCGAACTGCAAGCGCGACAACAACACAACGTCCATAATCAACCCCTTTGCCTGGAGAAAGGCCCGCGCCCTTCCCGAATTGCGACAAAATTGCCGGCAGCGCCCCGCAAAAACCACGGCTCGCGCAATGCATATATACAATCCACCCTATCACATTTCCATTGAGGGTAAAGAGCGATCGGTGGAGTTTAAGAGCGGTCACTAACAGTAATAATTCCTGATAGCACGCAAAGATCTGTTTGTACATATATTTTTGTGGCAAATTATGTTATTGGAATGGATATATTTTTCTCACGTTCAGGAGGTTGCATGTCTACTACCACATGGAAGGGTATTGTTCTGGCCGGAGGTTCGGGAACCCGCCTGCATCCGCTCACGCTCAGCCTGAGCAAACAGATGCTGCCGGTGTATGACAAGCCTATGGTATATTACCCCCTTTCCGTGCTGATGCTGGCGGGCATTCGCGACATCTGCATTATTTCCACCCCGCGAGACCTCCCCACTTTTCAAAACCTTTTGCGTGACGGCAGGCAGTGGGGCTGCAAGTTCAGCTACATTGAGCAGGCGGAACCCAAAGGCATAGCCCAGGCATTTCTGCTTGCCGCAGACTTTATCGGCGAGAGCAACACCTGCCTTGTTCTTGGCGATAATATCTTTTTTGGGCAGGGTCTTAGCGCCGCCATGCACCGGGCCATGCGCCACCCAAGCGGGGCAACTGTTTTCGGCTACCACGTAAGGGACCCGGAGCGCTATGGCGTTCTGGAGTTTGACGCGCAGGGCACTGTGTTTGGCATAGAAGAAAAGCCCGCGCAGCCCAAATCAAACTACGCGGTGACCGGCTTGTACTTTTACGATTCCGGCGTTATCGACATTGCCGGAAACATCAAGCCCTCTGCCAGAGGCGAGCTGGAAATCACCGACGTAAACAATGCCTACCTGGCAAAAGGCGCGTTGCGGGCCGAACTGCTTGGCCGGGGCATTGCATGGCTGGACACAGGCACACACGATGCCCTGCTTGCCGCCGGAACCTTTGTTCAGGCAGTGGAAACCCGCCAGGCGCTCAAAATAGCCTGTCCGGAAGAAATTGCCTGGCGGCGCGGCTACATAAGCAATGCCGAACTGAAAGACCTTGCCTCGGCTCTTGCCAAGACCGGTTACGGGCAATACCTGCTTTCTCTTGTAGACGACAACCGCTAAACTCTCCTTTTGCTGCTCTGCAAGCGGTACTCCGTGAGATTTGCCGTTTAGCAGCGGGCAAAGACCGTAAACCGATTGGGGGAAACGCCCATGCGCACAAAACTTGGCATTGCCGCCACCCTCTTGCTGCTTGTCCTGCCCTTTTCCGCTTCTGCCCTTTCTGACGCGGAGTACAAACGCTTTGTAGCTGAAAGTCCTGCCTTTGCCACAGCCGACAAGCGGCTGGTACATATATGGGAAAAACTGCGCAAAGCCCTGCCCAAGAAGGACTATGAAACACTTCTTATTGAACAGCGGGACTGGCTGCAACGAGCGCGCGATATCGAAGCCAAAGCGGAAAAAGACGCGCCTACTCTGGCTGCTGCCTACGCCGCCGTTACCGAAAGACGCGCCGCGATTCTGGAAGGTTTTTTGCCCACAGCGGCCGACCAGCAGGCCGGCAAAGCCTCTTTGGCACCGGTAGCGGGCCAGATTCCGCCCGAAGGGTCAAAAGCGCAACAGCAAAACGCCCCGGCCCCTGTCTCCAGGCGTCCCCCCGCTACGGCCCTGCCCCATGACAAGGATGGTACTGCCGCGCCCCTTGCGAGCGGGGCAGTGCCCCAAGCCACCGGACAGCAAGGTACCGGTAGCAGCCAGACGGGAAGTTCGGCCCCCGGCGTGACCGACAATACGCTGCCTCATCCGGCCCCCTTTGAAGGGGCCTATGCCATGGATGATGGCGAGCTAGATGTGCGTTCCGTACCCGGCGGCTTTGATGTCACCATAGAAAGACGCGGACCGGGAAAAACCTGGACCTGCAAAGCCTCCGGCAGGGCCAGGCTGGAAGAGAACACCCTTATTCTGCTGGACAAGGACCACCCCGAGGCCGCGCCGATAGCCATACAGATTGAAAGCAACAAAATGCTCATTACCCGCTCGTTCCCAGCCTTTTGCGCCCCTGGCGGAACCCTTGGCGGGGTGTATGTAAAGCTGGTCAAGCCGCGCTGAGAATTGCCGGAGCCATCCAGGCGTTCTGCGGGGCCAAGCGAACAGAACCCCACTGTTTGCCATGCGCACCCCTTGGAGCTATACATGGCGTCTGCGGCAGCAAAACCGCTGATGCCTGTCAGGGACAGGACTGCTGGGAATACTGCACCATCAGAGCCTGTGTGCTCGTGGCGATGCATGCCTGTCCGGACATGGCTGCGCGACCGGCATCTGGCCCCGGATTTTCTTATTGAGCGC
>JAJDIC010000112.1 GCA_030266525.1 Desulfovibrio sp. OttesenSCG-928-G15 | reverse complement strand
TACATTGTTGCAGACAACGCCCCGGATACGCGAAGACAGCGTGTCCGGCTGCGGCTCGGCAAGTTCCGCCTGAAAGCCCGCAAAGCCCTGTACGATTGCCGCGGCGCTCAAGGAAAGCCCCTGCGCATTGAGCACAAGCAGGACAGGGGCGTCAAGGCATTGTGCAATGTGTGCAGTGCTGCAACGGCTGCTGCGGTCAAGGCCGTCAAAATATCCCATCACCCCTTCAATCAGGGCGAGGGGCGCGCCGGGCGCATCGGCGGCCTCGCGCATGCGGCGCAAAAAGCTTTGCGCAAGCACTTCTTCCGGCATGAGCCAGGCGTCCAGATTGATACACCCCGTGCCCGCCGCCGCCTGCAAAAAGGCAGGGTCAATATAGTCCGGCCCGCATTTGAAGGGAAATACGCGCAGACCTTTTCGGGCAAAGGCTGCCAGAAGCGCCAGGGAAAGCGTGGTCTTGCCGGAACCGCTGTTTGTTCCGGCAACAACAAGGCGGGGCACAGGGGAAGTCATTGCATGCATGGGCGCATCCTAGCGTGAAGACGGGGCAATGGAAAGACCCCGGAATCAAAAGACTCCGCCAGGCCTTGAGTGTGCCGCAGGCGGGCCGGGGCACAGGCCCTGCGCTTTGCCCGCCGTTAGCGGCAAATCTCAAAGGTACTTTGCCCTGATGTCGCGTCAAGCGACATATCCTCAGGGCAGGAAACGGACTCTCGAAACGTGTGGTTGACGGTTCTTTTGCCTTTGCAGTACGTTGCCCCCCATGAATACGACCCTGCCCGAACTGCTTGCCCCTGCCGGAAACATGGACAAATTTCGCACGGCCCTCCTGTATGGGGCGGATGCCGTGTATCTGGGCGGCCTTGGCGGTAATCTGCGGGCCGCTTGCGAAGGCTTTGACCCGGCTGCGCTGCGCGTGGCCGTGGCAGAAGCCAACGCGCTTGGGCGCAGAATTTATTATTGCCTGAACAGCTTTGCCCTGGAGAGCGATTTGGCTGTCTTGCCGCAACAGGTGGAAGATGCGGCAGAGGCAGGAGTGCATGCCTTTATCATTGCCGACCCCGGTGTGCTGGCCCTGGCCAGGCGCTATGCCCCTGCCGTGCCGGTGCACCTTTCCACCCAGGCCAACACCATGAACAGCGCGGCAGCCGCTTTCTGGCGGGAGCAGGGCGTTTCCCGCGTGAATCTGGCCAGGGAGCTTGGCGCGAGAAGTATTCGCGCTGTGCGCAAAGCCCTGCCTGACATGGAACTGGAAGTGTTTGTGCATGGCGCCATGTGTCTCGCCCTGTCCGGTCAGTGCCTGCTTTCGGCCTGGCTGAACGCCCGCTCGGGCAACCAGGGGCGCTGTACCCAGCCTTGCCGTTTTGCGTACCGGGCGCTCGACGAGCACCCGGCTACGCACTCCCCCTTGCCTTCGCTGGTAGTGGAAGAATACACCCGCAAAGGCGAGGCGCTTTGGCGTGTGGAGCAGGAAGAACCCTTCTCCTCTTTTTGGGCCACTCAGGATTTGTGCCTTCTGCCTTGGCTTTCGTGGTTCACGGCAAACCGGATAGACGGAATAAAGGTGGAGGGGCGCATGAAAAGCGCCGGGTGGCTGGCGCATTCTGTGGATGCCTACCGCACCGCCCTGGATAGCTTGGCGGCAGGCCGCCTGTCACGGGCCGTATTGGAAAACTGCTTGGAAGAGGCGCTTCTCGCCGCAACCCGCTCGCTTGGCACAGGCTTTTTTCTGCACCGCCGCCGCGACATCAGCCGTGAATTTCTGGAGCGCCGGGGTCTTGCCGCCCGCCCGGACAGAAACGGACAGACAGTCTTGCCGGATTTTGGCAGAAGCCTTGTAGGGCGTGTGCTTGAACCGGAAGGTCTTGGGGTATGGGCGGTAGAAGTGTTGGGCAATTGGCGCCAGAACATGGATGTGGAAATCATGCTGCCGGGCTTGCGGCGTCCGGTACTTGCGGCTGAAAGCTACGGTCTTGAGAATGCAAAGGGCGAACTGGTGCGCCAAGTAGGCAACGGCACGCGCTGCCGCCTGTATGCCGATGTGCCGGATATCGGGCCGGGGATATTTTTGCGCTGTACGCAGTTCTGAAAAGCATTCCACCGAATAGCCCTCGACCAGTTGTGCCACCTTGCTTTGTGTAATAATGCGCCATGTGAAAACAGGCAGGCCCCTTTTCGGCTGGTTTTACCATTTCGCCGATGCGCTTTTGTCTGTATGGTCGCACTTGTGCAAGGCATTCACCGACTTCGCAAGTGCGCGTGTTTTTCCGGCAATGCGGAGCGTTGAATTTTCCTGCGGGAGTCGATATGTACGATGCGTCAAGGAGAAGGCGATGAAGACAGCGAATTTGCAAGATCTGCCCGGTTCGCCGGGATGTTTTATTTGTGACAACAACGGCTCAAACGCCCGTTCGCTGCATTTGCAGTTGCGTTATGATGCGGACGAGCAAGCCGTGTATATTCCCTGCGACCCGGATGAAAGCTGGTGCGGTTTCAGTGGAGTGGTGCACGGCGGGCTTGTGGCCACGGTGATGGATGAGGCCATGGCCTGGGCCGTAAAACAACGCTGCGGCGAATGGGCTTTTACAGCCGAGTGTGTCATACGGTACAAAAAGCCGGTCCAGCCGGGCTGCGGTTATTACGCAAAAGCCAGGGTAGTGGCTGCCGAGCGGCGCAAAATATCTGTTGAAGCCGGGTTTTACGACGGGGAAGGGGCTGAACTGGCCAGGGCGAGCGCAACGTTTTTGCCGTCCAAAGGCAAGGCGAACCCGCGCACAGCGTGACGCTTGCGGTTTTCCGCAGCGTGAATGGCGTTTTGCCATCCCCCAGGCCGTGCGGACATGCGAATCGACACTCTCTAGGGTTTTTGCTCTACCCACTCACGCAGTAAAGCCATGGTACAGGGCGGCACGAGCTTTTCCAGTTCATCCCAGTTTTTTTCAGCGAGCAGGGCGCGTACGTGAGAGGCGCTTATGGCTTTGCCGCTTTCTTCTGTTCTCGGGATAACCACGCATTCCACGCCGCAACGGGGCAGGAGTTCCAGAATCTGCTCATGGTAGGAGCGGGTGACGGTGCAGTACGGTTCTTCCCCGAAAAAGCGGACTGAAATGCCCAGGCTCGGCGCGATTACCGTACCGAATAACAGTATTTCAAAGGATACGTCCGGCGTGTAGTCGATGTGTTCCTTGCTGAAATACTCGGGGAAAGAACCCGAAGAAATGATGAACTGCCCGCTTGGCACCACCAGAACCCGGTCGCCGTATTCTTTTGTTCCTTCCTGGACCAGGGCGAAGCGGGTTTTGAAATCAAAGTCGCTGCGATCTTCTTCCACCACAAAAATATACAGACGGTCTGTTTGGCTGAGCGCGGCTTCGATGATATGCTCGTGGCCTGCGGTCAAGGGGTTGCAGTTCATGACGATGGAGCCGACTTTCTGCCCGCTCCCGCCGGGGAAACGGGGAACGGACGTAACCCATTTGTCCACGGTAAGGTTGTTTCTGGCCGATTTTCTGACAATGGAAATGATGTCCTGCAAGACAATTTCGTCCACCCCTTCCGTGCTGACGGGTTCGGCGTTGCGAACATAGGCGTCATACATGACAAGGGCGATGCGCTCGTTTCCCTTGGCCACCATGTGGAACGTATCGGCGAAAATTTCGCCCATATCGTGCGGTCGCTGGAAAAAGGGCTGCAGATCATAGGTGGGAATGTTCTGGGCGGAAAGTGCGTCGCGATAAGCCGCGTTGCCTGCGGGGAACAGGCTGTTGATGCGCTCTGCAAAGTACGGGTCGCCGTATTGCTGGGCGCGAAAATGCACCACTTCCATTTCGTGCTCGGAAGGGTTGTCCAGAAAATAGGGCACCGGGTGCAGAAAAACGGCAAACCCGGCCTGTTTTGCCACGGTGATTTCCTGCATCCGTTTGATAAGCACAAGGCTTTGTTCCGTATACATTTCCGGCGTCATACCCAGGGTGACAATATCCCCTTTTTTCAATGCGATTTCCATCAGCACCCGAAGCATGTTCGGCAGGTCAGAGCCGCTCAAGCCCTTGTTGTTTACCAAAAACTGCCTGCCAATGGCGCCTGATTGCGCCTGTTTGTTGCATATGCGTTGCAGGCAACTGGAAATGGTGTCTTTGTCTTCGTTGAAATTGCCGTAAATATAGCTTTTGCCGAGCATGTACACGGCATTGTCGTGCCGGACGGGCTGGTCGGTGGTCAGGCGCATGCCGTCCCTGGTGTTTACCAGCGGGCCTGGCCTGTCTACGGCATAGATGGCCCTTTTGTTGAGCCGCCATTGATAGGTGGTGTTGGCCAGTTCTTCGCAGTGCTTGTCCGCATTGCCGGTAAAGCCGGGGTAGAGCCGGTGGTAGTGGCGCAAGAAAAAACCCTGTTGCCTGGAAGGCTCCTGCCAACTGAGCGGCCCATTCGGGCTGGTGAAAAGCGAGTGGCACAAAACGACTTCTGATGAACGGGTGATGGATTCGGCGCTGCCGAGCATGACCAGCGGCGTATTGTCCACCGGGTAGGCGTACAGAAGGTTTTTGCTGTTCTCAAAAAAGAAGCGCGTCGTTATCAGGCAGTCAAAGCCGCCTTTGCTCATTTTTTCCGGAGGCTGAATTTCCAGCACCCCGTGGTGCGCGCCCCGGCGCTTCGGATCCGGGTCGAACATGGCGGTCACATGAAACTGGCAGCCAAGGCTTTTCAGCGCAGGTTCGATGCACGAGGCGTACTGTCCTGCGGTAACGCACACCGCAATGCGCTTTTTATCGAGAAAGGCAGCAAGATCGGCATCAGTCTGGGTTATGGCCAGACCCACATGCTCCGGCGTCCAGGAAAGACCCGGTCCGGCGGGCAGGTACAGGCCGGTAGGCAGCAAAACAGGCACATAGCCCGTGAGAATGCGGCACAGCCGGTTGTAGGCGGGGCCATAGTCTTCCTCAAGCAGAAGCAGGATATTATCGGCTATGCGGGTAGCCCCGATGCGGGAAAGAAACTTGGCTGTGTCTGCCAGCTTGTCCTCATCAAGGGAAAAAGAGGTCAGGCGCAATGACTCCGAGGCGGTGCGTATTTCGCCCAGTACATCCTTCATCGCTTCTTTCAGGCGGGAGGAGGCGCCAACACACCACACCCTTTTGCGTCTGGTCAGTCTGGCAACTT
>JAJDIC010000111.1 GCA_030266525.1 Desulfovibrio sp. OttesenSCG-928-G15 | reverse complement strand
TGCTGACAGATTTTCGCCTGCCGCAGCATGTATTCATGCAGCATTCTGGTCAGGAGCTTGTGCTGGATCTAGCCAAAAAAATGACGCCCGGTCGGAACAGCCTGCGCCTTCTGGTTAAGGAAATGGACGGAACCGTGGTCCAGAAGCTGACTGGTTCGGTTTTTGCAGATTGTTGGGCAGAGGTGCCTTGTTCCACCGTAACGTTGAACAGGGACGACCTTTTGGAGCACAGCAAGGTGACATTCAAACGAATGAATCTTGCCAACCTGCGCTCCGACCCCTGGGACGGCCGTGGCGGCCCCTGGCGGGTAAGCAGGCCCATCGGGGTCGGACAGGTAATTTACGCCTCGGATGTGGCGCATATACCTACCGTGCGCAAGGGCAGCATTGTTACGCTAGTCTATGAAGGGAGAACCGTGCAACTCGCCCTGCAGGCGGAAGCCCTGGCAGACGGCGCGGCCGGAGAAACCATTCTTGTGCGCAACCTGGAAAGCCGCAAGGACGTTTACGCAGTGGTGAGGGATTCCTCTACTGTGGTGGTGGTTAAAAATCAGTAAAGACCCTGTATTCGCGAGGAATATCATGAACAAGCGCAATACCCGTACATATTATTCCCTGATCCTGGGCGTAGCCCTGGCTTCCATGCTTGGCGGCTGTGCCGGGCAGGACAGGCATGCCATGCCTTCACCGCCCATGACCCCGCCGCAGCAGTATACCGAGCCGGAGCAGCGCTATCACAACCCCGGCTCTCTCTACAGCGCCCATGAGTCGCGTGACCTGTACGCGGACAACCGCGCCCGGCGCGTCGGCGACATTATTCTGGTCAAGGTGGTGGAAAGCGCCAAGTCAAAATCCAAGGCCGACACCACGGCTGACAGGGAAACAAACCACGATATCAACGTCGCCGCCGCGTTCAACAAGGATACGGTCGGGCTGCTGCCCGGCCTTGGCGGGCCGCTTTCCGGCAAGGTCGGCATTGACCCTATCCTGTCCACAAAACATACTTCCGGCCTGAGCGCCACAGGTGAAACAAAACGGGAAAACTATGTCACCGCCACCATTGGCGCACGGGTGTTGAACGTACTGCCCGGCGGAGTGCTCCAAATTCAGGGCGCGCGCGAAATCCGCGTGAACGATGAAACCCAGTACATGGTGGTAAGCGGTCTGGTACGCGCCCAGGACGTAGCTTCCGACAACTCGGTTGAGTCCACCCAGCTGGCTGACTCCAAGGTGGAATACTTCGGCAAGGGTGTGCTGGCCGACAAGCAGCGCCCGGGCTGGTTGACCAGGCTGATCGACAACATCTGGCCCTTCTAGGAAAACGCCGATTTTTTCCGTCTGGACTGCGTTGCTGAGTCCATTGTAAAGGCAGGCAGGACTGAAGAGTCCAGCCTGCCTTTACAATGGACTCGCGCCTTGCCAGACGGAAAAAATCGGCGTTTTCCTGAGTTTAGCCGGTACGGAAGAGTAAGAGGAAAGGGATTGCTTCGCTCCCCTTTCGGGAGACTGGGGCAGGGGGGCTGTGTGGCGTTCGGTCTTGTGAAGACTCGCGCCCTGCCAGGTGGAAGAGCAAGAGGAAAGGGATTGCTTCGCTCCCCTTTCGGGAGACTGGAGCAGGGGGATGGGCTTGGCATTTTGGGCGGTGGCGTCATTGCCCCATTGATTTACCGGCGAAATTAGGGCAACATGAACAAGCTATAGGCGTGATCAATGAGAAAAGAATGAGAATATCTGATTTATTGATTAGGATTCTCTTTTTTCCCGTGATATACTGTCAGGACCATGACCCATAACCAGTTTGCTGTCGATATGGCTTTGGCTGGGGTTATTCGGGAGGAGTGCCACGGGGCATTCGCTCTCGCGGCTTTCTCCTACGCTGCCAATGAGGCGCATGACACAAGGAGGCTACAGAATGCGGTTTGCCGTTGGAAACGCAAAAGATGATGTGGAAAAGCGGCTGCAGGCGCATGGCATAGACCGGCGTCAATTCCTTAAATACTGTACTGCGGTGGCAGTGGCCATGGGTATGGGCCCGGCTTTTGCCCCGGAAGTGGCAAAAGCCCTTACTGGCGGTGCCGGCGCGCGCCCCAACGTGGTATACCTGCACAACGCGGAATGTACCGGCTGTTCGGAAGCCATTTTGCGCACGTCCGCTCCTTACATTGACCAGGTTCTGCTGGACACCGTGAACATGGTTTACCAGGAAACCATCATGGCCGCCGCCGGCGAAGCCGCGGAAAAGGCCCTGTGGGATACCGTGAACAGCGGCGAGCCTTTTGTGGCCATTGTTGAAGGTGCCATTCCCACTGCGGATAACGGAAACTTCGGCAAGGTGGGCAACCACACCATGCTGGAAATTAACAGGAAAGTCCTTACCAAGGCGGCAGCGGTCATTTCTTACGGCACCTGCGCGGCCTATGGCGGCGTACAGGCGGCCAAGCCCAACCCCACCGGCGCAAAAGGCATCAACGACTGTTACGGCTCCCTTGGTGTCAAGGCGATCAACATTCCCGGCTGCCCCCCGAACCCCATCAATATTATCGGCACCATCGTCTACTATATCCAGAAAGGCGGCATTCCCCCGCTGGACGACCAGGGCCGTCCGAAAATGTTTTTCGGCAAGTCCGTGCACGAGCAGTGCGAACGTCTGCCCTTCTTCGAGAACGGCCAGTTTGCGGACTCTTTTGATTCTGACGAAGCCCGCCAGGGCTGGTGTTTGTACAACCTCGGCTGTAAAGGCCCCAGCACGTACAACAACTGCCCTTCGGCCAAGTTCAACTCTTTGGACAGCGCTCCGGGAGCCAACTGGCCCGTTCAGGCGGGACACCCCTGCATTGGTTGCAGCGAACCCGACTTCTGGGATCAGATGTCGCCCTTCTATGAAAGCTAGGCCCCTGGGCTTCAGCTCTTTATAGTCAAGGCCGCATCCTACTTTCAGAAACCACCAATGCCGCCAATACGGGAGGAACCCCATGGCAGATCAAGCAGTTTTCGACCAGTCCTATAACGGACCTATTGTAGTTGACCCGGTAACCCGCCTCGAAGGCCACCTCCGCATTGAAGTGGAAGTTGAGGGGGGCAAAGTCAGCAAGGCCTATAGCTGCGGAACCCTGTTCCGTGGTCTGGAGAACATTCTCGTCGGTCGCGACCCGCAAGACGCGCAGCACATTACCGCCCGCTCCTGCGGCGTGTGTACCTATACGCACGCTCTGGCTTCCACCCGCGCCGTAGACATGGCCGTGGGCGTCAAAATTCCCACTCTGGCAACAATGCTGCGCAACCTGGTACTGGCTTCCCAGTTTCTGCATGACCACGTTGTGCACTTCTATCACCTGCACGCGCTTGACTTTGTGGACGTTACCAACTGCCTCAAGGCCGACCCGGCAAAGGCCGCCCAGATAGCCACCAGCATTTCCCCGCGTAAAACAACCACCGAAGACCTGAAAAAGGTACAGGACAGGGTAAAAGCCTACGTGGAAAGCGGTCAGATCGGCCACTTCACCAACGCCTACTTCCTGGGCGGGCACCCGGCGTATAACCTTGAGCCGGAGCTGGATCTTATTGCCACCGCTCACTACCTGGAAGCCCTGCATCTGCAGGTTCGCGCCGCGCGCGCCATGGCTGTTTTCGGCGGCAAAAACCCGCACCCGCAATTCCTCGTGGTCGGCGGTGTTTCCTGTTACAACTCCCTCAAGCCGGAAGCCATTGCAGAATTCCTCAAGCTTGAGCAGGAAACCATCAAGTTTATTCAGGAAGTGTACATTCCCGATCTGCTGGCTGTTGCCGGGCAGTACAAGGACGTTGCCACCTATGGCGGCACTTCCAACTTCATTACCTTCGGCGAATTCTGCAAGGATGACTGGGACCGTAACTCCGGCTTCTTCCAGCCCGGCGTTATCTGGAACCGCGACCTTACCAAAATCGCCGACTTTGAGCAGGACAAGATTACGGAAGAAGTACGCCACAGCTGGTACAAGGGCGAAGAATCCCTGCATCCCTACAAGGGCAAGACCGAAGCTGCCTTTACCGACCTGCATGGCGACGAGCGTTATTCCTGGTCCAAGTCTCCGCGCTATGAAGACAAGCCCTGTGAAACAGGTCCCCTGGCCCAGGTGCTTGTCGCGTATGCCAAGGGCAATTCCGCCGTTGTTCCCCTTGTGGACAAGGTGCTTGATACCCTCGGCGTCGGCCCTGCCGCCCTGTTCTCCACCCTTGGTCGTACCGCTGCCCGCGGCATTGAAACCCTGGCCATTGCCAATCAGGTTGAAGGCTGGGTCAAGGAAATGCAGGACCAGATCGGCAAGGAAGGCTCTGCGCCCAAAATCGTGGAAAAATGGGAAATGCCCAAGTCCGCTCAGGGCGTCGGTTTTGTTACTGCTTCGCGTGGCGCTCTTTCCCACTGGATTGATATTCAGGACGGAAAAATCGGCAACTTCCAGCTTGTGGTTCCGACCACCTGGAACATGGGCCCGCGCGACCTGCGCAACGCCCCCGGTCCCTTTGAGGAAGCTCTTGTCGGCACACCTATTGCCGATGCAAAGCGCCCGGTGGAAATCCTGCGCACCATCCACTCCTTTGACCCCTGCATTGCCTGCGCCGTGCACGTCATTGACCCGGAAAGCAACGAAGAACGCGTGTTCAAGGTTCTGTAGAACCCCAACACCCGATGGAACGAATAAAACGGGGGAGGCTTTCGGGCCTCCCCCGTTTTATTGTAGGCTTTCTCGCAAAGAAAGTCGCCAAGAGTACCAGCACACAATGCCGCCGTCCCAATGCGGACGTCGCTCCAATGCGGACGCCGTCCCCATTGCGGGGCCGGAGGGCTCATCCCCCCTGGCGGGGAACCCCAAGGGCTGGAATTCCTGTGACCGGCGGGGCAGACAAACCAGCCCTTGCCTTCCAATCTTTTTATGTAATAATCGTTATATAATCCGGTTTGCGCGGGGCGCGTATCGCGGGTTCGCCGTCGGGGTAGCCCAGAGAGAGCGCGCCGATGCCGAGGTAGTCGCCTGCTATGCCCCATTTTTGCAGCAGGGCTTTACCCTGATCGCTGTCAAACATCTGCCGTTCACGGTTAACCCAGCAGGTGCCAAGCCCCAGAGAGGCAGCCGCCACAGCCATGTAGGCAAGCACGGCGCTGCCGTCTTCAACAGGGGTGGTATGGTCGCGTTTGGCGAGTACCAGCAAGATTGTGGGGGCACCGTAGTAGGGGTCGTTATCCGTGCCCATGACTTTGGCGTTCATGGCGCG
>JAJDIC010000110.1 GCA_030266525.1 Desulfovibrio sp. OttesenSCG-928-G15 | reverse complement strand
CAGCATTATCTGGGCTTTGGACCGGGGTCAGGTTGTAGAGCATGACGAAGATGGTCAGACCATACGCCTTTTGGGGGTGTTGCAGGACATTACGGCAGAGAAAAAAGCCAGCCTGGACATGGAAATCAGCAAGAATCAGATGGAAATGATTCTAAGCGAAGTGAAATTCGGAACCTGGGATTGGGATTTGGAGAGCGGGAGGGTGAATTTTGACAACACCTTCTTTTCCATGCTCGGCTATAATAAGCATGAAGTCCCCTCCACAGTCGCCCTGTGGGAAAACCTGCTGCACCCGGAAGACAAACAGCGGGCTGACATTGCGCTTGACGAGCTTCGGGAAGGCCGGTCGGACGCGTATGAGACCGAACTGCGCATCCGGCACAAAGACGGGCATTATGTGTGGGTGTATGACATGGGCCGCGCCGTAAACAAGGGGGAAGACGGCAAACCCGCACGGGTTGTCGGCGGGCAACTGGATATCGACAGGCGCATCCGTCAGGAACAGGAACAGAAAATAGCTCTGGAAACCATTGCCCGGCAAAAGGCCGTTCTGGAACAAACCGTGCTTGAACGCACAGAGCTTTTGCGCAACATTCGCAACAGGGTAGACGCCATCGCTGCCGACACCGCCCACACCGACACCCTTCTGCCCCCCGTTTCCGGAGCAAAAAACGCCGCACCCGAGCTGCCTGCCGGACAGGCCAGCCTTCCCGGTCTGCCTGATCGCCCCGGCCTTTCCGGCCTGTCCGACTGGTCCGGTATGCCCGAGCCGACCGATGCGCGGGGTTCACACGACGTACCGGGCATTCCCGGCATGCCCAGCGTAATCGACGAAGCGCATTTCGCCCAGAGCCTGGGGCGGGCCTTTGACGTAATCACCGACAAAATGTGGTGGTACAAAGCGGTTATCGACAGCATCCCCTTTCCCATTTACGTAACCGACATGAACGAGCGCTGGACCTACCTGAACGCCCCTGCCCTGTCCAACATCGGGGCCAGTTCGCTTGGTGCCGTGCTCGGTCAAAAGGCCGTGCCCTGGGGGGAAGAACAGCCGCCGTCCAGAGACGCTGCGGGTTATTCCGGCGCACGGGCAAAAGCGATTTACCGCTACAATCCGGAGCGCAAGCGTTTTTTTCAGGGCCAGGCTTCATACCTTCTGGACAAGTCGGGGCGCAGCATCGGTCATATCGAGGCCATGCAGGATGTGACCAAAATGCATGAGGCTGACCAGCGCACCAGAATCATGCTGGACACGACCCCGCTTGCCTGCAATTTCTGGAACGACAAAATTGAGTGCGTTGACAGCAACCACGCCGCTGTGGTGCTTTTCAAGGTAAAAAACAAACAGGAATACATGCAGCGGTTTTTTGAACTCATGCCGCCCTACCAGCCTGACGGCAGCGAAAGCGTGCCTACGGCCCAAGAGCTTATTCGCCGGACTTTTGCCGAAGGCTATGTCCGCTTTGAATGGATGTTCGCCCTGCCGGACAAAACGCCCATGCCCGCGGAAATAACCATTGTCCGGGTGGAACATGACGGCAAGCCCATCGCCCTTGGCTACATTCGCGACTTGACAGAACTCAAGGCAAAAACAGCCGAAGTGGACAGAGAGCGGCAGTTGCTTACAAAAATAATGGACAGCAGTCCGGTTTGCTTTGTTATACTTGTGCACAACAAGGTCCGCTTTGCCACGCCATACGCCAAAGAGTTTTTCGGTATTCGCGAAGGCTCGGACATACAGGAATTTTATACTGAAAAAGAGGAGCGCGAGCGGCTTTTTGCCGAGGTCAGGGAAACAGGCGTGGTCAACTGGCGCGTCGTCAGCATGCGCAGTGCGGACGGTGCCCCCAAGGAAATGCTGGCCAACGCCTTTATGGCGGAATATTTTGCCAAGCCATGCGTCATGTCCTGGTTTCTGGATGTTACGGAAATGCGCGAAACAGAGCGCCAACTCCGGCTTGCCAGGGACGCTGCGGAAGAAAGCACAAAGGCCAAGGGCGAATTTCTTGCCAATATGAGCCATGAAATCCGTACCCCCATGAACGCCATTCTGGGCATGACCCGTCTGGTGCTCGACACCAGCCTTTCTGAGCGCCAGCGCAGCTATCTGGAAAAGGCGGAGCAATCGGCCAGAACGCTTTTGCGCATCATTAACGATATTCTTGATTTTTCCAAAATCGAGGCCGGAAAGCTGGAGATGGAGGAAACAGATTTTCTTCTGCGCGATATTTTGCAGGCGGTTCTGGATATGTTCCGGACCACTGCGGAGCAAAAGCAGCTTGCCTTTACCCTGGACGTGCAGGCTGTCGAGCCGCTCTTTTTGCGGGGCGACCCGCTAAGGCTGCACCAGGTGCTTATCAACCTTGTGGGCAACGCCTTCAAGTTTACTTCCAGGGGCGGCATTACCATAACAGTGATGGAAATGGAGCGAAGCCCGCATGACCTGCGGCTCGGCTTCAGCGTGAAAGACACCGGCATCGGACTTGAACGCGAAAAGGCGGACAAGCTTTTTACAGCCTTTTCCCAGGCAGATACGTCCACCACGCGCCGCTTTGGCGGAACCGGCCTTGGCCTTGCCATTTCCAAACGCCTGGTGGAAATGATGCACGGCGACATACGTTGCGTCAGTGAGCCGGGCAAAGGAACGGATTTTCGCTTTTCCGCACTGTTCCGGTTTGCCGAGAATGAGCAGGGCATATACCTGCCTGGAACCACGGAAACAGCGCATTCCGCAAACAACACGGCGGAAGCAGCCGTTTCACACCTTGCCGGAAAAAGCATCCTGGTTGCGGAAGATAATGAAATCAACCAGATAGTGATACGGGAAATGCTTGAAAAAGCAGGCTTTATAGTGGATATTGCAAATGACGGCCGAGAAGCCGTTGAAATGACGCTTGAAAATCAGTATGATTTGGTTTTCATGGATATCCAGATGCCTCGCATGGACGGCCTGACAGCCACCACAGCCTTGCGAAAGCACGAACATTTGCGCACCTTGCCGATTATTGCCATGACGGCGCACGCAATGGTGGGCGACAAGGAAAGAAGCCTTTCTGTCGGCATGAACGCCCATGTAACAAAGCCCATAGACCCGGACGAAGTGTTTGGTGTGATCGCCCGCTGGCTTGGGTCGTAATACCGCAAGATCGCGCAGAGCGGTCTTCATAAACAGACCACTGGCCTGTTTATGAAATTATTTGTAGTATCAGTGTGTTCCTTATGAGTTCCCTGCCGTGCGTTCGTAACAATACGGGCTGTGCACGAGCACTAACATAGCAATGTATCAGGAGTCTGTTGTGGCTGAATTTCCCTCAACTCTTCCCGGCATAGATATCGCTTCCGGCCTGCCCAGAGTAGCCGGCAACAAAAAACTGTACCTCAAGCTCCTTCGCCATGTGGCCAATGATATTCCCAATATCAAGGAAAAAATCAACAGCGCCATTATGGAAGGAGACCTCGCCGCCATCAGGGAGCACGCCCATTCGCTCAAAGGCTCTTCGGCGAACCTTTCCATCACCACGGTGGCCGGTGCCGCTGAAAAGCTGGAAGTCTCCGCCAAAGCCGACGACATGACCGGTGTAATCGTCAGCATGGACGGGCTGGAACAGGCTCTGGACGAGTACGCCGCGGTGATTGCTTCTTTGGCGGATGTGGAATAGTCTTTGGAAGCCATTGCATACTGCCTTATGCAATGGCCTCCGAAGCCGGACAGGTGTCCGGCGGGCTGCACTCCGGTTCATTTGTACCTTGCGGAAACGATATGGGAAGACCCACTCTAGACGCGCTTACCCTGCGTCAGGTAATAGACCAGAGCGCACAGCGCTATGGCTCACGCCCGGCCCTGTCCAATTTCGGCGATGAGGAAGCGCTTACCTACAGCGAAATGCGCGATGCCGCCTCCAGCCTCGCCCAGTGGTTGGCTTCACAGGGAATCGGCTTTGGCGACAAAGTGGCCCTTTTGTCGGAAAACTCGCCGAACTGGGGCATTGTCTATTTCGCCGTTACCGGAATGGGCGCCGTTATCGTGCCCATTCTTACGGAGTTTCACAGCGACGCCGTAGCCCACATCATCCGCCATTCAGAAGCAAAGGTTGTTTTTGTTTCGGAAAAACTTTTTCCGAAGGTAGAAGACGCCCACTTTGCCCCTTCCCCGCTGTTCGTCAGCATTGAAAACTTTACGCCCATCAGCCAGGGTATCGGCAGAGACACCCTGCGCTCCATGAAAAGCAAAAGCCTGCGCGAAGTGCGCAAGTGGATGGAAATAGCCCGCCGCGCTGCCCTGCACAAGCAGGACGAACCGGGTGAGGATGACCTGGCCGCCATTATCTACACCTCCGGCACCACCGGGCACTCCAAGGGCGTCATGCTCACGCACAAGAACATCGTTTCCAATGCGACTGCGGTGTACGGCGTTGTACAGCTTTCCGATCAGGACAGAATGCTGTCCATTCTGCCCCTGCCCCACACGTTTGAATGTTCTGCCGGACTGGTGCTGCCCATACTGCACGGCGTTCATGTGCACTACCTGGACAAACCCCCGACGGCCCGAGTGCTGCTGCCCGCGCTGGCGGCGGTCAAACCCACGGCCATGCTCTCTGTGCCGCTGGTCATTGAAAAAATTTATAAAACCACGGTACTGCCCAAGTTGACCACCGGCGCGGTTTCGCGGCGTTTGTACGCCATTCCCTTTTTCCGCAAGCTTATGAACAGGGCCGCCGGTAAAAAGCTGTTGGCGGTTTTCGGCGGCAAGCTGTGGATCATGGCTATAGGCGGTGCCCCCCTTGCGGCAGACGCGGAACAATTTTTGCGCGAAGCCCGCTTCCCCTACACGGTTGGCTACGGCCTCACCGAAACTTCGCCCATTCTTACCGGGGTAGGTCCGGAAAAAACGCGTTTCATGAGTTCCGGTACGCCCCTGGACGGCATAGAAATTCGCCTGGGCTCAGTGAATTCCCTGAGCGGCGAAGGCGAAATAGAAGCCATCGGCCCCAATATCATGAGGGGTTATTACAAACTGCCGGAAGAAACCGCCGCGGCCTTCACCGAAGACGGCTGGCTGAAAACCGGCGACCTGGGCGCCATTGACCCCGAAGGCTTTGTCTACATCAAGGGGCGCTCCAAAAACGTGATCATCGGGCCAAGCGGCGAGAATATTTATCCTGAGGAAGTGGAGTCGTTTTTCTTTGCCTCGCCTTACGTACTGGAAGTACTTGTTTACCGGCATGAAGGCAGACTCACGGCCCGCGTTTTTCTCGACGGTGCGCAGATGGACGGCTACCTCGCCGCTTTCCCCACCGGCGAGCACGATGACAAACGCCTGGAACTTCTGGAGAACATCAGGGCTCAGGTGAATGAAAAAGTTT
>JAJDIC010000011.1 GCA_030266525.1 Desulfovibrio sp. OttesenSCG-928-G15 | reverse complement strand
GCTTTTATGCTTCATTTGAGTGCTTTTACGGCTATCACTTACGGATGGCTGCTTACCGATTCGTTCAGAGTAGTAACAAGCCAATTGTTCAGACTGCTGCCTTTCGCTGCCGCCTGAACGGCCAGTTTGGCATGCAAGTCGGGGGGCAGGCGTAAAGTTACCTTTCCGGAATAAGGCTTGTTCGGTTCCCTCCCGATTTTGGCGCAAGTGGCCAGATAATCGTCTATTGTCTCACGAAAAACCTGCCGGATTGCCTGAGCAGAATCCGCATGGAACCCAATAACGTCATTAATGCCGACAATACGCCCCACAAGGCAATTGTCGTCATCGCTAAAATAGACAAGGGCTGTATACCCTTTGTAGGTCATGGCATTGTTATGACTGCTCATGGTTTTACCCCCAGCTTGACGAGAAATTCTTTTGCATTCCGAATCTGGTACGGTTGTGCTTCTTTTTTGGGGTGTGGCCGGTGGAAGTATCCCATCACATTGTCGCGAATGAACCGAACTCGGGAGCCATCCCCTTCAACTACGCTACAGCCAAGCGCAACCAAAAGCGACTCAATATCCGCCCAAACCATAGCCTTAGGTGCTGGCTCCGCGAAGATGGCCGCAAGCGTTTTTCGCTGTCTGCTGTTCATATGATATAGTGGCACTATTTGGTGGCATAGTCAATAAGCCAGACGAAAACTCTTGTGTATTCACTCAGAATGATTTTCGAGTTGATGGTTATCCATGGCTGCCCGGTATATCCATAGCAATGCCGAAACAAAGCGCAATGCCATGGCAGCGCTTGATAAGGTAATGACAAGCGGCAACAATATGGAAAAGAAAGTGATGCTTGCAGACAGGCGGAACGACGAAGTAGCGAGCGAAGCCGTAGGAATTCTTGACATCGTTACCTAAAAGGTTACACTTATGATTAAGAGCTTCGCCCATAAGGGCCTTGAAGAATTTTTTCTTACCGGATCGACCAAGGGCATACAGGCCAAGCATGCCACAAGGCTGGAACTTCTTCTTGACCGTCTGGACCGGGCAAAAATTATCGAGGATATGGAATATCCCGGCTCTGGGCTCCACAGGCTCAAGGGCGACAAAAAAGACCTCTGGTCTGTCAAGGTTTCGGGCAATTGGCGCGTGACCTTCCGATTTGAAGATGGCGACGCCCACATAGTCAACTATCAGGATTACCATTAAGGAGAGGCGTCATGCTTGACCGCTCAAAAATGACCCGCCGCCCATCGCACCCCGGCGCAATTATCAAGGCACACTATCTGGAGCCGCTCAATCTTTCTGTCACAGCACTTGCCGAACACCTGGGCATATCGCGCAAGACGCTTTCGCAGATTGTCAACGAACATGCCCGTGTCACCCCTGACATTGCCCGCCGCCTTGCCCGCGCTTTCAATACCAGCGTAGACCTGTGGATAGGCCTGCAAAGCGGACGCGATGTATGGGATGCCAAACATACTCCCGGCGACTGGCAGAACATTGAACCGCTTCCCGGCATTAACGCCACACCAGAAGGGCAGGCTCGGACATGAGCGAGTCCCCGGCTTCAGGCAGGAAGGATAAATACTGCACTACGGAAGAGGTTTTTCCCGGTTTTCATGCTGGGCATGCCCTACGAGGGGCGCGCTATCGTGAAAATGTGAGCCAGCGTCAGTTGGCCAAGCTTGCCGGGGTAAGCGTCCGGAACATAAGCGCCATGGAAAATGGCGGACTGACCATTGATAAGGACTTGGCAAAACGCTTTGCCGAAGTGCTGAATACGGATTGGCGCTCGCTGCGTTCTTAACTATACTGGTGAAAATAGACAGTTGGACAAGTATTCTTTTGGCTTACCCCTTCACTGCTTCTGTAAGCAAGGCAAGCCCCCCTCCTCTCATTCTCGTGAAATCTTAAACCGCGCAGCCAAACACCCCGCTAAAACCACCCCCATACAAGCCCACAAAACAAGGGCAAATTTGTGTTATCTCCCACACACCAAGACACGCCCCTCATTCTCACTTTACGTGCAAAGGATTCTCATTTTGCGCGACAGACCACACAACATCAGGGCGCAACCGTAAGCTGTATATGCAGATTTATGTAGGTAGTTATCTACCGGGGAAGTAACTGTTTTAAGACACGGGAGTGCGGCTGCAAATCCGCTTGTGCCTAAGATTTTGCGGAAAAGCAGTATTGAATAAGAATAGAGCCGTTTAAGCAAAAAATAAGCGCTTTATGCACAATTTTAAATACTAAACTAGCTTGATACAAGGCAAAAAATAAAAGCCTCGGTTTTGCGCTATTTTTCACGCAAAACGGAGGCTTTTATTTAGGCAAAAACGAACCATGATTTGCGGCGTTAATATTCGCGACTACTCCAAATTGCGCGGCCTATAATGCGAACTTGGCTTTCGAGTTGGTCCCGCGTGTCAACTTCAAGGGGCTGGTAAAGGTCGTTTATGCTTTTTAGAATCAGCTTGCCGGGTAGTGCGTCAATTACCTTTAGGTAAACCATATCCTCAACGCCAACAGCGTATATTTTGCCTGGAATGGGCTTGTCTTGCCCTTGGTCAATTAAAACCACATCTCCGTCCTCTATACTAGGACTCATACTGTCGCCAGCGACACGCATTAGGACCATTTTTGTCATATCTCCCTTGCGTTTGAGGAAGTCATAGCGGAAAGCATATTTACGCTCTGAATCCCCGTCCACTTCAAAGCTGCCGTGTCCTGCGCTTAGTTGGGCTTCGACCATTGGAATTAGAACAATTTCGGCGCTTGATGTTGAGATAGATTCTAGCTTTGATTCTTGCCTGCCTTTGTTTTGCTGCTCTCCTTTTGCCTCATCCCCCCCAAAAAACAGCCAATCTGCGGATACATCGTAGGATTCTGCTATTTTTTCGATCCAGCCGGAAGGTATTTGCTCCCTCTTGCGGGCGGCAGCCACGGATGGTGCTTTTATTCCAAGTATGCGGGCAAGCGCGGAGTCTGCGCTTACTCCTGTAGCTTTATAGATGCGTTCCAAACGCGCTTGAAAACTTTTTTGGTCAAGCATGACGGCCCCGGTCTAAGTCGGAAATGGAAGTCGGAAACACTTTTTATAAATAGCTATTCGTAAAAAGTGTTAGTTTACATATATTTAGCTAAAATATTAAAATAAGAAGTCGGAAATAAGTTTTCGCTTGCATATTCTAGCTAAAATATATAAAACTGATTTCACGGACGGTTGATAAATCAATTCATAGGTAAATCTTAACCGCCCCGCTCTTCTCGGTCAATGGATGTGCGCCTGTATTTGTGGACGCATAACCAAGGTAGATACTTAAAAAATGGACCGCAAAGTGAAACAAGCATCCCTTTTAAGCCTGTTAGCCAACGCAAGCCCCTCTGTGCATATTGGGCTTGCGGGCCTCATGCCCGATATTAGAGCGCAAATGAATCGTGCCGCTCGTGGGTTTGAGCTCGGTAGAAAGGTGCTTGTGGATGAAGTGAATAGTGTCGCGGAGCGTGAAGGGGTAGCCCTTACAAATAACGGTGGGAAGAAAATCACAGCCGAGCAGTTAGATAAGTGGTTGCAGGCGTCTAGCAAAGGTCATGCTCCTACTTTTGAGGCTGTTATTTGTTTTTGTATTGCGATTGGCGACTTTAGCCCTTTATCCCCGCTTTTTGAGCGACTGGGGCTAACGGTTATCCCAAAAGCAGAGGTGCGATACTTAGAACTAGGTAGGGCGCAGGCCGAATACGAGGCCGCCCGAGCCCGGTTAAAAACAGCAAGGGTCAAAGTATGACGAAAGAAATACGGCTATCACTTGGGGCAAAGCGGGCTAAGGTCGCACACTTGATACATTATGAAATGGGAGTGCGCGGCTTTACCGGAAAGCGGCTAGCCCGTTTGTTAGGGTGTACCCCACAGAATGTATCACGGGTTATAAATGGGCAATCTCATAGTGGTTTAGTGCTTGATGGTTTGCGCAAGCTTGGCGTGGCAGAAAAACTCCTTTTTGATCCGCGTAAAAGTGGAGTCTCCGTTGAAGGTGTAAAGGATTGTTGTGTTCAGGAGGTGGTGAATGGCTAATCGTGCTCTTGAACAATATTCCACAGCAGATCTTGCTGCGCTATTGGGGCTTTCTGAGCGCGCTATCCGGTCTCGGGCGGCCAAAAGAAATTGGCGGTCCGTCCGGAGAACAGAGCAGGGCGGCGGGTATGTCTGGCTCGTGTCCAGTATGGACGCACAGACACGCTCTGAGTTGCTTATCGCGCTAGCGCGCTGTGGTGCGCCCGAACCCAAAAAGATACCAGCCGAACCGGCTGCCACAGAAAACGCCCCTGCCGTAATTACGCCTGAATATGCAGCAACGGTGTTCCCCGTTGTAAAAACCCGCCCACGGGCAATGGAGCCTGTAGGGGGGAGTCTTGAGGGATATACCGACAATCAGCGTAAGATTGCCGAGGCGCGGCTTGCTATTGTCCGGCATGTACAAGTGCTTGCTGACATGCACGGCAAGGAAGCAGCCGTGCAGGAAGTTGTAAAAGCCGCTAAAGACGGGGCCTTGCCGCCACACTTGCAGGCGCTTGTCCCTGTCGCTAACGCAAAATTTGGGCAAGGGACCAAGAAGACAGGGTTGTCCCGTGACCCCCTGTACAAGTGGATGCGCGGGCTAAAAGAAAAGGGCATGCCCGGCCTTGCCCCCGGTATCAGGCAAGCGGACATGAGTATCCCCGTGTGGGCACCGCTGTTTTTGAAGTATTACCAGCGCCCGCAACGCCCATCTATAAAGCAGGCATACAGCGAATTTTACGCGGAATATGTCATATCAGCCGCGACACAGGCCCCACCGTCTTATGACGCCGTTAAGCGGTTTGTGCATAAAATGGCTGTGCAGGCTGCGCAAACTGGTCGCGTTACCGGCAACGCCATGTTGAAGCTTAAGGCCCACAAGCTGCGTAGTACGAAAGACCTGTATCCCGGAGACGTGTACACGGCAGACGGCACTACTTTTGACGCTGAAATCCAACATCCACAGCACGGCAGGCCGTTTAAGCCAGAAGTAACGCTTATTGTTGACGTTGCTACGCGGCGTTGCGTGGGCCTGTCTCTGTGTTGGGCTGAAAACTCCATGACGGTTTTGGATGCCTTGCGCATGGCCTGTTTGTACGGTGGCATACCGTCAATGTTTTATACGGACAACGGCCCCGGCTACCGCAACGCCTTTTTGGCCGGGCCAAGCGTTGGCATGTGTACCCGCTTGGGCATTGAAATCACGCATTCCATACCCGGACGCCCGCAAGGGAAAGGCCTGATGGAACGTGCGGTACAGACGATTTGTGAGCCTGCCGCTAAGAAATTCAGGTCCTGCATGCATGCGGATATGGACCCTGATACCGGGAAGAAGGTTTTTAAAATTTCCCGCGCCCAAATCAAAAAGCATGGTTCTTCCCCGTTGCTGCCTACTTGGGCCGACTTTTGCGAAACCATGCTTGAGCGTGTGCAAGAATACAACAGTACACCACATAGGGCGTTACCCAAGCATACCGACCTTGAAACAGGCAAACTGCGCCATATGTCGCCAGACGAATACTGGCGGCGGTTTGAGGAGTCGGGGAAGTGGGAGCCTGTGCGCGTTACTGCCGATGTAAGCGAGGACTTGTGGATGCCGTCAGAGGTGCGCAAAGCGCATAACGGAATGATCGAGTTTTATAACGGCAAGTATTATTCGGCTGCGCTGGAAGAGTTTCACGGGGAGCGGGTAGAAGTCCGTTACGATATTTGGGACTCAAGCAAGGTCTTTATCCACAAAATCCACGGCCCGCGCATCTGTGTTGCAAAGCTTGACGGCAACACAATTCCGTATTTCCCGGCGTCCCGCCTGGAAGCCGCCCGCGCAAACCGCCAGAAGGCACAGCTTATACGACTTGAGCGCAAGGCACAGGAGATTGCCCCCGGCGCTACTTTGTCCCTGCCTGAATCTGAACCTGCATTTACCATTGCGGACGCCTTTACCGCACCGGTGAGGGAAAAAGAGCCTGTGTTGGCGGATTCCCATACTGTGGAAATCGAAACCACGGCCAAGCCCCTTACCCCAAAAATCGACCGCCGCCCGGTCTTTATGGACGCTTACAAAAAGTATGAGTGGCTTATGACGCACAAAGACCAACAAACCGCCAGTGACGCGGCTTGGCTGGCTGAATACGCCACAACGGAAGAGTACGAAGCATACGCGGATATGTACGAACATAAGGGCATTGCCTACATGCCCCAACATGCCACCGCAGAACAGAAATAGGGAGTCAACCTGATGCTTAAACAGTTTGTTGCAACGGAGAATTACCAACGGTTTGTTGCTGGCATACAGGCCACAGAGGCGCGTGGCGCTGCCGAGGCCGGTATATTGCTTGTTTATGGCGCGCCGGGGCGTGGGAAAACCCATGTCGTTGAGCATTGGGTAGACAAAAACGATGCAATCTTTTTGCGCGCCAACGTGGATTGGACACCCAAGTATTTTTTGGTTGAACTGTGCAAGGTTTTGGGCGTGGACCCAAAAGGACATGCGCAATCCCTGTTTGAACGCTGCCTGGAAGTGGTTATTGACCGCCAAAAGCCGCTGGTAATTGACGAAGCAGAACATTGCCTTACCCGCAATGCCGCCGTGTTTGAAAAGATACGCGACATTACAGACCGTGCCGAAATTACAACGGTATGCATTGGCATGGACAAGATTTTACGGGAAATCGCAAAGTTTAAGCAAATACACTCCCGCATTGCCCGCGTAGTCGAATTTAAGGCGCTGTCCGAAGAAGACGTAAGCCTTGCCTGCCAAAAGTTGTCCGAAGTTGTGATAACGCCGGGCCTTGCCGCCGAAGTACATCGCCTGTGTAGCGGGCGTATGCGCGAGGTGCTTAACATTATTGCATCCATAGAGCGGGCAGCAAAGATGAACGGCCTTGCCACTGTGGATGTGAAAGACATGCAGGGCGTGGCGCTGTCTTACGACTGGAACGCCAAGAAGCACACCACGGTAAAAAAGGCGGTGTAACGTGGCGTCTTTTGCGGAAGCGATACTCACCGAATTGCAAAGCGGCCCGAAGCTTACGCGGCAAATTGCTGTTGCCGTAGGGGCATCCAATATACGCCGCTGCTTAAAAGGGCTGTGTGACAAGGGGTATGTATGCCGTGGTGAGGGCGTATACTCAATCTCCGACAAGGGCCGCCGTGCCCTGGCCGGTGAGATAGCCTTGCCGCTTGGCGGGCCATGCGCCGAACGGGCTGTGAGCCGTCAAAACGTGACGCTCCGCGACAAAGCTTGGCGCACCATGCAGCGCCGTGAGTTTGTCAGTCTTGACGATATCTTAACGCTGCATTGTGACGAATCTAACGCCAAGTCGGCGTCTGACAGTCTGGCAAGTTGGCTGTTGGCCCTGCGCCGGGCTGGCTACACTGCGGACAGTGCCCGCAAAAGCCCCGGCGACACGAAGTTTACCCGGCGTTTTCGGTTGGTGAAAAACACCGGCCCGCTTGCCCCCGCATGGAATAAAGCCAAGCGCCTGTTGACAGACCCGAATACCGGCGAAATCCACAAGATACCGGGGGGCCGTAGTGGCATGGCTTGACATGCTGCGGCAGGCCGCAGGCGAGACAAGCAAGGCAGAGGTCGCCCGGACATTGGGCGTATCCCGCACGGCAATAAGCCTGCTGTTGTCCGGCAAATATCCTGGCGGCACGGCAAAAATGGCAGAGAGAGTGTTGGAGCAATACGGGGCACACAGCCACGTATGCCCGCATCTGGACCGGGATGTAACCCCGGAGGAATGCGCTACCAACTGCAACAAATCGATACCCACGGCAAGCCCGGCTGCGCTCCGTTTATGGCGCGCCTGCCGGGAGTGCGTACACAACGTTAACAAGCGAGGATAGCAAGATGTGCTTACACCCACCTTTGCAAATTAAACACCCAGACGGCCTAGGTAGGGCCTCCCTTGGCCTGTATGAGGGCATAGCTAACATGGCCTGCCTGATTACCCACATGCCGGGCGAACACAAGGCCGATGCCTGCAAGGCGCTTGTGCAGATAATGGCCCAAATGCGGGCAGTAAATAAACTGGAAGATGTGGCCGGAGGCCTTGTAAGCCTGCGTGACCCTGAAAATATTAACAACGTACAGCATGGCCTTGGCCCGGAAGCCGAAGCGGTGTTGTTGCAAGCATCTCAAAACTAAGAGGGACCGAAAATGCAAGAGCAAATCACAAAGACTGTGCCCCTGGCCGATGTTGAAGACGTAAACGGTATGCCGCACATGCGGGACCGCCAAAACCGCCTTGTGCCGTTGGAAACCATACACGACCGGGATTTACTAGAGGACCAGCTTGTACGCGGTATCGTTAATATTTTCCAAGGCGCGCAAGCAGAACTTAAAGCCATACGGGTTAAGGCGATTGAGGAAATACAATCTTTCCAAAATCTTATGGCTGAGAAACACGGAATCAAGCGCGGCGGCAAAAAAGGCAATCTGCAATACACCAGCTTTAACGGTGCATACCGCGTGTCACTGGATAAATCGGACGTGCTGGAGTTGAACAGCGATTTGGAGCTTGCCGAAACATTGATTGACGGGCTGTTGGAAAAATGGATGGAAGGCAGTTGTGTGCAGTTGAAGTCTGTGGTCAATAAGGCGTTTAATCGCAACCCCGCAGGCGGTATATCAGCCAAGGCTGTACTGGGATTGAAATCCCTGAAAATTGAGGACCCGGAATGGCAGGAAGCCATGGGGATTATCAGTAATGCGGTGCGTATAGGGTCAACGCGCGAGTATGTCCGGGTATATAGAAGGAATAACGTTGACGGATGGGATCTTATACCGCTGGATATTGCAAAGGTGTAGCTATGCCGGGTAATCCAAAATCCCCAATCGTCGCAAAAATCATGAAACTGTTGCAACTGTCCAAATCCGCAAACGAACATGAGGCGGCAGCGGCAGCGGCCAAGGCGCAAGAATTGCTGTCAAAGCATAACTTGGCTTTGTCAGATATCGAAACTGAGGACGAGCCGCTTAAGGCGCAGGAGGTACACCAGAAAACCCGCCAACGCCTGGAAGATTGGGCGCATGCTTTGGCCGGAAGCACAGCGGGAGCGTTTGATTGCGAGTATTACCACCGCTCTGACGGGCAGACGGTCTTTGTTGGTGTCGGTATAGACGCCGAGGTTTGCGGCTGGACGTATGGTTATTTGTACAAAACCTTGCTTCGGCTGGCGTCATCTTACTTGCGTAGCCCGGCATGCAGCCGCCTACGCTTAAGCCTATCGCGTAAAATAGCACGCGAGTCTTTTTTGCTTGGTGCTTTGGCGGTAGTCAAAACCAAACTTGCGCAACAAAAAAAGGACACCCCGATAACACCAGGCGCTCTTGTGCCGGTGAAAGAGGCACTAGTGAAAGCAGCAATGCCGGACAGCATAATACCGGGCGCATGCCGTTTTGGGTATGTGCGGGACATAGACTTTGTGGCGGGCATGCAGGCAGGCCGTGGCGTATCTCTCTCCGCGCCTATTCAGGGGGCGAAAGCGGCGCAAAGTTTGAGTGCATAAACAAAGCGAAACCGCCCAATCGCGGGCGGTCTGTAGGCGTGGCGGCCTGCACTGACGAGCAGCCAAACGGTAAAGGTATCACCATGCAAAAAGACATAACAAAGACTCTCCCGGCTGTGCCGGGGATGCGGGAAGAAGCGGGCACTATTGTTGCCCCGCGTGAGCTGGCCAATGCGTTGTATGCGCAAAGGCAGGCACCGGCTGCGCATGTGTCTTTGTACTTTTTGCCGGTTAAAAGCCCTGAGTTGTCTTTGGTTGCCTATTTGTTGGCCGACCATTGGCAAGATTGGGTAAAAGCCTACGGGCAAGATTTTTGTATGGAATGCTTGCGGCAAGCCTATTTGTGGAGCCGTAATAACGCGGGCCGGGCAAAGACGGCGCGGGGTATCCACCGCTTTTTTAACGGCTGGCTGGCCCGTGAGGCCAAGAAAAACCGTGCAAGCCAGCCGCGCACGGGCTGGCAGAAACAACGCCGAGATATGGAAGACGCGGCCGCAATGGCACTTATGGCCGGGGAGTATTTAGCGCATGGCAACACAGGCAGCGATAGCGCAAGCCTTGGGCACGTTGGCGACAATCTACCGGCACCCCTTAAGTAACGCCGAGTTGGCAGTATTGGCCCGTGCATGGTTTGAGGATTTTGAGGCCTTTGATGATGCCATTTTTGACGAGGCCTGCAAACAGTACAGACGTAAAAGCCGTTATTTCCCTACGGTTGCAGACCTTTACGGATTGTGTGAGGACTGCGCCGCGCGGGAGCGGGAAAATAGACGCGCCCTGCCGGATGCCGAGTGCATGGGTGAATTGACGCCAGAAGATCATGCCCGCCTTAAAGCCCAGGCTGAAAAGCTGGCGAAGGCTTGCCGGGCGTGGGGCAAAAGGGAAAAACGATGAAAATTATACGCGATGATTACGAAATTGCGCGCGTAAAAAAATGGGCCGAAGAGAGTAACCCTGAACGCCATTACTTTGTCAGTGATGACTATGATAGCGGCTACGCAGAAGGCATTATTGATATACTTGCATGGCTGACGGGGGAAGAAAGCCGCGCGCCAGACGATAATTAAAGGGTTGGAGGTTATTAAGATGGCTAAAAACAGGCTTTGCGACTTGAATGATCACCTTTTTATGGCCTTGGAGCGCCTTAACGATGAAGACTTACAAGGTGATGCGTTGTTGTCGGAAATTAAGCGGACAGAAGCCCTTGCGACTGTGGCAAGAGAAGTAATTGCCACTGGTAAGCTGGCCCTGCAAGCACAGATTGCGACAGAGGATTTTGCTAGAGGGTATCAGCTGCCTAGGATGCTGGAGAGTTAATATGCGGTTGCGCCCCTGGACAGAAGAAGAGAAAGCCTTTTTGCGGGAAAATATCAAGGGAACACCCTTTAAGACTCTTACAGAAAGGTTTAACGCTAAATTTAATGCCAGCTTTCAAGCAGAGGCGCTTAAAAAACGTTGTTACACACTGGGGCTTGGCAAAACTGGCCATTTAGGGGGGCCGCCCTCTTTAAGGGACTGGACAGAAGAGGAACATCTGTTTTTGCGTAACAACGTTAAAGGGACACCATACGCTACTCTTGCAGAAATGTTTAATACAAAATTTAATGCATGTTTAACCCCGAAACAGATTCAGCATTTGTGCAGTAGACGAGGCTACGGGGGGAATGGACTTTGTGTTCAGGTGCCTATCGGGACCGAGTATGTACGCAAGCGCGGTATCCAAGTAAAGGTCGCCCACCCGAAGGTGAGGCGCTTCAAGCACCATCTTGTTTGGGAAGATGCCTTTGGCCCAATCCCAAAGGGGTGCGTGATTCTGTTCGCAGACCGAAATAACACAAATTGCGCACTGGACAATCTTTTGTTGGCAACCTCAGCAGAAGCGTCCTGCATGGGTGTATTGAACTTGTTTTCTGATGACCCTGAATTGACCAAGGCAGGATTAAACACCGCACGTCTTATTTGTTCGCTTCGCACCGCCAAAAAACGGCATAGCGGCAAAGCCCGAAAGAGCGCATAGGCAACCGAGGACATCATGAACACAAAAGCCGACATACAACGCGAACTATTCAGCCGGTTACACGCCATGGCCCGCAATACGACTATCAAGCCCGGCCTTGATGTTGACGCTGTGGGCGCGTTTGAGCGCGCGTATGCGGCTTTTGAGGTTGCCCGGCACACGGCAAATGTATCTGCCATGCGGGCCGCTGCCATGGAAACGTGCGCGCAGGCGTTGCTTGTGTTGTATAGCATAGACGATTGTTGGAGCTAGCATAATGGCCGACCACCGCAAGCCCGAATATACTATATGTGTCAAAAACGGCGCAAAAAAGGCTGTCAAAATTGAAGTTTTTAGCGCCGCAGAATGGGCGAAAACGGCGCAAGAAAAGGCCGCGTTGTCCGGGTTGTACCGGCTGCGCATCAACCGGCGTTGGCACAATGCACCGGACGGCGGGCGACTGTATCTGGCGCTTGCGCATACCAGCGACTTGCTGTTGTCGCGCCTTACGGGCGTGGAAGGCCCAATACTGCCGCAACAACCAGATTTGCCGCGTGGCTCCCGCGTCTCAGCGCCCAATGGCCGTACTTTGGCCGGGCAAGTTATGCGGGATGTGACATGGACAGAAACAGACCCGGTACGGGGCTTTGACGCCCGCTGGTATGTTGGCGTCCGGGTAATCGGTAAGGGCATAGTTATGATGCCTGCCGATGATGTGACGCTTATTACCGAGCAAGACAAGGCGGCCCGTGCGCAAAGAGCCGCACAAGCCCGCCAGAGGGGGGACCAATGAGTAAGCTGCAAAAGGCCCTAGACGAATACAGCGCAATAGAGAGGGGCACACCCCAAAGGGCCACCCCCCGCTATAAAAGCAAGTGGAAAGCCGTGTTTTGTGCAATGCTTGTCCTGCTGTATGCCATAAGGACGGTCGAATATGCCGACTTGTGGGCAAAATGCGGCGGGTTGCCAGTGCTGGACCAGCTGGCGATACTTGGGCCTTTGTTGGGGTATGGTATGTGCTTCGGCATTTTCCTTGTCTGGTTTTGCCGCGAAATGAAGCGGCTGTAGGAGGCACACCATGCCTAACCCCGCCCCCGAATACGACACCCGCAAGTCATACCTGTACCAAATCCATGCCGGTAAAACGTCCCTTGACATGGCAGACGCCGATTATCGCGACTTGATAGCCCGCGTCACCGCCGAAACGCTTGGCCCGGCAAATGCTGTGCGCTCTTGCGGCGATATTACCGATATGGCCGCACTGGCTGCCATTGTGGACGCGCTAAAGGCCGAAGGCTGGCACGGCCTGCCGCCCAAGCGTCACGCCAAGCGCCTGCCGCCGTTGCCGCAAGTAAGGCCCGAAGCCAAGCCTTATTTTCGTAAGGTTGTGGCCCTGCGGTTGGACATGCAAAAAAGTTGGAAATACGTGTACAGCATCATGCAAAATATGTATGGCGTGGAGCGTATCGAATGGCTTGACGCAACCCAAATGCACGGGCTGATGGTTGCGCTTGAGCGCAAGGCCACCGCAATAAAGCGCGGCAAAGCCAAGGAAGGTGTACGGTGAGAGAATATCTTGACGCTCTGGCGAAGTACGAACACCTGTTGCCGCCCGAAGGCCGGGAGATATCCCGCGTTATCGGCGTGACAGCCATGATTGCCCTGGTTAAGGCCGTAGGCGGCACTACCATGATTATCCCCAAAGCCTACGGGGTAAAGCCCCCGGCGTCTTACACGCTGTTGGTGGATTTTATAGGCGAAACAGCCGCAGACAAGCTTTGCCGTCACTACGGCGGGTTTAAAGTGTACATCCCAAAATGCGAGGATGCCTTGCGCCGCTTGCGTAATGTCATGATGACGGAAGAATATGACAGCCGTATCCGCGCGGGGGAGACAGGTACAGATATTGTCAAAGACCTTGTGAGGCGCTATAACCTGTCAGACCGGCGCGTAGAGGATATAGTCAATCAGCCTGTATCCGAATGGGCGCAGCCGGAAAAAGCAAAGAAATTGATGGAACAACACACCTTGTTTTGCCTATAGCTATCCCCCCGCGCCTGACCAGTCTACACTACCGAAGCGTTTCCCCCATACCTAGCCCCGCGCAAATCCTACAAAGGACTTGCGCGGGGTTTTGTTGATTGGCCCCGCGCGCCTCCCGCCAACCGGCCGGGCGCGGGCCTGACTCCACCCGCGCCCGGCCCCTTAAAACCCCGGAGCGCGTATGTTTATGCCCACAGTGACCGAATTTAAAAAATACATACCGGCTTGGCTTGATAAGCGCCGTAAAAACCCGCCCAAGGGCAAGCTTTACGCGCACTATAAAGACTTTGCAGGCCCGTGGCTGTGGCCGAATTTTACCCCGCAAGAATTGGCATGCCGCCATTGCGGCGAATATTACCACGACCCCGCAAGTCTTGACCGCTTGCAGGCCCTGCGCGATCTGCTTGGCGCGCCCATCCGTATCAACAGCGCACACCGTTGCGCCGCACATAACCGCAAGGTTGGCGGCGTGGGTAATAGCCCCCACTTGCAAATAGCCTTTGACTGCCGTTGCCCCAAAAAGGACCAGATACGCTTTGTGCGTCTGGCTGAGCGTGTTGGGTTTAAGGGCATTGGCATGTATCCGGCCCGTAATTTTATCCATCTGGATATGGGCAAAGAACGGGATTGGTGGGGTTAGGGCCATGCTGAAAGCAGCCCTTGCCCGCGCCCTGCGCTGTCTGCCGTATTGGATTTGGGTCCGTCTTATGGGCGAACAACCGCCCCTTACGCTTGAGGCCCGTTTACGCCGCGCTGCCGAACGCCGGGCACCAAATGGGAACGCAAACGTAAAAAGTACGCGCGCCGGTAAGCGCAGGGGGAAGCCATGAAACGTGTACGCGCACTAATGCGGCTGCTCCGCGCGGCCGCCGAAGCGGTAAAAGACCACAAGGGCAAATACAAGGGTAAAAAAGCCCCCGCATGGCTCAAACGGGCCGAATACGCCGTTATGGCCGGGCTTGCCCTGGCCGTGGGTTACGAATTTGTGGCCCGCCCGCTGTTGGATAACTTTTGCCCCGCCGTGCCGCTGTTGCCAAGTATTTGGGACGAGCTGGCCGCGCTGTTTGAGGCTTTTGTGTCCATAATGGAGGAAGGCGACTTATGAGCGACCAAGATTTTAAGGACCGCGTTTTGCGTGAGCTTGGCGAAATAAAAGGGGTAATGACCGAGCGTTGTCGGTCCCGAGAGGCTGATATTGCAGGCCTTAAAAAACAATGCGACCGCCTGGGTGAACGTATGGGCAAGCAAGAAGCCCGCGAACACAGGCGCGCAGGCGGCGTGAACGTGCTGGCTGCCGTATGTGGTTTTGTAGGGGCCGGGGCGCTTACCGCGCTAAAGTGGATTGTCGCCAGCACAGGCGGTGCCCAATGAAACGCCGCACCCCGCCCAAAGCCCGCCGTGTTGCCCCTGCCCGCCCGCGCCCGCCTAAGCCCGCCCCGTCTGCCACTGCCTATTTGGAGGGCATGGCCCGCGTGGGCATAACCTGTATTGTTGCCGGATTGTATACCTATGGCACATAGCGCCGCCACACGTAGCGCCCTGCGCGCCGCTTATGTATTTGACCGCCTGCCCTTAGAGCAGGCGGCCTTGCGCGTTAGTGTTGCTATCGGCACGGCGGCCCGTTGGAAAAAGCAGGCCCGCGCGGCCGGTGATGATTGGGACAAGGTACGCGCCGCCAACTCTCTGGCGGGCGGCGGCGTGGAAGATGTAGCCCGGCAAATGCTGACAGACTACATGCAGCAACACCAAGCCATGATGGAAGGTATCATTGCCTTGCCCGCAGCCGAAGCCGGGCAAAAGGTAACGCTGCTTGCCAGTCTTGCCGACAGTTTTAACAAGATTGTAGCCGCCTGCCGCCGAGTGCTGCCGGAAACTAACGAACTTGCCATTGCCCTAGAAACGCTGAAACTATTTCGCGAGTTTGTTGTGGAGTCCCATCCCCATAACGCCGAAACCTTCGCGGAAATATTGGAACCTTTCGGCGTGTATCTGGCGCAACACTTTTCGCGCCGTAAGGGGGTGTAATGCCCCGCTTCACCCCCGCCCTGACTAAAAAGCAATTCCTCCAAGAGCTTAACGCCCTTGGCGAATCCCTACGCCTGCAAATCGAAGCAGGCTGTAGCGCATTCCCGGTAGACCCGGCTGCATCCCACAAACGCCGGGAACGCGTACAAAACGACTTCCCATTTTTTCGGCGCACATATTTTCCCCACTACGTCACCGAGGGCGCGGGCGACTCTCTCTTGCACACCGCCCTTGATACGTCCTTGCCCGCCCTGGTTGATGCCCCCGAAGGCCAGTTGCTTGCCGTTGCCGCCCCGCGTGGTGAGGCCAAATCTACCTTTGTCTCCCTGTTTTTTGTGCTGTGGCTGATTGTCACCAACCGCAAGCACTACTTACTACTAATCGCAGACGCAAAGGAACAGGCCGCCGCCTTGCTGGAAGCCGTAAAGGCCGAACTGGAAGCAAACCCGCGCCTTGTGGCCGACTTCCCCGCCCACTGCGGGCAGGGGCGCGTCTGGAACGTATGGACGGCTATCACGCCTACCAACATCAAGTTGCAGGCGCTTGGCGCGGGCAAGAAAATGCGTGGCCTGCGCCATGGCCCCAACCGCCCCGACTTTGTGGCACTTGACGATTTGGAAAACGACGAAAACGTGGTCAGCCCGGAACAGCGCGACAAATTGCAAGGCTGGCTGCAAAAAACCGTACTTAACCTTGGCCCGCCAGACGGCAGCTTGGACGTGGTGTATGTTGGCACTATACTGCATTATGACTCTGTGCTTGCTAGGACATTGGCGAAACCCGGATGGTCTGGCCTGACCTTCCGGGCCATTGTCCAATGGCCCGAAAACATGGCCCTTTGGGACACATGGGAAAGCATCTACAAAGCCGAAGGCCCCGAAGATGCCCGCGCCTATTACCTTGCCAACAAAGCGGACATGGACAAGGGCGCACAAGTAAGCTGGCCCGGCATGCGCCCGCTGTACAAGCTGATGTTAAAGCGCGCCGAGGACCATAACGCCTTTGACTCTGAGCAACAAAACGACCCCTTGGCCGGTGACGCTGCCCCCTTTGCGCATTGCATACATTTTTGGGTAGACCGCCGCGCCGATTGGATGCTGTTTGGCGCGGTAGACCCCTCCCTTGGCAAACACGGCGCAGGCCGTGACCCGTCCGCTATCCTTGTAGGCGGCCTGCACCGCCCCACAATGAGCCTTGATATTGTTGAGGCCCTAATCAAAAAACGCCACCCTGACCGCATCATACAAGACACCATAGCCCTGCACCGCGAATACCGCTGCCTGATGTGGGCCGTTGAGGCTGTACAGTTTCAGGAATTTTTCGCCCACGTCATGCGCCAGCATGCAGCGGCAGCGGGCATAGCCTTGCCCGTGCGCCCCATAAAACAGCACACAGACAAGCAGTTGCGAATTGAAACCTTACAGCCCTACATGGCAGCCGGGCGCATACGCCTGCACCACAGCCAGCAAACGCTGATAGACCAGCTGCGCCACTTCCCCAAGGCTGATCATGATGACGGCCCGGACGCGCTGGAAATGCTGTGGACCGTTGCCACCACAGGCTTTACGGCCATTACCCCGGAAACGTTTAAAACCCTTCCCCGCGAACATTCTTGGGGCGGCGGCAGATATTGGGATTAGCCATGCAAAAGACCTTGATAGACAAGATAACGGCAGCCATGGCCGCCTTTCGTGGCGGCCCGGCCAAGGGCGAAATGCAAACCCGCGCGGGCAGCCTTGCGGGAGAGGAAATATCCCAAACCCTGCGCACCCTTACCCCGCGCAAGCTTGCCCAGGCGCTTAATGACGCGGACAACGGCGATATTGAACAGCAACACCGCTTGTTCGCGGACGCCGAAGACCAGGACGAACATATTTTTACGGAACTGTCCAAGCGCCGCCGTGCCTTGCTTACGCCGGACTGGACCATACACCCGGCTGTTACCTATGACGGCGCGGCCAAGAAAAAAGCCGAAGCCATGGCTGACAACGTGCGCGGCCTGTTTGACAGCATCCCGAATTTTGAAGACGTGATTTTTGATATGGCAGACGGCATAGGCCACGGCTTTGCCGCCCTGGAAATAGAATGGGGCTATGACGGCAAATACCATGTGCCGCTTGCCCTGCACCACAGGCCGCAACACTGGTTTTGCCTGTCGCCGGTAATAGACGGCCAGCGCCAGTTGCGCTTACGCAGCCAAGAAAATTTTGAAGGCTTGCCCCTGTGGGACATGGGCTGGCTTATCCACACCCATAAAAGCAAATCCGGCTGGTTTGCCCGTTACGGCCTGTTTCGTACCATCATGGCCGTAACCATCCTTAAACAATACGCCCGCACCGGTTTTGCCGAATTTAACGAAATCCACGGCTTGCCCTTCCGGGTAGGCAAATACCCCCTTGGCGCATCAGAACAGGAAAAAACAGCCCTGCTTAACGGCCTGCGCGCCCTTGGCCGGGACGCTGCCGCCATTATCCCGGACGTGATGCAGATAGATTTTGTGGAGGCTATCCGCGCCAGTGAAACCCCCTATGCCACCATGTGGGACAAGTGCGACAAGGGCATAAGCAAGGCCATATTGGGCGGCACCCTGACAACGCAGGCAGACGGCCACACAAGCACAAACGCCCTTGGCCGTGTACACGACGATGTACGGCAAGACTTGCGCGCATCAGACGCCCGCCAGATAGCAAGCAGCTTGTCTGCGCAAATATTGTTACCCCTGGCCGTGCTGAATTTTGGCCTGTCGGACCCCAAGCTGGCCCCCTGGCTGGAATTTGACACGTCAGAACCCGAAGACTTGCAAAAGCTTGCGGAAACCTTGCCCAAGTTGGCAACTGTGATGCAAATCCCGGCCGCATGGGCGCACGAAAAAACCCGCATCCCCATGCCGGAAAAGGGCGAAGCCGTACTTGCCGCCCCGGAAAAAAGTACAGTCGGTACCGACCAGCCGGACGCGCCAGACGCACCCGAAAAGCCCGCCCCGGAAAACAAGAAAAACCCCGAAAACGCCACCCGGCGCATATACCCTGTAGCAGGGGAACCCACCCCCGGCGAGGTGATAGCCGCCGCCGTGCCCTCTGCCCATGGGGCGGCCGGGGTAACAGACCCGCAAGCCGTGCTTGATACGGCAATGGATTTGTATACCCCGGCCCTGCAACCCCAAATGGAGGCCATGCTTGCCCCGCTGTTTGCGGCGGTAAAAGACGGCCTGCCGCCCGACGAACTTATGGCCCGCCTTGCCGCCCTGTACCCGGAGCTTGATACCGACAGCCTGCAAGAGCAAATGGCCCGCGTGTATTTTGTGACGGAACTGTATAGCCGCCTGACAGCCGGGGCCGAATAATGGCCGCCCCCGGCGCGGTAAGCCCAAAAGAAGTGGCCGCCTGCTTTGGCATGGCCCCCAAAGACGCCGTGGCCTTTTTTGAGGCCAAAGGCTACCAGTTAACGTTTAGTTGGGCCGATATGTGGCAAGAAGCCCACACCAGAGCCTTTACCGTGACCAGCGTAGCCCGTATGGATGTACTTGAGGATATCCGCAAGGCGCTCGAAACGGCGGCGAAAGAGGGAAAAACAAGCCAGTGGTTTGCCGACCAGCTTACGCCCAAGCTAAAGGAGAAAGGCTGGTGGGGCACCCGTGTAGATGTTGATGAAGACGGCAACGCCCGCAAAGTGCATATGGGCAGCCCCAAGCGTCTTGAGCTTATCTATCGTCAAAACATGGCAACGGCCTATAACGCCGGACGCTACAAGCAACAGCTTGCCAACGCCAAATATCGTCCATATTGGCAGTATATAGCCGTTGAGGATGACAAAACCCGGATTACACACCGGGCCTTGCACGGTTGCGTATTTAGGTATGATGATCCCATATGGCAATACATCTATCCCCCCAACGATTGGCAATGCCGCTGCCGCATCCGCGCCCTGTCCGAGTTGGATGTTAAGCGCAAGGGCCTTACCGTGCTGTCCAGCGAGGGCCGCATGCTGCAAAAAGAGGTAGAGGTTACCAATCTGGACACCGGGGTTGTAGAGCGCCGCACGGTGCACGGTATCCGCTTGCCCAACGGTGTAGATGTATACACCGGCACAGGCTTTAGCTACAACCCCGGCGCGGCAGCCTTTGGCACGGATATGGAGCTTGCCCGTAAGCTTAATCGTGTACAAAGCCCTGACCTGTACAAAAATGTGGTGCAAAGTATCAATAACGCCCCGTTGCGCCATGAGCAGTTTGCTCGCGAGGCAGCAAAAATACTGGATACGCGCCGCGCGGGCTCTGACAGCCTTGCTGTGGGCCTTGTGGACATAGATATAGCGGATTTTGTACGCGCCAAAGGGCACGAACCGGCAACCATCCTTGTGATGCCGGAAAAGGCCTTGTTACACGCGGCCCGCCCGGCGCATGCCGCAGAAGGTATAGCCTTGGAAAGGGCAGAATACCTTGCCATACCGCGCATGATTGCACAGCCGGAAATGGTATTGTGGGATATACGTCACAATAGCGTAGTGTATGTGTACAAAACCACAGACCCAAAACGCCGTATTGTGATACCGGCCTACATGCCAGCCAACGGTAAATCTAAGAGATACGCCGGGCAGTTGGACGCAATTGTAAATGCATATTCCACGTCCCTTATGAGCCTGCAAAACACAAATTGGTATGAGCGCATACGCTAAAAAAAGAAAAGCACCCGCAAGGGCCGGAATCGAACCGGCATTCCATCCCGCCGTGTAGGCGGGTATGCCCCTTACCAATCGGGGTACACTTGCGGGTGACCTTAAGGTGATACTAGCATGATAACCATCAAAGTCAACTTGGACAACCTTATAGCTATCAGACGTCGTCTTGATGCGTTTGAGCAAGACAAAACCGAGGTAATGGGAGGCATAGCGGGCGTGTTGGCCGAGGCTGTAGAGCGCGGCTTTGAAAATGAGGCAGACCCGGTAACGGGCGTAAAATGGGCCAGTCTTTCCCCCGTCACGGAAGCGCGGCGAAAAAAAGCCGGGCACAACGGCAAAATTCTACAAGTACACGGACACCTTGCCGATAGCTTCCAGCAGTTTAATGACGCCCATTCCGCAGGGGTAAGCACAAACGCTGTGTACGCCACAACGCAGCATTTTGGCGCGGCACGCGGGCAATTCGGCCTGACCGGTTGGGGCGCTTTCGGCCGTGCCGGGCGCGGCCAACCTATCCCATGGGGAAATATCCCCGCCCGGCCTATAATGCCCATTGACGCGGACGGGAATATCCATAAAGATGACGAAGACGCCATAGTCGATGTTTTGCGGATAGCGTTAGAATCCGTTTTTGGCGACTAAAACCGCCCGGAATGAATCAAGGCCCCCGGCAATATGTCTAGACAAATTCTAACGCGTGTTTAACGGCCTTCTCATGCCCCACAGGAAAGCATATGCCCCACGCCAAAACACCCAAGATGCCATTGCCGCCATATTTTTACGATCTGTATGAGTTGGCAAAAGGGCAGTACACCGGGGATATAAAAGACGCGGGAACAGTACGGGCGGTAAGCGGCGCGGGTATCTTTCTTTCGATGCTGTGCGGCTATCTTGACAAACGCGGGAGTGAAAACAACCCGCAAGAGAAAGAAGCGCTTGGTAATGCCTGCACCCAACTGCTTGCCGTGTCCCGCCTTAATCCGTCCCATCTTGACAGGCCCGCCCGCAACCTGGAATATATGGCCTTCTTTGAAGCCTACTGTGATTTAATGGACCGGCATTGCATTCTGGCCCCCGAACTGGAAGGGAAATACCTCCCCGGCGCATAGTAAACACCCCTACCGAAGCCCTTCCCCCTGCCTTCGCCCGATATGCCGCCTAGTATGGCGGCATGAATCGTTTAGCACCCCACCACACAGTCCTTTGCCCCGCGCTGCCGGACAATACCGGCATTGCCTCCCTTGCGCTAGCCCTTGCCGCACCGGCCCCCGCCGATGCGACAGACGCCATGCCCATGCCGGAAGGCTGCAACGTGCAACTGTTCCCGGACGGCGAATTTAGCGCCGTGGACGGCCGCCCCGGCAATCTGCCCAAGTGCGAAACCAAGGTTTGGCGCATGGATGCAGACATTGCCGCCACGCTGATTACCGATATTGCCGCCCTGAAAACGTCCATGGTGTTTGACTACGAACACCAAACCCTGGGCGCGCGTGACAACGGCCAGCCCGCCCCGGCAAGCGGCTGGTTGCAAAGCCTTGTGTACGTGCCGGGACGTGGTCTGTTTGGCCGCGTCAACTGGACGGCCCGCGCCGCTACCTTCATTGCGGAACAAGAATACCGCTACCTGTCCCCCACATTTACCTTTTGCCGCAAGACGGGCCGCATCACGCGCCTGTTACACGCGGCGCTTACCAATACCCCCGCGCTTGACGGCTTGGCGGCGATTGCCGCCGCCCGCCATTTTTTTACCCACGATAACCCCGGAACGGGAATGGAGGAACACATGCCCGAATGGCTTAAGAAATTGTTTGGCCTGCTTGGCCTTGACGCGGACGCCACCGCAGAGGCCGCAACCAGGGCCATAACCGATCTTGCCGCAAAAGCAGCCAGAGCGGACGCCGCCGAAATCGCGCTTGCCACTGCAAAAGCGGAAACCACAGGTTCGGTAGACGCCCTGGCCGCGCTGCAACAGGAATTTACCGCCCTGCGCGCAGAACTTGCAGAAGCCCGAGAGGCAAAAGGCAGGGAAAAGCTTGACGCGCAAATCCTTGCCGCCCTTGCAGACGGCCGCTTGCCAAAGGCAATGGGAGATTGGGCGCGGGGTCTTGCCAAAAGCAACCCCGAAGCCTTGGAAGCCTACTTGTCCAAGGCCCAGCCCATTGCCGCGCTGAAAAACATGCAAACGCAAGCCCCGGACAAAACAGCGCCCGGCGCGGCAGCGGACGAAAACGCCGTGGCCCTGTCCGAAGAAGAAAAATACGCGGCTGAACAGCTTGGTATGAGCCATGCTGATTACGCCAAAGCCAAAAAAGGAGCAGTAAGCCAATGGCAATGATTACCCCTGCACTGCTTGCCGCCCTGCGCACAGGCTTTAAGGGCGAATTCCAACGCGTCTACAACGAAACCCCCAGTAATTACGCAGATATTGCTACAACCATCACCAGCAAAACCGCCAGCAACACCTTTGGTTGGCTTGGGCAATTCCCTAGCATGCAAGAGTGGATTGGTGACCGCGTGCTGAAAGATATGGCCGCCCATGGCTACACCATTACCAACAAAAAGTTTGAAAGCACTGTTGCTGTAGCCCGCACGGACATTGAAGACGATAGCTTGGGTATCTACAAGCCCCTTGTGGCCGAAATGGGCCGGGCCGCCAAAGTGCACCCTGACCAGTTGTGCTTTGGCTTGTTGAAGCAGGGCACCACAGCGCTTTGCTATGACGGCCAGCCTTTCTTTGACACGGACCACCCCGTCTACCCCAATGTGGACGGCACCGGCACAGCCCTTACCGTAAGCAACTTTGCCACCGGCACAGACCCCGCCTGGTACTTGCTGGATAATAGCCGCGCGCTGAAAGCGGTAATTTATCAGGAGCGTACCAAGCCGGAGTTTGAAAGCCTGACCGACACGGCGGACGAATATGTCTTTATGAAGGATATGTACCGTTACGGCGTTCGCGTCCGCTGCAACGTAGGCTTTGCTTTCTGGCAGTTGGCCTATTGCAGCAAGTTGCCCCTGACCGAAGCCAACCTTGACGCAGCTTATGATGCCATGGCCGCTTGGACAGCGGACGGCGGCCGCCCGCTTGGCATCAGGCCCACGCACCTTGTAGTGCCTACCAACTTGCGCAAGGCAGCCGCCGAAGCCGTGGAAGTATCCCGCAAGGCCAACGGCGCGGACAACCCCAACGCCGGGCTTGTCAAAACCATCGTTACCCCTTGGCTTAACTAGGCCGCGCCCCATTACGTTCACCCGCCCGGCATGCCCCATGCCGGGCGGCAACACGGAGATACCATGCCTGTACATATCAACAGCCTGTTGCCCCAAGGCCACTACCGCGCCGGGAAACATCACAGCCCGGAAGGCAAAGCGTGGGATGAGTCCGATTTTACGCCGGCCGAATGGATAGTATTACGGTCTGATCCAAACCTGATGGTAGGCGACGAATGCGCCCCGGACGGCGATTGGAACGGGCTGGCCGTGGACGCAGCCGAAGCAGCGCCTGCACCGGAACAGGCAGACCCGGCCCCTATCGAAGCCCCGGAAGCCCCCAAGGCCCCCAAGCGCAACAAAGCCAAGGCTGACAAGTAATGCTTTTAGCCACCCCGGAAGATATGCGCGCCGCCTTTGGGCATGAAGAATTTGACGCCCTGAGCCAGCCCCACAGCTACGCCCATCAGGCCGACACCGAACCGGACGAAGCCGCCGCCCTGGCTGTAATCACCAAGGCGTTAACCGAGGCCAGCGAGACAGCCGCAAGCTATCTTGTGGGGCGCTATCCCATATTCCGGCAGGCCGAAGCGCCACAAGGCTTTGCCCTGCCAAAGTGCCTAACCCGCGCAGTATGTGACATTGCCCGCTATTACCTGACCGGCGCGGGCACCTTTGAAACAGAAGCCATAGACCGGCGCTATAAACTGGCCCTTGTCTGGCTGAAAGAAATCGCCCAGGGCGTGGCCGACTTGCCCCTTGCCCCCACGCCGGAAGAGGAAGCCACAGGCAGCGGCAGTGTGATGTTTTGCCCCGGCACCCGCGAATGGGCACAAAGCGCCAGCGCCACAGAGGACGAATGATTGCCATTATCGAACAAGCCATAAAGCAGCACATAGCCAACGCCGGGCTTGCGTATTTGCGCCATGTTGCCACCTACCGGGCCGACTTTGACGCAGACCTTACCCGTGTAATTCGCAGTACCCCGGCTATTTGGGTAACCTTTCGCGGCGCGGGCAAGGCGAAAGAACTGGATACAACGCGCGAAAAATGGCTTGTGCCCGTTACTTTTATGGTTATCGCAGGCGCGCGCCGCATACATAACGAAGAAGCCGCCCGCCACGGTGTAACCACCAAAAACGGCGTGGAAGTAGGCACCTACCAGATGCTTGCAGACGTTGCGGCCCTGTTGTTGCAAAACGACTTGCGCCTTGACGGCGTGGATTACCTGTGCCCCGGCCGCATAAGCGTTTTGGCAAACGGCTTGGTTCAGAATGAAAAAATGTCGATTATCGGGCAGGAATGGCACACCCACTACGTACAGGAAGTGCGCAAGCCGGACAGGGTACGCGCTTACGGCGACATGCGCGGGCCGGACGCCCCGCCCCTTGGGCCGGAAGGTACAAGCCCCGGCACATCCCCCGGCATCCCCCCGGAAACACCCGGAGATGCCACAGGCGGCACAAGCGCCCCCGGCAATACCCCGCCAGACGCCAAACCCGGCACCCCGGCACCCGGAGAGCCATACGCAGACGGCACAACCTTGCCGCCCCTGCCCGAAATACCATGGTTAGACCGTATAGGCCTTGATTACTGGCTACAACCCCGCAACCCGGACCAGCAAGAGCCGGACGCGCAAGACTTGATTACCCTTACCGGAGATAGTGACAATGGATAAGACACTTACCGTTACTGCCGCCCCCGGCCTGTCCGTGCCCATGCAGGACAAGCCACGCGACTACATAACCGATGCCATGGCCCTTGCCGTACCCGATACCGCCTATTACCGCCGCCGTATTGCGGACGGTGACTTGCTGATTACCACGGCAAAGCCCGCCAAATCTGCAAGCGGGGCAAACGCCAAGGCCAGCAAGCCCAAGGCCAAAACCAAGGCCAGGGCGGCTAGCCCGGCCCCGGCACCCGCAGCCACCCCGGAAATAACCCCGTCCGAAACCCCCGCGTTGGAGGAATAAGCCATGCCCATCACCTTTGATACCCTGCCCACAAGCATACGCAAACCGGGCAAATATTTTGAATTTGACAGGTCTTTGGCCGTGCGAACCTTGCCCCCCAACGGGCAAAAGGTATGCATAATTGCCGCCAAAACCGACAAGGGCGTACTGCCCGCAGGCGTACCCGCCCAAATCTACAGCGATACCGAGGCCGCAATCTACGCAGGCCACGGCTCAGAGGCGCACTTGATGGTACTTGCCGCTATCAAGGCCAACCCCTATCTTGGCCTGACCATTGTGCTTGTGGATGACGCAGACGCAAGTACCGTTGCCACGGGCAGTCTTGCCCTTACCGGCACAGTGGAAAGCACCGGCCTGATTACCCTTGGCATTGGCAATGCCCTGTACAGCACAGCGCCCAGCCGGGGCGACACGCTTGCAGACGCGGCAGCGGCCCTTGCCGCAGTAGTCAACGCGGCCCAGCGTTGCCCGGTAACGGCAGAGGCAGCGGACGGTACCCTTACCTTTACCGCCAAAAACAAGGGCGTTAACGGCAACGCGATAGCGCTTACAGTTACACACAGTGTTACCGGCCTTATGCTTGCCCTTACCGCCATGGCAGGCGGCGAGGGTAGCCCGGATATTACAGACGCCCTGGCCGCAATCTTTGCCGCAGGCCATACCATCCTGATCAGCCCCTATAATGACGTAGCCAACGCCCAGGCCCTGCGCGACCATCTGGCCGCAGCCGGTCACGCGCTTGAACAGCGCGGGGCCGTGGGCATCCTTGGCATGACAAGCACCATGGCAAAGGCAATCACCCTTGCAAAATCCATCAATGGCGAACGGGTAAGCCTTGCCCTGCTGCCCGGCACCATAAGCCTGCCCTGCGAACTGGCCGCCGCTTACGGCGCAGTAAAGGCCAGTGAAGAAGACCCGGCCCGCCCCCTGAATGACTTGCCGCTTAACGGCATAGCCGCCCCGGCCCTGCAACACCGCCTGTCCCGCACGGAACAGGAAAGTTTGCTGCACAACGGCGTAACGCCGCTGGAAGTAGGCCCCGGCGACAAGGTGCAAATTGTCCGGGCCATTACTACCTATACCACATCAGCGGACGGCATAGAGGACGTATCCATGCTGGATATAACCGCCATATGCAGCCTTGACTACATACGCACCGCCTGCCGCACCCGCATTGCCCTGCGCTTCCCCCGCGCCAAAAACACCGCCCGTGTACGCGCCGCAATCCGCTCGGAGCTGCTTGATGTGTTGATAAGCTGTGAAGATCTGGAAATTGCCCAAAACGTGTTGGCACACAAGGAAATGCTGGAAATAGAGGTAGACGGGCAGGACGTAACCCGCGCCAACGCCGCCATACCGGCAGATATCGTCAAAGGCCTGCACGTCTTTGCCGCCAAAATTATGTTGCTGTAGGGAGGGGCTGTGTTGTTGGAAGATAGAAAACTTACCTCTGCGGGTATGGTAACCGTGGATTATATCGCCAGCTTGGTGGATGATTTGGATATGCTGGAAGCGGCTGCCGTTTTGGCAGCCGCCATGAATAAAGTCTCTGTCCCCTCGGGCTTTGTTGCCTCGTTCACTTTTCGGGACTTAACCGTTGTTGAAGATCCAAAGTAAAGCTTGCGAACATTTCCGCTAGGGCCTTGGCCTGGGATTCGCGTTGCTGCCTGTTTTCGGGCTTAGACCGTTCATGTGTTGGAATGGTTTTAAACAACTCCGCAGCCACGGGCAAAAGAACATCAAGCGATACTTTTTGTGACATAATAGGACTCCATGTTAATAGGTTAATACCCTTCACTAATAGCAAGCCCCACCAAAAGCAAACGGCCCGAAAAAATTCCGGGCCGTTTCTGGTTTTAACCTTCCGCTACAAGCTCAGCGCGTAGTTCTTCCAGCCTTTGCCGCATGATATAAAACACATAGGACGCCCCAACTATGGCTTGGTCAGAATAATCAATATCCCGCGCCACGGTAAGGCTTTCGTCAAGATACGCCAACATGCCGCTAATTTCCTCCAGTTCTTGCGGTATGTTCATTCGGCCAGCCCCAGCTTTTGGGCATTCTGCACCATTTGATACACAGCCCGGCTGTGTATATCAAGCAGCTTGGCAATGTCCGGGTAGCTTAAGCCCTTGGCCCGATACGCCACAGCCCGCGCCATGTTGCGCCGGTACTTCTTCCCCCGCGTTATCATTTCCCGCTGCTTGGCAGCACCCGCAAGATACCCCTCCCGGCCTGCCTGCTCCAACACGGCCGCTTCAAGGGCGTTAAAGGCGGCGATATAGCGCAGCTTCCACGCTATGGCGCGGGTAGAGTTGTAGCCCATGGCGAGGAGGGTGAACCCGTCACGGGTTAGGAGGTAGTAGGGCTGCTCTTTGTTCTGCGCGTTGAGATATTCGGACTGTTCAAAATTGAGCAGTCCCCATTCTTGCGGAATTTTGCGCAAAACAGAGCGGATATCCCGCAGTACATTACGATGGTGGATGCCGAAATGTTCGGCAAGCTGCAACGAAGTAACAGCGGGCGTGTTGCCGTCCGGCATATACTCTACAGCTACGGGGTTTTCGAGGGAAAAGGACTTGCCTTGGGCAATAGGAAAGGGTATGGTCTTTTCAGCCATTTCAGTGTGTCCTCACTGTAAGTGGTTAGGTCTGGTGTGGGAGGTCGTAACTCCCCACCGGGCCGTTAGCGTAAAACTAGCGCGCTGGAAATACCTTACGATATTTTCAGCGCGTTTGCAATATGTGTGTGCAGGATATTTGACACTTGGGGCGCGTTATTCAGTACCTTGTGGGCTTATCGGTAACCCCAGTTGTAAAGCCGCCGTCCTGTGGGCCAGCACTTTCAGTACAGTGCGCTCCGTTTTTATCTCATCGTCCGCTAGGCTTTGCCGCTCTCGCATCACCACTGTGAGGATATCATCTTTCGCAAAGGCAATTTCATGCTTGCTGATTTTGCTGAGGAAAATTTCGTCCAGCATATCCGCGTAAAAATGAGAAGTCCCGTCCGAAAACCGCCATTTATTATTGTCTTTAAAGGTCACGCCCACTACCTGTACGCTTGTTTCGTACTCTTTTTCGTCTAGTAGCTCTTCGTTTATGGGAGGCGTTAGGAAATATTCCGCATCTTCTTTTTCTACTATACAAAAAGGCTCTTTTTCTCCGGCTGCAACGGCAAAACTTTGCATACCGCTCTTACGCAGTGGCGCGGCAATGGCTGCCTCAAAAGCTTTGCGTATGCGCGTATTGTGCAGCATGTCAATAACCGCTTTTTCTGTACGAAAATACTTGTCGCCAATGTAAATTGTCGCGTTTTTCCCCTCAACATCCACCTTGGTTATCTTTCGCCCGCGCATCCAGCGTATGGCGGCAATCAGGCTTGTAGCTGCACTGCCAGCCGAAAAGCCAAGCAGCCCGGCAACGGCGGATGCATCTTGTAAGTGTATGTTGCCAAAAAAATTGAGGATAGAGTTTGTAACTCCCTGAACACCTACAAGGTCAATGCCAAAACAGCCGGACTTAAAAGACCCCTTCACATCAAGGTGTATTTCTGCCCTGTCCCCGTTCAGTATTTTGTTCGCCTCATCAAAGGCGTCAGCCAAGGCAATCAGCGCGGGCGCAAGTTCGCGCACGTCCATTTGGCTGCTTTCCAGCGCCGGGCCGTCATAAGCAACGTAAAAAGCATACTGGGACATAGTAACCTCGCCTGATAAATGCATGTCCAGATGCATAACTATACCATCGTGCCCCGCCCCGTCCATACCGAAGCCCTTCCTCCTTCTTTGCCCTCCCGTTCCCACTATCGTGGGAACTGCCAGCACACGCTATGTGCGTAACCCAAAAGCAAGAAGGAAAAGCTATGGCCCTGAAAGAGTACATTGGCGCGGTAACGTTTGAGCACAACGGCCGCGAATTTGAGATTGTCAGTTTGAGCGTGGAGCACGACCCCGGACGCAAGCCTGTAAAAACCATGAACAGCACAGGTCGGTCTTTGGGTTTTTACCGGGACATAAAGGCCTGGAACCTGTCTATAACCGCCGCTATCCCCAAAGATGATTCTGCCTTTGATTGGGACAACATGGAAGGCGGCAAGGTTACCGTTGCCCCCGTTGCCGAGGGCGGCAAGCGTATCAGTTACCTTGACTGCTACAGTACCAAGGTATCCGACAAGTACGAAATCGACAATGAGGCCCGTATTGACGTGGAAATCATCGCCCTCAACAAAATCGAGGAATAATCATGCTGAAAGTACCCTTTAAACTTACGTATGGCCTTGAGTACGAAGGCAAATTGTACCGCGTAGGCGAAATGCGTATGCCTACGTTGGAAGATGTGGAATGCGCCATTGAAGAACTGGCCGTACTGATGCCCGAAAGCAACCCCACACAGGCGCGCGTAGACCGCCATACATGGGCGCGTACCATCACCTCTTTGGGCAATATTCCACCCGAAAAAATCACCGCCGAACTGCTGGCAAGCTTGCCAGCCGCTGATTACAGCACCCTCAAGGAGGCAGAAAACACCCTGGAAAAAAAGCAGCGCGAGTTGAAATGCTACTCAGATCCCGAGGATTGCGAACTCTTCGGCTAGCCCTGCAAAGGGCGGGCTTTGCCGGGGCAGAAATTGACAAAATGAACCCCGTGCAAGCCATGGCCCTGTGCTTGGATGCCTTGCCCGCCCAAAGCTTGGCCGGGCCAGCCCCAAGCCCGAAGCCCGCCCCCGTCAAAGAAAGCCCCGACAGAATACAATATACTTGCGTGCGAAGGAAAAAAAATGGCTGAAATGAAAATCAAAGCAACCCTGGAAGCGGATGACAAGTTATCCGCACAGGCCGGGGCCGCCTTAGACAGCGTTGCAGCCAAAAGCAAGGAAGTCGAAAAGGCCAGCGCCAGCGCAGGCAAGGCCGGGGCACAGGCCGGGCAGTCTTTTGGCAAGGCCGGGGCACACGCCCAAAAGGTGATGCAGGCCCAGGCCAACACCGCTACCAACCTGGGCAAGGCCACAACTGCCGCGCACGTAGCCTCTGCCCGTGCCGCAAAAGACGCAGGCCGCGCCGGGGAACAGGCGGGCAAGGCAACAGCCCGCGCAGCCAAAGATGCAGGCACAGCCTTGCAGGGCACAGCAAAGGCAGCCAAGGAAGCCGGGCGCGAAGACATGGCCCGCGCCCGGCGCGGACTGCGCGGGGTGACAGAAGAAGGCCGCCGCGCAGGAAGGGAAGTAAGCCGCCTTAAAAGCGCCATGGGCACCATAGGTAAAGGCGTGGGCCTTGCCGGGGGTGTGGCAATGGGCGGCACTGCCGCGTTAATGACTATTGGTAACCCCATAGCCTACGAAGCCAACCGGGCCAATATCGCTAATCGCCTGTACCACAAGCGCGACTTGGAAGGCCGCAAGGCGGGCATGGGTGAAGTGGACAAAATGATTACGGACGCCGCGTCAAACGGGCGCGGCACCCGTGATAGTGCGACAAGCGCCGCGCATGTCTTGGCCTATGGCGGGGTAAGCGCGGACAAAATGGCACAAGTGTTGCCCGCCGTAACCGGCGCAGCCACCGCTACCGGCACGGACAGTGCCCTTGTCGCCAAATTTGCAGCGGGCATAAGTCAAAAAGGCTTTGCCCCGGACCAGATTAACCGCGTGTTGGACATGGCCCACGCGGCAGCAGCACAAGGCGGCATGACCTACGGCGATACCCTGACCGCCCTGTCCAGCGTGTTGTCCAAGGATAACGCCACAGACATGCGCTCCGTAGGGGATATGCTGTCTGCCATCATGCGCGGCAGCCAGGGCACGGGCGATGCTTCCGGCGCAGCCACCGGGGCAAAGGCTTTGAACACGGCTATCTTGTCCAACGGCGTACGGAACAGTTTAAAGAAAAATTACCGGGTAGACCGGGACAAAAGTATTACAACAGCAGCCGCAGAGCACGGGCAAGGCAGCATTGAGGCCTTTGGTAACATTGTCCACAGCCAGTTGGACAAAGACAAGGAATATCAAAAACTGTCCAAGCAACTCCAAGGGGCAGAAGGCGCACAAAAAGACAATCTGCTAAAGGCCATGGAAGCCCGGTTAACTGCCGTGCTTACAAAAATGGGCCTGTCCGGCGAAGCTTTGGACGCAGCCCGCGCCACTTACGGCGGCGATTGGGAAGGCTACAAGCGCGGCGCAAAGGCCCTGCAAAACTCAGACGGCAGTGTGGATAAAGACCTTGCTTTAAACCGCGAGTCCCTGAAAAACAAGGCAGAACAAGCCCAAAACGCTGTGCTTAACGCACTGCAACAACAGTTTGAAAAACTTTCCCCCGTGTTGGGCACCGTGCTTGACGGCGTTACCGGGTTAGCAACTGCGTTACCCGAATTGACCGCCGCTGTTGTACTTACAGCCGCAGGCATAGGCGCAGTGGCAGGGGGCAGGATGCTGTTTGGTGGCAAGGCCGGGCCAGCCCGTGACCGGGCCATGCGCGGCAAGGCCAAGCCCACAGCCTCAAGCACCCCTGGTGGCAAGGCTACGCCAAGCGTGGCTTTGCCCGCCTCCCGCCCGGCGTATGATATACGACCGGGCCGCCCTGACGCAAAAAATACCCCGCGCGGCAAAGTGTTTGCCGAACTTAACGCGGTGCATACAGGCCGCCGCCCCGGCGCGCATTTTGCGGCGCAATATGGTACGCCTACCCACCCGGCGCTTGTAACGGGCAAGCCCAGCCTTGCAGGGTTGCAAGTCGCGGCCTCAACCCCCGCCAGCACAATAATACCGGGTAAGGCCACACCCGCACCCCAAAACACAACAGGCAAAGGCAAGGCCGCTATTGTGGTAACCGCTGGCACCTTGCTTGCGGGCGCTGCCAACGCCTCAGACGGCAGCGGCAGTGACGCTCTTAAGTCCCTGGGCATAGACGCAGCCTCTTGGGGCGGGGCCGCAATAGGCGGCAAGGCAGGCGCAACAGCCGGGGCAACCTTCGGCCCGCTTGGCGCTGCCCTTGGCGGGCTGATAGGTTCAATTTTGGGTATGACAGTAGGCGCAAAAGCCGCAGAGGAAGCCCTTGACGCTATAGCTAACGGCGCGCCCGACCTTGGCCCCAACTTAAGCCGCCGCCAGATGGAGCAGGGCCTTGTGCCCCTGCCCGGTCCGGCCGCCACGCCCCCACCGCCAGAAGTTACCGTAGAGCCAACGCCCGTTAACCCCACGCCGGTGGAAAACAATATCGACCTTAAAAATCATATTGTCGTGCAGATAGACGGCAGACAAGTAGCCGCAATCATTGGCGAACGCGTATACACAGACTCTTTCCGGGGGATGAGGCCATGAGTTTTTTACCGTTAAATGATTGGCTTGAGGCCTCCTACCGGGGCGTACAATTTTATTGCGAGTTGACAGACGACGATTCCGCGCGCGCCCTTGCCGTGCACGAGTACCCCTTTAGAGAGGGCGGCGAGATTGACGATATGGGCCGCAAGGCCCGCACCCATAAGCTGAAAGCCTTTTTTTGGGGGCCGGGCTTTGGCGCGCGACTAAAAACTTTTGTCGAGGCCTTGGAACAAGGCGGCGAGGCCGAGCTTGTTCACCCGGTATTCGGCCCGCGTAAAGTAATGGTGGATAGTTTTAGCATCCACCACGAAGCCGAAGGCCCACAGCGCTGTAACGTAGACCTGACCTTTGTCGAGTCCGGCCTCGCCAACCCCTTCTTTGCCGGGGCCAGCACAGCAGCGGGCAAAGCCTCCGGCGCACTTGCCACCATACAGGCGGCGTTAGAGGCCGCGCGAGATTTTATGAGCGGCGGCATCACCGCCTGGGTAAGCCAGTTTATTGCTGCCGTACCCGGCGCAGGTTTGCTTGCCACCGTTGCCGCTATTTTTACCGGCGCATCAAACTTTATCGCCAACATTGTAAGCCTGCCCTCCATAGCCTTGTCATTCCTTAATTTCCCCTCCGCGTTACTGCCACAGATGGAAAGTGCGGCAAACAAGGCGCGGGACGCGGCAGATATCGACCTGTCAGAGCAAGATACCCGCCATACAAACTGGCAACGCCTGTCTGACCAGTACAAGGGCCGCACCAGCGGCAGCCAGCCCGGCCCCCTGTACGCCGATACCAGCAGTAACGCTACCGGCAACGGCACAGCCAGGGCCACGGCAGATACCGGCAAGATATACAGCACGGCCCCTGTAACCGGCTCTGCCGCAACAGGCGGCGTAACCACTGCCCCCGGCGCAAGCGGCACTGCGCTTGCCCAAAACGCCGACACCAAAACAGCCGCCGGGCAGGCTACAACTATCGCCAACGCCGCAATAAACCTTGTCCAGACCAAAAATATCACCGAGGTAGCCTGTGAGATTTTAGAGGACGAGGCCAAAGACCCCACCTTAAGCCCGGCAGAGGTTGAGGCCATTGTGGGCAATATCCGGGAGCGCTTGCAAGATACTATTGATACTGTGCGCGTAGCCTTGCCGCCGCGTTACGCCTATCCGGTTATCCGGGAGTTGCGCGCCGCAGCTTACGCCGTGCAAGAGCTTGGCCGGGCCGTTATCAATGCCCGCCCGCCCCTTGTTACCCATACCCTTGCCGTGCCCCTTAACCATCACCTGTTGGCGCACCGGCTGTATGGCGATTACAGCCGGGCCGACGAGTTGTTGCGCCTTAACCCGGATATCCGCAACCCCAATTTTTTGCCGCGCGGCCGAGAGGTAAAGACCTATGCAAAATAAGCCACCGCTGGACGATATCGTTGTGCGCATAGGCGGTAACGAACATAATATCTGGACGCACTATGAAATTGATTCAGACTTTTTAACGCCCGCCGATGCGTGGCGGGTAAGTCTTGGCGTACCTGTGGCCGATAGCCCCGCCGACCTGTCCCTTTGGCAGCAAGTAACCGTAAGCGCCGGGGGCGAGACAATACTTACCGGCCGTCTGGACCGCGCCCGCCACCGTATAGCAAAGGGCAACCATGATCTGGAACTTAACGGGCGTGACCTTACCGGCGTGTTGGTAGATTGCAGCGCCCCCATATTTAGCGCGCAAACCATAGATTTTGCCACGCTGATAGAGACTATCGTCAAGCCCCTTGGCATTGCCAACGTGGATATACGCACAAAGGGCCTGCGCCAAAAAGTAAGTATAGAGCCGGGCATGACAGCGTGGGAAGCCTTGCAAACGGCCTGTGAGCTTAACGGCTGCCACGCATGGTTTGCCCCGGACGGTACCCTGATTGTTGGCGGGCCTGACTATACATCTGACCCGGTAGGAGAGCTGATACTTGACCGGTCCAGCGACAAGACAAACGTCATATCCTTGGATATCGACCCAGGGATAGAGGAGTATTACAGCGAAGTAACGGTACTTGCCCAGGCCCACGGCACAGCCAAGCAACGGGCAGTAGCCAACATCAAGGCGCGGGTAGAAGATGACGTGCTAAAGGAGGCAGGTATTTACCGCCCCTTGATTGTGGTGGATGGTGACGCAGAAAGCGCCGACTACGCACAGAAAAAAGCGCGTAAACTGTTGGCCGACAGTCGCTTGTCAGCCCTGACCATAACGGCAGAGGTACGTGGCCACCGGGCCTTTGACGAAGCCGGGCAAGGCCCGCTGTGGGAGCCGGGCCAGCGCGTCTATGTAAACTGCCCTGTAGCCGGGCTGGACGGCATATACTTTTTGATGCGCCGCACATTTATCGGCGGCATAGACGGTCAAAGAACCCGCCTGGAGCTGAAAGAGGACGGAATCTGGCTACCGGACGTTGCCACCCAAAAAGCCAAGGCTGCCAAGGGCGCGGGTAAAAAACGCAAGAGCCGCAAGCGTAAGGGCAAAAAAGGCAAGAAAGGCAAAAAATCGTCAGGACCGTTACAGGTAATTGTGAGGGGCAATGTCTAATAAATTATTGCGCACCATGGGCAAACAGGCCAACAAAGCCGCAGGCGCGGCCCGCACAGCATACCGGGCCGTGCTTGGCACTATCAACCCCAAGCCCGGCGTACAACAGGTGCAAGTAGACGCGCTGGACGGTGAGAGCACCCCGAATGTTGAACTGTGTCAACACTTCGGCTTTACCAGCGCCCCGCCAAAAGGCACGGAATGTATCATTATCCCTTTGGGCGGCAAAACAACCCACAGCGTGATTATCGGCACCGAGGATGCAAACACCCGTATCGTTGTGGCTCAAGGAGAAACCCGCGTATATAACGCGGACGGGGCGTTTATCCATCTGAAAAACGGCCGCATCATAGACGTGGAAGCGGACGAATTAAACATTAACGTCAAAAACGGCTGCAACATCAAGTGCAAGGATTTTGGCGTCAAGGCTACCAATATCAAGGAATCAGCCAGCGCCCACGCCAGTTATGGCGCACCGGACCTTGATTTCGGGGGCGAGGGCGGCAGCACGGCCACCGCCCGGATGAACGCCAACATTGTGCAGCAAGGCTACCTGACAAGTACGGGCAACCACACCGCGCCAGATTGCATATCCAGCGGCGTTAGCGGCAAAGCCCATATCCATAGCGGCGTGGAGTCGGGCGGCAGCACAACCGACATACCCGTACAATAACCCTGCCCAAAACCTACCGAAGCCCTTCCCCCTTCTTTGACCAATGGCCCCACTTATAGTGGGGCCATGAGCGACACAGCCCTTGACCCCTACACTGGCGATTATACCGGACAACGTACAGGCGACTTGTCTAACGCTGTCTATATGCGCCTGTTTACCCCGCTTGGCAGTTATTGGGCTGACCCGTCCATTGGCAGCCGTTTGCACCTGCTTGCCCGCAGCAAAGACCTGCCTAACGTGCGTGTGCTTGCCAAAGCCTACGCCGATGAGGCTTTGGCCCCACTTGTGCGGGACGGCCGTGCGGAAAAGGTGACAGTGGATGTTCAGGAACTTGCCCCGGACGATACCGGCGCAGGCCGTATGTTGCTGCTGATAGATATTGTGGACCTGACCGGCAAAACCCGCACCTATAGCTACCCCTACAAGGTTATCTAATGGCTTACGATATCCCGGATTTCGAGGGTATACGCACAGATTACCTGCAAGACGTGCGCAACCTTGATGATGCTGCCGATATTACCCCGGACAGTGACAATTTTGTACGTGCAAGCGCCACAAGCAGCGCCGTGGACGGCCTGTACCGCCACCAGGAATACCTGGAACGCCAAATCTTGCCCGATACGGCAGACCCGGACAAGCTGGAACAACACGCCGCCTTGCGCGGCATGGCCCTTAAGCCCGCCACAAAGGCCAGCGGCAACGTGCAGATTATCGCCCTTGATGATACTGTGCCCGCCTTTGCCGCAGGCACGGCGCTTGTCTATGTGCCGGAAGCTACGGAGGCCGTACCCGCCCCCGAAGAGGTCGTGTTTGTGACCACGGAAGCTTGGGTAGGCGGCAGCCCCGAGGGCGGCGTTATTGTATTGGCCTGCGAGGCGCAAAACGCAGGCGCATTGCCGGACTTGACCGGCGTTGCCGTTACCTTGCGCACGGCACCGGGCGGCGTGGATACAGACGCCTTGCTGTACGCCAGCGGCGGCACGGATAAGGAAACGCATGGCGCATTGCTTGCCCGGCTGCTGTTCTATATGCGCAACCCGCCCGGCGCGGCCAATAAGGCGGCGTATGAACGTTGGTGTTTGGCTGTGCCCGGCATAACCTGGGCCAAATGCCTGCCCATACGGCGCGGCCTTGGCACTGTAGATGTTGTGTGTGTAAGTGGCGATGCCGTGCCCCCGGCCGCCTTGGTAGCCAAGGTTGCGGCCCATGTAGACACGCAACTGCCGGAGCCAAAGCCAGACTGCCTAATACTCGCCCCTGCGGTTAAGCTAACCAATATTACGGTTAACGTCAAGGTAGACCCCTTGTCCGGCGTAACCCTGCCCATGTTGCAGCCGCGCGTTGAAGCTGCCCTTGCCGTCTATTTCGCCGCCTTGCTGCCGGGTGACGGCGTAATCGTAGCCAAGCTGATTGTAGCCATACTGGACGTGCCCGGCGTGTTGGATGTGGATATTATAACGCCTGCAGGCAATATCCCCGCGCACGACATTACATGGCCGCGCCTTGGCGCGGTCACCTTGGGTGCAATGTAATGGGCGCGGGTAAACCGTTGCCGCACAGCCCGCACGGCGAACTGTTGCGCAATCTGTTACCCCCTGTGTCCTATGACCCTAACGGGGAACGCATAGCCCGCGCCCTTACGGCAGACGGCCTTGCGCTGGACCGCGCCCACACCCGCGCAAACAGGGTTTTGGATGGTTTGTACCCTTTTAAGTCCCTGTATTGGCTTGGCCGCTATGAAGATGTGTACGCCCTGCCGGACGAATGCCACACCGGCACCTTGTCTTTTGACGAACGCGTAACCCAATTGGCTGTAGCCCTGCTCGAACGCGCAGGGCTCAACGCAGCGTTTTTTGTCTGGCTTGGCGCTGTGTACGGCTACGAAGTGACGGTACAAAACTACCGCCCCTTTCGCGCGGGCCACTCTTGTGCCGGTGACCCATTAACCAACGGCAACTGGCGCTACGTGTTTACCATCCGCAGCGCGGGCAAGCCCATAAAGACCTTCCGCGCGGGCCGTTCCTGTGCTGGGGAGCCATTGCGCCAGTGGGGCGACACGCGCTTTGAATGTATGATCCGTAAATTTTGCCCGGCACACGGGCTTATCCACTTTGCCTACGAATAACGCCAAGGAGGCAGTATGCATTTAATAGACGGCCCCGGAGCCACAGAACAGGGGCGCTTTACCGAAGGTGACCCGGTTATTCCCATCCCGGCCACAGAAGTTACAGCCGATTGGCTTAACGCCGTACAAGACGAACTGCAAGCCGTCTTGACGGCTGCCGGTATCAGCCCGGACAAGGCAGATAACGCACAGCTTGTGCAAGCTATCAAGGCCCTTATTATCGCCAGGTTTGTAGGGCGGCGCATTATAGCCGTTGCCCCTCTGGCTGGCACTGGCGACCTTAACAGTGATGTTGTCTTGCGCCTGCCCCTCAAGCCGGGTTCGGGGCTTGTGGTATCGCCCGGAAGCGAAGAGGCGGAAACATCTCTCGACCTGGACCCGTCCGCCTGGGACGCCCATCTGATCGAAGTAATCCAGGACGCCATAGACGTGCCGCACTGGCTTGCGGGTCATCGTACCTTCTTTGTTTCCCCGGATGGGGACGATGCCCTGGCCGCCAGCCGGGATAATCCCGATTATCCGTTCAAGACGGTGCAAGGCGCTGTCAATCGTATATCCAGCAAGTACAACCTGGGTATTTATACCGCTACCGTCAGCATTGCGGCGGGGGAATACGCCCCGGTAAGTCTGCCCAAGTACAACTCTTCGGGCGGCACTGTCCGTCTGGTAGGGGCCGGAACCGGGACGGTGATAAAGTCTGTCAATAATTTCCTGATTAACGGGATAACATCATCAGGAAGCTGGTCGCTGGAAAATATGGCGATGCAGGTTACGCGGGGCGCTACAACGTCAGCCATAGGCGGGATATACGCCTCACAGGGCAGCTTGATTGCGCTTAAGGATGTGGCCTTTACCGCAACCGAAACAGCGGCAGGGGCCAACCTGCACGTTATATGGTCCGCAGGCGGCACCATAAACATTTACACCGTATCCATTGTCGCCAACGGTCTGGCGTCGGGGTCTTCGATGATGCCCCTGGTGTCTTCTTCATACGGCATGTTGTCACAGCACTCTGACATGGCTATTGGCGGGCGCTTTAATACCTGCTGCTATGTGGCGAACGCCAATTTCAACCGCAACTCGGGCATACGACCTATCATCACAGGGTCTTGCACAGGCAGGCGCTATCTGGTTGAAAGTAACGGGGTTATCGCTGTGGTTGGGGGCGGTGCCTATTATTTCCCCGGCACCGATGCGGGCTACGCCGCGGCAGAAACCGGCGGACGATACGTCTAGGAGGGTATCATGCAAGACAATTACTACTGGATGACTCAGGACGGCATATACAGCACGGCGGACGCCGCCTTTGTGGACGCGGCACCAGCCGGAAAAAGCCTTACGCCGCTGTATATGGACACCAGTGACGCCGACAATCTTGTTTTGGCGGACGCCGGTTTTCTGAGATCACAAATTGTTTTCTACAGCTTTGCCGTGCCGGACTCCCTGCTTACGGACGCAGAACGCATAGCCGGGCAGCAGGCCGCTTTCACGGCAGCCATACAGGCGCGGTTGGACACCTTTGCGCAAGGGCGCAACTACGACAGCGCCCTGGCCTGCGCCACATATGCGACCAGCACAAACCCGCGCTTCGCCGCAGAAGGCCAGTATATGGTCGAAGCCCGCGACGCCACCTGGGCCACGGGCTACGAAATACTGGACGCCGTGATTTCCGGCGCACGGGCCATGCCGACGATTGATGACGTACTGGCCGAACTGCCGCCGCTGTCCTGGCCGGATGACGCCGCCAAAGGAGGCGCGTAATGCCCTGCACCATGCCGCGCTGGAAGTCCGTATTGATAGCCTTTGACCAGTTTGTGAACGCCCTGTGCGCGGGCTGGCCGGATGAAACCATATCCAGCCGCGCTTGGCGCTGGCACCGTAACGGCACCCGCACATGGCCCCATAAATTGATTGACACGCTGTTCTTTTGGGACCCTGACCACTGCCGCCAAAGCTTTCTCTCTGAACGGCTAGGGCGGCAACAGCCGCCAGAAACAAGAAAATAAAAAGCCGGGCGGTATTGGCCGCCCGGCTCTGGTCTTTGACAAGTGATGAGGGTTATTTTGAGGCAGGCGGGGCGCTGTAACGCCCCACCGAGCGGGGTTGACTCTCCGCCCACGGCCCCCGACAAGTTAGCGCTTGCCGGTTCGTTCCGCTGCCTGTCCAATGCGGCCGCATGGACACAGGCATATTAACAGCGGACAGGGCTATCATCAATAGGTGACATAATGACCACAGAGCTACGCTGCCCCTGCATACTGACATACGGCAGACGTTGCGGCAGATTGCTGGCAAAGGGCCAAGCCTTGGCCCTTGAAACAGTATGCCCCCGTTGCGGCGCAACGCTTCTTTTTGAGGGGCAGCAAGTAAGGATTATCAAACAACCAAAACGCCGAAACTAACAACCCCTGAACGCCCGGAGCGTCAACATACAGAAGGCCAAGAGCCTCACAGTATGGACGCTCTATGACCCCCAAAAAAGGCAAGCCCTACCATCCCCCCGCACTATGCCCCTACCTTCCCCCGGAGACAGACAGCCCATCATATATAATAGGTGACACAGGCCCCCAAGGTTTTGGCAGCGCCGCGTTTTATGTGGCGCAAATCCCCTGTCGAGATGCCCGCGCCGCTATCATCAAACACCACTACTCACACCGGGTAGTCAATAACAGTTACATTCACTTGGGTATTTTCCGTGAGGGCGCTTTTGAGGGGGTAATGCAATTCGGCTACGCCCTATGCCCGGCAAGAGCTGGTAAAGTAGTAGCTGACACAGTACAGGGGCAATATCTTGAGCTAAACCGCATGTGGCTGTCAGACGATGCCCCCCGAAATTCCGAAAGCAAGGCCATAAGCTACGCAATCAAATACATACGCCGCGCCTGCCCCACAGTAGCATGGATTCAAAGCTTCGCCGACGAGAGATGCGGCGGCCTAGGCGTAGTATACCAAGCCGCCAACTTCCAA
>JAJDIC010000109.1 GCA_030266525.1 Desulfovibrio sp. OttesenSCG-928-G15 | reverse complement strand
CAGCGCGCTGGTTGCCACAAAGACGTGGATACGCGATTTTTTCGCGCCAAGCAGCGCTTTTGCCGCGCTGTCGATATCTTTTTCCACGGTGCGGGCAAGCGAGCAGATGCGCGCGTTTTCCACTTCCCCGGCAATGGCCCGGATAGCCTCCATATCGCCCTGGCTGGAAGCGGCAAAGCCCGCTTCGATAATATCCACGCCAAGCATATCAAGCTGTCTGGCCATGCGGATTTTTTCCGTAAGGCTCATGGTTGCGCCGGGAGACTGCTCTCCGTCGCGCAGGGTTGTGTCAAAAATGATCACCTTGCCGTCCGGCTTGTCAACGCCGGGTTCCTTGTTGATGCTGTGTGCTTTGCTGGTTCCGGACATATCCGCTCCTGAATGCTTGGCCTGTGTTTGCACAAAAAAAACGCCACCCCCGAAGGGGTGGCGCGCAAGGGCCGTTATATATACAAAAAGAAAAAACGTCCTGCCGCGCTGCCGTTATAGCAATGCGCGTAGAATGAGGCCGGCAAAAATGATCAGGGTGCCACAAGCCGCGAACGCAGCAAGGGCAGGGGCGGGGTTGGCCGCCTTAGCCACGGTCACAGGGCGGCGAAGCGCCTTCCTGTGGGTGGTTCTGTACTCATGTTCGTTGGTATACTGCATACAACCTCCTGGCGGGTTTTCATCCACCATGATGTACAGGTAAGGCAATTACCAGGCAAAGTCAAGCAACGGTCCCGAAAAACAGCCATAAAGCAAAACGCCCCATGCCGGTCCGCATTGTCCCGATTTCATACAGGGAAGCCATGCTTTTAGCGGCAAATCATTGACAAGAGCGGTTTATTGGACAATAGTCAATATATGCAGGTTTGGTCGACAGGCCCGTATTGCGCTTTACGGCACGCACGCCGCCAGCCTTAAGCCAGCTTTTCAGGGGGAACGCCCATATGCAAGCCGCCGCCACTTGTACCAGTGTTACCGGCCAGGTGACCGTTGACAGAAACGGGAAGAAACTGACCGTCACCAAAGGCATGGAGCTTTTTGTCACCGACACCGTGCATACGGGGAAGGACGGCAAGGTTTCCGTGCGCTTTCGGGACGACACGGAACTGGACCTGCACCCGGACACCCACGCCAAGCTGGAAGATTTCGCATTTGATCCCGGCGGCACCCCGCCGCCCACCTTTGCCGTGGAAGTACTGCAGGGGCTGGCAAGAACAGCCACCGGCAAAGTGGTGCAAATGAACCCGGACGGTTTTGCCATTAAAACCCCTCTTGGCACAGCGGGTATTCGCGGCACAACCATATGGACGCACGTCACTTCTTCCCAGGTTGTTTTTTCCGTTACCGAGATGGGCAAGGGCCATGTGGTCGTTGTTTCCTCGCCGGACGGCAGCACCCTGCTGATCAAGGTGCCGGATTCCGGCGTTGTGATCACGAGCAAGGGCGAAGCCACGCTCAACATGGAGCACCTGACCCCGGAAAAACTGCAAAAATTTATTGAGGACGTGGTCGGCAAGGCGACGGACAACGACGCGCACATCAGCGCGACCTCGCACGGCGTGTTCGTGATAGCCGATGCGGAATTTCTCGCTTCCATCGGGGCCATAAACATTACGGACGAACTCGGCTTCATCGCCGCCGAAGACAGCGACCTGATGATAGACGCCCTTGCCCTGCTCGGCTTTTCCATGGACGAGCATTTTATTAATTATTCACATATTCCGCAAGAATCAAGCCCCTACAACTACATTTACGGCACACCGGGCAACGACGTGCTTACCGGCACCAGCGGCATGGACCGCATCTATGCCTATGGCGGCAACGACCGTATCACCGGGGGCAAAGGCAACGACACGATCTGGAGCGGTGCGGGGCAAGATACGATCAGCGGCGGCTACGGCAGCTTTGATGAAATTTACAAACAGGCCGACCTCAACCTCACTGTGATTTACGGCGATGTCAAAACCCTGCGCGGGGCAACGGGCGATGCGGATTATATAGAGGTCGGCACTTCTTCCGCCAACGAACACTATGGCGCTGTGTATGGTGACGCCGATAGCATGAGTAATAACGCCATGCCCGGCAACGATGTCATCAAGGTGCACGGCACGCTGCGCGGTTGGGTATCGGGTGATGCATCTGTCTTTGATGGCGTCAAGGTTGGAACGGACGCAGCAACTGGCGACGAGGCCCACGGGCGGGACAGCATATATGTTGAAACACTTGGCGGCGGCCTTATTACCGGCGACAGCGACTCCGTGAGGGGAACTGTTTCGGGCAATGTCGCCAACGCCTTTAACGACACCATCAGCGTCGGTACGATGAACGGCATCGGCCTGATTATCGGTGATTTTTTGCAGGCCTTACCCGGAACAGACTTCTCCGGACTCGGCCCCAAGGCCTTTGCCGATCTGATCACCGTAGGCAGCATGACGGCAGCGGGCAGTATTTGTGGTGACATTTCAAGCCCCGATGCCGACGGTTTGACCATGGGCAAGGACACCATCAAAATAACGGGCAACATGGCTTACGGTACTATTTACGGCGACGCCGGAACCGCAAAGGGGAACAACCTGACCTTTGGTAACGATCTCATCAGCGTCGGCGGCAACATGACGAATAGCGCAAGAATTTTCGGCGACGCCGGGGAACTCTATGGTGCGGGCGGCAAATTGGGTAACGATACCATCAGCGTCGCCGGCAACATGGACTCCAGCGCCATCTACGGGGACCTCCTGCGGCTGTATGCCTATGGCAAGCTTGGTCACGACAAAATCAGCGTACACGGCAACATGAAAAACTCGGTCATATTCGGCGATGTCAGTAGGGCTGGCGCAACGGGAGTAGTCTACGGCAACGATACTATCGCCATAACCGGCAGCATGAAATCCGACACTGTGTATGGAGATGCCTTTTACATCGAACAGCGGGGCGCTCCCGGCAATGACAGCATTACCACAGGCAGTGCCGACTATTACTCTCAAATTTTCGGCGATGCGGACAACTTTGGTGACGTGCAGGTAACGGCGCAAAGCGGCGGCAATGACACCATCACGGTCACGGAGCTGACCGGCACTATTTACGGGGATGCAACCAACCTGTCCGGTGCCATTACAGCGGCTTCCGCACCGTCAAAAGGCGCGTTTTCCGATGTGATTACGGTAAACACCGTGACGGACTACATTGCACCCGGTGAAGACCACAGGCCTGCCATATATGGCGATTTTAAAGAAATTACCGACAGCGCCCAGATAAACCTGAGCGGCAGCGCCCACAACAATGCCTTTTCCGACAAGATTACCGTAGGCACCCTTGGCGGTGATGTTTACGGTGATGCGCAAACGCTCGGCATACGCTGGACCATAGGCGGGCACGACACCATAAACGTGACCACTCTGGACGGCGGCAGCATCGTCGGCGATTTCGCGCTACTTGGAACCGGGAGCTCCAACTCCGTATTCGGCAACGATGTGATTACAATCAATCGTGCGGACGGCGGATGGGTTCACGGCGATACTGCCATGGGTGCCCCCGGGGAGATAATGGCCCTGTCCGGCTTCCGGTACGGCAACGACAAGATTACCATCAAAACAGCAGGGAACGACCTGTATATTTACGGCGATGACTGGGGAATTTCTCCCGATTCGCAACTTGGCAACGACACCATTGACGCATCCCAGGCGATCATCTCAGGCCAGTCGGTTATCTACGGTGACGGCTGCAACCTGTATGGGGCCGACCTGACCAATGCAAGCAGGCTTGGCAACGACCTGATAAAAGTCGGGACCATGCGCTCCACAGATGTCACAATATACGGCGACGGCGTGTTTCTGGAAGGCACGATCACCGGCAACCAGAACAACGCCTTTAACGATACCATTGAGATAGGCACCATGGAAGGCGGCAGGGTGTATGGCGATGTCGCGCATATCGACAGCGCTTCCAACATTGTTATGAGCGGCAGCGGGCTGTTTAACGACGTAATCAGGATCACCACCATGAAGGGCGGCACTGTTTACGGCGATACGACAGTCATAAAGCACGGCGACAACGTCTACTCCGGAGTATACGGCGGCAATACAATTGAAGTAGGCAGCATGAGCGGGGGAAGCATTTACGGTTCGGCGGAAGAACTGGACATCACGAACGGCGCTATCTCCCTGGACACCAACACAATAAAGATTGGTACCCTGAAAGGTACCGGAGAAATCTGGGCGCATTACGGTACACATACTACAGGGACACTCAGCGGCTGCTACTCGTACTCTTCGGTCACCATCAACAACTTCCAGTCTGGCGCGGTACATCTGAGCGACGGAAAGGATACGCTGACCATCAAGAGCCTTGCAGGCTACCAAGACGGCCAATCTATCATCGAATTCGGCGGCGGTCAGGATGTGCTCGATCTGGGGGGCGGAGGTGCCCTTACTTACTCCCCCACCACGACAGTCACGATTGACAAGGACCTGCAAGCCCCCGGCAGTTCCCTGACCATCGACCTGACCGGTTCCGGTTTGGTGGTCAACGTCGTCAACCCAGGCAACGCCCTGGACGGAGGAGGGAAGCTTTATCTGACGCAAGGCGCAAGCGATGGCATGAACAGCGGTGTCATTCTGAATTTCGGCGGTACAAATGGTGGGGAGATAATCAATATAATTGCATAGCTGCGCTACGAGCGACCCGTCCATATTTTGACGCAAAACGATAACAGGCTGCTTCCCCTCCAAGCGCGAGGGGAAGCAGCCTGTTTCCATATTGGCCCGATATGGGGCTTATGTGCCTGAATGCAGCAGTATCATCAGTTGCACTGCGTCTGCGCCTTCTCCGTGGGTCATTGTTATGGACTGGCTGTTGTTTTCGCCAATCTGCACGTCCCCCTGCACGTCCCCCACCCTGTTCCACTCGTCTCGGTCGGAAAGGTTCAATGCCAGCCAGTTATCAAGCGTCATGGCTTCATTTACCAGCGCGTCCACTGCGAGTTCTTTGAGTCCTTCTTTGGCGGTTCCGGCGATAGTGCGCACAGCGTCGGCGTCCAGTTCGACAGTAACGCCCTCCTCAAGTTCCAGCACGTCAAAGTTTACTATGGTGCTCACGCCTTTGAGGTTTATATTCGTACTGATGTGCAGCACGTCATGGCCGCCGCCCCCGTCAAGGGAGCCATACAGGCCGTTTACCAGGTTGACCACGTTATCGCCCTCACTGGCCAGCACCACATCCTGAGCGGTCAGAACATTCAGGGTATCGCCGTTTTCGCCTTGCACAAGGCGGGTCAGAGAAGCGGCAACCTCTATGGCCGGGGCGTTTTCCTCGTCACTCAGGGTGTACACATAGTTGCCATTCTGGTTTATGTCCCCTGTAGAGCGCCACCCGTCACCTTCCAGCGAGATGCTGTCCGAGGAATCTCCGAAGATTTGCAGGGTGCCGTCAAAAATGGTGGTAACACTGGCATCCAGCGTAAGGTGGTTATCCCCCACGTTGGACAGATCAATAGCCGAAATGCCCTTGATAGGCGGCGCATCAGACCCGTCCTGTCCGGTCAGTTCGGTCAGGTTGAGGGCGATGTCCTCAGTATTGTCCGTTGACAGGGCAAGCGTATTGTCGCCCACGCCAATAATGGCCGCAAAGTCGGCTGCGCTAAGCTCGCCATCGCCGCTTACATTGCGCAGGTAGAAGGTCTCACCCTTACCGCCCTGCAGCACGTCCGTACTGAGGGAGTTTGCTATATCGCCGTCTGCGGCGG
>JAJDIC010000108.1 GCA_030266525.1 Desulfovibrio sp. OttesenSCG-928-G15 | reverse complement strand
TGGGCGCGGCATTCCAAAACAAGGACGACTCTTTCAATCTGCTCCTGCGGGCGTTGCCGTTGCCTGACCCAAAAACAGGAATGGCCCGCCTGCACATGCGCTTGCCGCAGCCGAAAACGGAAGTGGGAGATGATAGCGACAGCTTTTATCTGGAAATTGACCCCATGATGGGCGCTCCTTTGGAGGCACTGTAATGGGCCAGCTTGCGAATGTGGTTTCGTTTTCTGGCGGCAAGGACAGCACGGCCATGCTCTTTATGCTTCTGGAGCGTGGGGAACCCATTGCCGACATCGTGTTTTTTGATGGCGGGTGGGAATTTCCGCAGATGCACGAACACTTGGAGAAAGTGGAACAGCTCATTGGACGGAAAATTACACGTTTGCGGCCCAGGCTTCCCGTTGGTGTTGTTACTGAAAAAACGCCTTTTGATTGGATGTTCTCGGAGTACCCGGTGGTCAAGCGTGGGACACGCCATGTTCACCGAATTGGTCGTTATTGGCCTTCGCCCGGCATTCGCTGGTGTACGGGGCGAAAACAAGAGGCTTTACGGGCGCATTTGCGGGCACTGACGCATAGACAGGGGTTCGCGCTTCCGCTGCAACAGTGTGTTGGTTTCGCTGCTGATGAACTTGGACGGCTGGATGGACCAACCAAAAAAGACAGCACCTATCATGTGCAGCGGTATCCCTTGGTGGAATGGGGCATTACCGAGGCCGATGCTCTCAGATACTGCAAAAAGCTCGGTTTTACTTGGAGCGGTTTGTATCGCCGGTTTCGGCGCGTGAGTTGCTTTTGTTGCCCCCTGCAATCCTTGGAGGAACTACGGAAACTTCGTTGGTTTTTTCCTGACCTATGGCAGCGGATGCTGGAAATGGATTCCTGGCTTCCTGAAATCGACAAGGGACGGCGCTTTAACCACGCTCCGTCCGTAGCTGCGTTGGAAGCCAGATTTGCCGCCGAAGATGCGGAGGAAGCAAGCGAGGTCGAGACAAGCGGAGGGCAAGATGCTTATTGCCCTGCATGATTCTGACGATACCAATTTCCCGAATCTGGCTTTGATGAAAATTGCCGCGTGGCACAAGCATCAAGGGCATGAGGTTGTTTGGTACGCGCCGGATGAAGCCCTTCGGTATGATCGGGTATTCTCCAGCAAGGTCTTTTCGTGGACGCCGGAAGATTCCAGCCTGCTGCCCTGGGCCGTCAAGTCTGGAACCGGCTATGGGCTTTTTCATACCTTGCCGGATGCCGTTGAGCATATCTGCCCTGATTACTCCATTTATCAGCATGTACACGAACGCCGGAACAGCAGGAGAAAACGCCCTGAACCGGGATACAGCTTGGGGTTCACCACACGGGGCTGTGTCAATAGCTGCGCTTGGTGCATCGTTCCCCAAAAAGAAGGGCAAATTCGCGCCCATGCTGATGTCGAGGAATTTTGTCGTCACCGGCATGTTGTTCTGCTGGACAATAACGCGCTGGCTCACGACCACGGTATCACCCAAATTGAAAAAATGATCCGGCTCGGCCTGCGCGTTGACTTCAACCAAGGGCTTGACGCCAGACGAATCGACGGGCAGGTAGCCCGCCGTCTGGCAGCTCTGGGCTGGTTCAAACCGCTTCGTTTGGCCTGTGACCAGAAGAGTCAAATGCCGGTTGTGGAAAAAGCCGTGCGCCTTCTCCGCGCTGCGGGGGCCAAACCCAAAGAATACTTTTGTTACGTCCTTGTGACTGATGTGGACGAAGCCTACGAGCGAACCATGTTCTTGCGTGGCTTGGGGCTTGCGCCATTCGCGCAGGCATACCGGGATTTCTCCTGCAACACGGAACCGACCGTAAAGCAACGCCTCTATTGCCGCTGGGTGAATCACAAGGCGTTATTCAAATCCATTTTGTGGCCCGACTATTGGGAACAGGAGCGAATAAGACGCAGGCTGGCGGCGTGAGTCTGCCCCTGCGCAATCAATAAAAGGAGGTTTTCATGGCTGGTGAAGTTCTCTGGAGGGACACCGGTATTGCCCCAAAGATTTTCATACTGGATGCCCGTGCCATTTTCCCATTGGCACTGTGGCTTTTTCATTGGGCTTGGTGGACGGCGGGAATCGCTGTCTCGGGGATGTTGATTTTGTATCTGGTGCAGCGCACCGGCATGTCGCCGCTTGCCTGCTTTCGCGCTCTGCGCGTTGCCTATCTGGGTCGACGCCGGGAAACGAGAAACAACGAAATGCAGTGGCGCAAGCGGTGCCGCTGGTAAGAGCCGTTTCCCATAATCCATACAGGAGGTTTTATGACTACGGAACGCAATAGCTATGGGCTTTTTGATGCCCCTGTGCGTGGGGCCGGAAAAGAGCATGTCACGTTCACCCCGGAAGCCATTGAGCGTCAGCGAGATGCCGGGGCTTTCATCTTGGAGCGCGAAGAAGCGATAGCGGCGGGCTTCATCAATCCGCAGGAAGAGCCGGATACCGCCATTATTGATGTATGCGGGGAGGATGTATGAGCCAGACACCGGAAAAAAAGAATCGCTTCCAGATAAGCCGTGAAGTTCAGGAGGAATTTGTCAACGGCGTTGCCGAAACCATGCTTTCACTCGCGGAAAAGGCCGGTGAATGGAAAAAGCCCTGGACTTCCGATGCGCCGATGGGAATGCCTTTTTGCCCCATGACCGGCAGAGAGTATGGCGGTGCAAATATGGTTCGCCTGATGCTGACCAGTATTGTTCAGGGGCATGAAGATGACCGCTGGATGACGTTCAAGCAGCTTCAAAAATTTCAGGAGGATAAGCCCGACCTGAAAATGAAAATAAAAAAAGGGGAACACGGCGTCAAACTCCTGCGTCCGGAAGAAATTACCTTCTCCGTTGATGAAGACGGGAAATGGAAATTCCACACCCCGGAAGAACTCAAGCAGTTTGCGGAAATGAAGGAGCAGGGGCAGGAAGTTCCCGACATTCAGCGCAAAATACTCTTTTATCCGTTCACGGTATTCAATGCCGCGCAAGTGGAAGGCTTCCCGCCAAAAGAACAGCCTGCCCACACCATGACAGCCATTGAGCGCAACGAGTTTGTGGAACGCTTTATCGCCAGTTCGGCAATTCCTGTTGAGCATCATAGTGGTGATGCCTACTACAAACCCGCCGAGGATATGGTGAAAATGCCGTTTCCGGATCGTTTCACCGGCACCGATGAGTATTACGCCACCAAACTGCATGAATTTTACCATGCCACTGGTCATGAATCGCGGGAAAACCGGAAGGACAGACAACTGCCAACGCTCAAAGGCTACGCTTATGAAGAAATGCGGGCAGAAATGTTTTCCATGCTGGCCGGGGCCAGACTCAATTTGCCCATGCCCGAAAGCAATTCGGCAGCATACATCGACCACTGGAACCAGAAGTTTTCCGGTGGGGATGTAAAGGCGGTTTTTCAGGCAGCAAACGAAGCGGCCAGGGTGCTGACCACCATGCGCCAGTTTGAGGCTGGTGAGCAACCTACCGCCCGCTGGTTTCCCAAAAGTGAAGCCTGGCCGGAACTGGTTGCCATGCAAAAAGAGCGGGACGCCGCCACCGGAGCGGATTTTCACAGTCTCCCGCAGGAAGGTTCCCAAACTTCCGAACCGCGCCCTGTGCCTCTCACATTCGCGGAATCTGCCGCCGCTTTTAAGGAAACGGACGATTCCGTGGCCAAAGCCCGCTTGATACTCCAAAACCCCGATTTCCTGAACATGGCCCTCCAGCAAGACCCCAATGCGGCGCGTGAGCTGGCTTCGCTTTGCGATACGCTCTCGCAGGCTCTCCACATGGAGCTGGACATGCAATCCCGCGAGGAAGCAACACCGGTTCCCCCAGAACAACAGGCCGCGCCGTCGCGGATGAGGATGTAAGCCATGAGACTGTTTATTGCGGAAAAGCCGAACCTGGGCAAAGCCATTGCCGCCGGTCTGGGAAAAGGCAGTAGCGGCGGCGGGTTCATCAAATGCGGGAACGACACCGTGACATGGTGCTTCGGGCACATGCTTGAGCCAGCGTATCCCGAAGATTATTCCCCGGAATTTGCCTCATGGAAGCGTGAGCATCTTCCGATTATCCCGGCAGCATGGAAGTACAAGACCAAACGCAGCGCGGCAGCGCAACTCAAGGTCATCGGCAAGCTTCTGCGTGAAGCCAAGTCGGTTGTCAACGCGGGCGATCCGGACAGGGAAGGACAACTGCTCATTGACGAAGTGCTGGAGCATTTTGGCTACAAAGGACCGGTGGAGCGAATCTGGCTGGCCTCTCTGGATGATTGCTCCGTGAAGAAAGCCCTGGACGGCATGACGGACAACGCCAAGTACGCGCCGCTGCGTGATTCTGCCCGTGCCAGAATGCAGGCCGATTGGCTTATTGGCATGAACGCCACAAGGGCCATGACCATCATGGGGCGGGAAACTGGCCGGGGCGGAGAAGTTTTGTCCCTTGGCCGGGTGCAGACGCCCACGTTGGCTCTGGTTGTAGCCCGTGACAGAGAAATCACGTCTTTTGTTTCTTCTGATTATTATGTGCTGCGGGCCTATCTCACGCCTCTGACCGGCGGGGAGTTCTCGGCCATGTTCGTTCCCGCTGAAACGCAAGCCGGACTGGACACAAGCGGACGCCTTACCGATGGCGTCGTTGCCAATGCTTTGGCCGAAGCGGCAAAAGGCGCGGATGGCACAGTCACCCATTCCGTGCGAGAGAACAAAAGCAAAGCTGCGCCGCTGCCGCACTGCCTTTCGTCTTTGCAAAAGGAAGCTTCTGCGAAACTCAACCTGACCGCCAAACAGGTTCTCGATACCGCGCAAGCCTTGTACGATAAGAAATTGACCACCTATCCCCGCACAGACTGCCGCTACCTTCCGGAAGAACAGTTTGATGCCGCCAAGACGATACTCGCAAACCTTTCCGGTATTCCCAATCTGGATACCCTTGCGCTCAAAGCGGATGCGAAGCTGAAAAGCTCTGCTTGGAACACCAAAAAGGTCACGGCCCACCATGCCATTATTCCCACGGGCGAAATGCCGGGGAACCTGACCAACGCGGAACGCTCCTTGTTCTCCCTGATTGCCTCTGCGTATTGCCTGCAATTCTACCCACCCATGCGCTATGAGGCGCAAAAGATCACGCTAACCATTCCGAATGCCCAAGGGGGCAATACGCTGTGGGAAGCCAAAGGGCGGCAAATCCTTGAAGCCGGATGGACTGCCGTTTCCGGTAACAGCGACGATTCTGACGCGCAGGACGGCGAGCAGGAACAGGCTCTGCCTTTGGTCAAACAAGGGGAAAAAGTTCACTGCCGGGACGTGCGGACGCTCAAGAAAAAGACTTCACCGCCTTCCAGATTCACAGAAGGCACCTTGATTGAGGCTATGGCCAACGTCCACCGCTTTGTGGCCGATGCGGCGGCAAAGTCCGTGCTGAAGGAAAATGAAGGCATAGGCACAGAGGCAACTCGCGCCGGGATTCTTGAAACCCTGAAACAGCGGCAGTTCCTGATTGCCGACAAAAAAGCCATCGTGTCCACAAAACTCGGCCAGGACATTATCGACATGACGCCGACCTCTTTGAAAGACCCGATAACGACCGCCTCATGGGAGAGCCGGTTGGAAGCCATAGCCCAAAGCAAAGAAACCCTGGCAAATTTCATGACAGAGCAAATCAGGATTCTGCCGGAACTGCTGGCTCCGATTTTGGGGAGCGGCAACGGTTCTACCCAGACTCCTGCCCATTCCTGCCCTGACTG
>JAJDIC010000107.1 GCA_030266525.1 Desulfovibrio sp. OttesenSCG-928-G15 | reverse complement strand
TGATTTTCCCGTCCGCGAATGCGCCTTCCGCCGCATCCTGAATCCGCTGCCCGTGCAGGGGCAAAAGCTCTTCGGTTTTCTGGATCAGTCGTTCCGGAGGCGTGTCGAGCAGCGTTTCCCGAATTTCAGGCGTAAACGCCAGATATTCGCGCAGCGCAACGCGCCCGCTCTTGTCCGGCAGCGGAAGAAGGCGTTGCGAGATAATCAGACGCAGGCTGGACAGCAGCGTTGCCGTCACCTGCCGCTGTTCTTCAAAGGGGAAGACGTTGATGATACGGGTAAGCGTTTCCGGTACAGAGCGCGTGTGGACCGTGGAATAGGCAGCAACGCCGATTTCCGCGCTCTCAATCATGCCCCGAAGTGTTTCAGGATCACGGCTTTCCCCGATAAGCACCACGTCCGGAGCTGTTCGCGTGGAGTTGCGTGTGGCGGTCAGAAACGATTGCAAATGCTCCGGAATGGTACTTTGCGAAACTGGCCCGCCCGGATTGGGAATCGCGTCAAAGTCAAATTCAATGGGCGATTCGTAAGTGGAAACATGCCGGCCACCTTTTTCGATGATGTCCCGCAAAAGTGCTGCCAGCAGTGTTGACTTGCCGCTTCCCATGACGCCTGTAATCAATACCAAGCCGTTGTCGGGCGTGGCGTAATCAAGAATCCCCTGCTCGACGTACAAGCCGTCCAATGAGGGCGGCTCAGACGGAATGGAACGAAAGACAATCTTGACGCCGGTTGCGTATCCGTCTGCAACCGGCGTGGCGTTTCCGCGATAACGGCGGCGAACGCCGCGAGTTTCTTCTATCTGGTGGGCAAAATCGTAGTCTGACTGACCGGATTTAATCAGTGCCGCGACAGAATTGTTTCTGGTAAAATGTTCCAGAGCCGCCAGCAATTCGTCGGCTGTAATTGGCCGCTCAGTAATTGGACGCCACACCCCGTTCAGGCGCATCCATGCCAGGGCACCGGAACGCAGGCACAAGTCCGACATGCCGCAATGGGTAGCCCACAGCAGCAAATTGTTAATGTCCGAGTAATCCCATCGGATACGCGGTTCGTTCGGGTATTTGCCTACGTCTGCCATACCCTACTTCCGCCTGTTCTTTTTGGACTTGCTCGCCTTTGACGGCAGGGAGTAACGCAGTTGTGCTTCCTTGGCCGTGAACACGGAAGGAGAAGTAATCCGGTAGACTTTCTGACCAATGTTGAGCTTGTTGTCGGAGGTATGCATCCCCAAATCGGCAGACGCTGTTTTTACCTTGCTCAGAAGGTGTTGGGCGGTCAGAAGGTGGTACAGCATGACACCACGATAGTTCCGGACCATGCGGGCCACGTTGTCCGCATAGAGCTGATCCGCTTCGGCCAGCCCTTGCGCCCAGGCTTCGCGTACCGCTGCCCGCCAAATGGCGCGTTCGTCATTGTTTTTAGGTAAAACAGCGGGATTGGGCTTTTCCGGCTCCGGAAACCCGTCTGTCATCAGGAACTCGCGCCAGTTGGGCACGGTCGTGACATACCGCGCCGGTTCCAGCAGTTCATATGTAGTTTCCGCAGCCGTGGCCGTTTCCGGTTTTTCAATACGCATGGACGCACCAGCCCGCGTGAGCAATGGCGGCATAATCAGGGCTTCGCCCTGCGTCATGACCAGCGGGGAAAAATCAAAGGCTGTATCCATGATCGGACCGTGACTTTCCGTGGCAGCAACGAGCTGCTTGTATCGCCAGGCAAGAGCCGTTTGGAATGAAACGAGCTGCGCTGATTCTCGAATGGCGGCAGGCCTCATGAGCATGACGGCGGTATTTTCTTTGGAGCTTGACCCTCTCATCTCCAAAAGTTCCGCTAGTTCGTCAGGCTCCCCCTTATGAGGCCCTGCCGCGTGATCGGCGGGAATTTTCACAGCCAGATACTGTGCCGTTTCCTCTTCCTCATACGATGCATCGTATGGGGCCATTTTTCCCGCTTCTTCCTTTGGATTGCTGGCATTGGCCTGATTACCCGCTTGCTCTTTTTCAGGCACCTGAACGGTTTGCGGAGGAACCGGCACCGGGGGAACCGGCTCTCCGGTATTCTTTTTCCCGGCGCAGCCGACAAGAACAACTGCCAGCAATCCCATGAGTAAAAGCTTCTTTGCCGCCATGATCAGCCTCCCACCTTTACAGTTCTGGCCAGAGTGATAACCCGGCTGATGGGATCAACTCGCAGAACAGCCTGCGGCTGTATCTGCCAAGCAATATCTTCCAACAGAACGTAAGCGGGCCGGTTCAACCCATGCACGACAATATTGAGAGGTTGTGCAGAGCGAGAGCCCATATCCTCGTAGCGATAGCCGAGTTGCAGGCAGATTTCTTTCAATGCGCCCGCTGCCGGGCCTGTCCAAGACACCGAAACCAGCTTTTCCAAGGAAGGCTCAGAGGGGGGCAACAATGGTTGCATCCCCTGGCCGCGTAATTTGGCAAGCATAGCAAGCTCGCCGTGCGCCTGTTCAGCGGCCTCACCAAGTGTGGTTGCTACAAAATCAGCGGGACTCGACATATCCGGAACTCTCGTCCTTTTCTTGCAGGCAGCGAGAGACAGACAGCAGCAGAGCAACAAAACAATTTTTCTGAACACGACAAAACTCCTTTGAGTGGAAGTACAAGGAACAACCAGACACACCCCCGCCCGCTATGGGCGAAACACACCGCCACACAACAACAGCCAGCGAAACAGCGGCAGAAACCGCCGATTCTCCAGAATGGAAATCCGCCAGGCCGTTGTGACAATGACGACCAGACAAGGCAGCGCGACCAAAACCAGCGCAAGGTTTGAGACAAAGCTTTGCAGCAGAAGCGTGGCAACAATGCAGACAATCACAGGCACGACGAACACCAGAAAGCGCAACCGCAGAACATGCACCACAGCGGGAATTTCCGCAGGATCATCAATCCCCCAGGCACAAAGAACCTGATTGAAATCATCCGTCAGTACCTGTTGGTCCGACACAGAACGGTGACTCCGAAAACGCCCCAATCGGGAACGCAAGTCTGCTCTCAATAAAGAAAGGTGTTGTCTGGTAGGCGAAACACGCGAAACGATGGTGTTTTTTATGCGTTTGAACATACGAAAATCCCTCCGCTAACTTCTGAACGTACTTTCTGGCAACATTGGCCGTCCTGTTCCCAGAGGCTGGTTCGCAACATATCTCCACTCCACATCTTGAGCTTCAGCTTGAGGATTGGCCTTTGGTTCATTGCCTTTATGCGGCGGTAATCCTGAACGCAGTTCTTTTGCCCCCTGCGCCCCGGAACTGACCGCATTGGTGGAACCAACAAACACGTTCTTTGCCCCGGCCTGGTCTTCCTTCTCACCAAGGGAATGGAATTGCTGGCCTATCCAGGCAGTGACGTGTTCGGGAAGGTAGTGAATGAGCGAGAAGAACTTGTTGGCCATCATGATGACCACGGCGCCGAGAATGACGAGCATGGAAATGGTGCCGGTAATGCCAATCATTTTGCTTTGGCCGGTTCCGGCGATGAACATTTCAAAACTGGCCCCTATGAGCCTGCCAAGAACATTCATCAGAATGATAGCTGCGAAAAAGCCCGCAACCATCAAGGGGGGGCGAATAACTATGCCAAGCAGCAGCAGATAGCCGCGCTTCCCATGCTGACCCGCTACGCCGTCACCTTCGGGAAGTGCATGAGCGCAGAGCCACAAGGGAGCAGCCACAAGGGATTCAACAATCAGAATGACCCACCCGGCCAGAGCGGAAATCCAGCGTATGAAGGGAATTGCAGGGAGATAGTATGCCAGCGCAAGGCCATACAGGAGCAGAGGCAAAAAGACGCTGAACAGCGCGAAGCTGATGTACTTGTCCAAGTTTGGAATCGCCTCACCAACAACGGGAACAGCGTTTCCGAGAGAGCGCGTCACATCCAGAGCGCCCAAGGCACCGGCCAGCCCCCAGGCTGTGCCGATCATGTAGTCCCCGACATTGGAAACCGCCATAATCGGGTCTTGTGAAGAAAGTTTTTCCACAGCTACGGGCAGGACGTTTCCAGCGATCAACTTGTTCATGGTCGCCCGTATCCAGTTGCCGAGTTCCTCAAACCCTCCGGTTTCGCTGGTTACGGCTGGGTCTGCCGTGGCATCAGAAATTCCGCGCCTCGTTGCGTAGGCCGTCTTGATGTAGTTCGCCACCCGTTCCTTGACGGCCTCATAATCTTGCATTCCATAGGTCATGCCCAACATCTCGGACATGGTGTATTCCTTGGGAACGTATGAAATTCCCGAATACATGGCTTCGCGGACCTCTTGGTTAATCCACGAAATCGACCAATAGGATGAACCGGCTATGAACCAGCCATATTGCTTGGAAATATCCGCAAAATTCTTGAGTTTACTCTGTAATTGCCCTTGCTGCGAGTAGCTTTGCAGCCCGGATAGAATCGTGGCGTTGACCTGATTGGCCGCGTTATACAGGGCCAGAGAGTCAATGTCGGAAGCGGCAGTTTCAGGGGTCGCCAGCTTGCTGGCCACGGAAGAAAGTGAAGAAACAGCCGTTCCCACAGCGTTCACTTTGCCCCGGCAAAGGGAATCGCCTTCATCCACGCACTCGACAACGATAGTTCCAGCGTTGCCGTTGAAGAGAAACTTGTACTCTCCACCTGAACCGAACCAGTTGCCGCTGTATTTCCAATCCCCGCCCGGCTGGATATTCAGCCCTCGCCGTTCATTCAGATAATATTGCAGGGTAAGGGATTCCAATGTGCCGTTTGCGATGGCCGAATAATGCGTCACATTCTGATCAGGAGCCTGGACAGTGATCTGCCCGCCGTGTTCGACAAAGTAATCCGTTCCCAAATCCCAAACAAAATTGCCCAGGTTGATGGAAAAGCCGATGCAGGCCAGAATTGCCACTTGAAACAAGCTCAATCCCTTGAAGATGGGAGCCAGTGCGCCCATCGCGCCGACAAAGCGCAAAGGCATCCACAGGGAACTGAACTTTTTGCCGAATGGCGTTCCTTCATGCGCGGTTCCGGCAACAGCTACGGCCATAACCCACAAGAACAGTGCAGATATGACAGCCAGCGCCACCAGATTGAAGGCACTGAAAAGCTGCAACATCAATTCCGCAGCCTGAGAGCCGCCAAGCCCGCTCCCCCAGGCATCCCACCCCTGGCCGAGCAAGGTGTCCAAAAATTGTTTGCTGGCGTCACTTTTGAGCAAAACTTCCGAATTGGCGGGAATTTCCGTTGCCATGATGCTTTCCCCTTTGGGTTATTGCTGTGCGCCAATCATGCGCGTGTACAAGTCGGTCATTTCCTTGCCGGTGGAGCTTTCCATGCGCGTGAGGAAGTCCAGCGAAGCAATCACGGACAGACGGTCGAGCAACTCGGTATTTTTCCGGGCAATCTCAAATTGAAATGCCTGCATCACCACCATTTCACGCAGCAATCCGGCATCTGTGGCCGTGGCGATTTGCATGAACCAGTTGGGATTGCCTACGCGCATTTGCGACAACAGCTTGTAAAGCCCGGCTTCTGATAGTTTCCCGTCCACAATGCCGGGAGGGGTGCCGTTGCCGCCTGCTTCCGACCACTGGTTTTGCGCCCAGGTTGTCACATCTTGCGGCAGCGTGGGCGCGTGGAACACAACGTGGTTGTTCAGAGTTTCCGTGACAGTGGCCAAACGGCCTTCATGAATTTTCTTTGCCGCGGCATAGGTCTGGCCTGCTGGCGTGGACTTTTGCGAATCAGTAACCACCGGCAGAGGCCGGGGATTCGCCAGAGTCTTGATGGATTCGTGAGCCTGCGCCACCTGATCTTCTGTCAGCGTGATTTCCAAGGGAAACAGGGCGTCAACGGTTTCTTCTTCGGAACAGGCCTCCTGGATTGATATTGGCGTTGCCCCGATGGGCGGCGGTAAGTCCGTTTTTCTGAACGCAATGAATTTCAGCTTTGTGACGCAGGCCGGTTTGTCCCGGCTGCCGTGGCTGTCTATCGTGGATGTTGGGCCGTCCAGTTCCGGTCTGATTACCTTGCTCAAGGAGA
>JAJDIC010000106.1 GCA_030266525.1 Desulfovibrio sp. OttesenSCG-928-G15 | reverse complement strand
CGTTTCCTAAGCGGTGCCGCCGGGGCGCATCATGTACGCTGCCTCCTCCGGAGTAAGTCCGGCAAGACGCACGACCGCAAGGGTAAAACCGTTAAGAAGAGAGGGCTGGCATGAAGGGCATCCTTCGGAAATAATCATGCAGCGCTCATCCAGCTTGCTCACGTCAACCCCGGCAGCCCTAAGCAGCGCCGTGGTTTTGCCCGGCTCCCAGATAACCGGCTTGCCGCAGGCCTGACATTCGACGTACAAGAGTTCGGGGTCATAGGCGGGGAGTTTGCCTTTGTCGCCCGAGCGGAGCGCTTCCAAAAGATTGCGTTGGGTAATATCAGGAAACATAGTGAAATTCATTTGCTTTTCGTTGGCTGTCATGGCGGCCACCTGTATTGTCTGTTGCGCTTACTTATGTCAATAATATGCCCTTCCTCGCAGAATGCAAGGGAAAAGCCCCATACTGCCATACGGCCTTATACGTCCGGAAACACTTTCAGCCATGAACACGGGAATTTTTGTGCAACATAAACCGATTCGCCTGCTTCCAGAAGCCTTACGCAATCAAATCGCCGCCGGAGAGGTGGTTGAGCGACCGGCCAGCGTATTGAAGGAACTGGTTGAAAACAGTCTGGATGCCGGGGCTTCGGATGTGTGCGTTACTCTGGAAGACGGCGGCCAGACATTGCTTGCCGTGCGTGACAACGGCACGGGCATTGCCCCGCAAGACTTGGAGCTTGCGGTCACGCGGCATGCCACAAGCAAGGTAGCCAGTTTTTCCGACCTCATCCATGTCGCGTCTTACGGCTTTCGCGGGGAAGCCTTGCCAAGCATTGGCTCAGTGGCTGACTTGCGTGTGGAAAGCGCCTTTGCCCCGCTGCGCGGCAAGGCCGGCGCAGAAGAAGCGGATGCGGCGGCAGGCGTGAAAACCAAGGGGGCAACGGATATGACCGCCAGTGCGGCGGGGGGCGCGTCGGACGCGACATATGACAGGCAGGCCGCGTTTATCCGGGTTAGACATGGCGAAGTTGCGGACAGGGGGATTTCTTCTTTGCATCAGGGTACTTTGGTGGAAGTGCGTGATCTTTTTGCCAATGTTCCTGCCCGGCTGAAATTTTTGAAAACCCCGTCCACTGAATTGAAGCGTTGTCAGGAAAGCTTGCTGCGCCTTGCCCTGGCCAGACAGGATGTGGGTTTTCGCCTTGTGGCCGTGGGCGGCGGCAAGGAACGGGAAATCTTTCGGCTGGAAGCAGGGGTGGGGCTTGGGCAGCGCCTTGCCGCGCTCTGGCCGCCGCAGGTGGTGGATAATCTGGTCGCTCTTGACGAAGAGCGCAAAGGGGTGCGGGTCAGCGGGCTGATTTCGCTGCCCCAGTCCGTTCAGGCGAGAGGCGACAGAATATTTTTCTATGTCAATCACCGTCCTGTTACTAACCGCTTGCTGCTGCAAGCGTTTCGCGAGGCCTACAAGGGTCGCCTGACTTCCAGGGAATACCCGCAGGCTGTACTGTTTATCGAAATTGACCCGCAGGAAATAGATGTCAACGTGCACCCGGCCAAAACGGAAGTGCGCTTTCGCGATGAGCGGGCCATGTTCAGCGCTCTGCTTGGCGCGGTGCAAAGCGCTCTTTCCCGTCAGGCCGGGGCTGTACTCGGCTTTGCGCCGAATGACGCGGGCTGCGGCTTCGGGGAAGCTGCCCGGGCTGCCCACGGGCCAAACCTGTTGCCCCTGCCGCCCCTGTATCAGAAGCAGCAGCGCCCTGGTGGCGATGCGGACGGGGACATGGGCTTCCCCAGCGGCGCGGGCGAAAGCGAGGGCCTCAGCACTCCTGGCGCACCCGATGGCTTTTCTGAGCGCAGGCCCAGGCCGGAGGGGTTTTGGGGAACTCTGGACAGGCCGCGCATTGTTGATTTTCCCGAATACCGGAACGCCGTTGATGATGTGACCGGGGGCGCGTATGCAAACGGCCCGGACCATGGCGCAACGGGCGACGCGAAGAACGGGCCGTCTGCGGGCGCAGATGGCAAGGCAACGGGCCTGTTCGCTTCGTCCCGTGTTTTTCCCGTGCATGGCGCGGCAAAGGCCAGCGAAGCGCAGGCCGCTTTTGGCTCATATGCAGGGCCGGGTCCTGCCGGTCCCGGTGTATCTGACGCACCCGCAGTTCCAGATGCCCCTGCCGTTTCCATGCAATATGAGGACGGTACGGCTTCGGTCTGCTCCGGCGGCTATCCGGTCAGGGTCGGCCCGCTTTTGTGCCTGGGGCAGGTGGCAGACACCTATCTGGTTATTGTGCGTGACGACACTCTGCTGCTTGTGGACCAGCACGCCGCCCATGAGCGCGTCCTGTACCATGCCATGGAGCAGGACGCAGGCCGCGCGCAAAGTCAACTTCTGGCCCTGCCCACCCAGATTCCGCTGCACCCATCGGAGCGGTCCCGGCTTGAGGAGCGCTATCCGGATTTGCAAAAACTCGGCTTCCAACTGACGGTTGAGGAAAACCGGGTAACGGTAAGCGGTGTGCCGCCCCTTTTGGGCCGTTCAGACGGCCTGGCCCTGCTGCGGGATATTGTTTCGGAAAAAATAGACGGATTGGGCAGCATCTTGAACAGTATGGCCTGCAAAAGCGCGATAAAGGCCGGACAAAAGCTGACTGCGGACGAGGCAGCGGGCCTGCTTCGACAGTGGATGAACACGCCGTCCTGCGCCTTTTGCCCGCATGGCAGGCCCAGTGTGCTCAGCTTCGCCCCGGCGGACCTTGAGAAAATGTTCAAACGGACAATAGGGTAGGTTTGCCTGTTCTTTGGCCCTGCCGCAGCCTTGCCTGGACGTCAATTCTGGCATAGGGATAGTTGGCTGTGGACGCAGGGCAGACGGCAAAAGGGCCTGCAAGCTGTCAGGCACAGATTTTTTGAGGAGTTACCTATGCTGCATATTACGGATTTTGCAATCGGGCCGCTGGAAACCAACTGCTTTGTCGTGGATAACGGCAAAGAGGCTGTGGCCGTTGATCCGGGCGGTAGTCCGGAAAAAGTACTGGCCTTTTTGAAGCAGAAAAACCTTGTCCTGACCCATATCTTGCTGACCCACCTGCACTTTGACCATACCTTTGGCGCGGCGGAACTGGCCAGGGCCACCGGGGCGGTTATTCTGGCTTCTGACGAAGACCGTTTCATGCTGGATACAGAGCATGGCCGGGGCGGTATCTGGGGCTTGCCCCTTGTGGACCCCTACGAGTTTGTGCCGGTTACGGAAGGCGAAATGAGTCTGCTTGGTGAAAGATGCACAATTTTTACAACTCCCGGTCACACTCCCGGCGGGCTGTCCTTTTATTTTCCTTCAGCCGGGGCGCTGTTTTCAGGGGATGCCCTTTTTTACCGCTCTGTCGGGCGCAGCGATTTTCCGAGGGGCGATCACAACACCCTGGTACGCAGTATCCGGGAAAAGCTGTTCACCCTGCCGGAAGAAACAAAGGTGTATCCGGGGCACGGCTTGCTTTCAACTATTGGGGATGAGCGGCGCAACAACCCCCACGTAGGCGATTTTTCTTAAAAAAGCGCCGTGTGTGTCCCTTGCAAAATGGCGCAGGGGCGGTTTTTTGTTTGGCACGGCGCGAGTCTTTTTGAGGGGGGCTGCGCTCTTTCATCCTGCTCCCCCAAAAAAAGAAGAGCAAGGCCGCCAAGCGGGAAAAACAGCGGTCTTGAGGGGCCGATACCTTGTCGAATACCCATCTGATACTTTCTTGCAGTCCCCGTGCGGGCGGTAATTGCGACAGCGCTGCCGGTCTGTTTTTGCAGGGCGTTGCGGCAAGTGGCGGTGATGCGCGGCTTATGCGCTTGCGTGAATACGGCCTGTCCGGCTGTATTGCTTGCGACAGGTGCGGCAAGCTGGCTCGGGGCCTTGCTGCGGTTGAGCCGGGAAAAGAGCCGGGAGGCTTGTTGCGGAAGTTTGCTTCGGGGAGGTTCCCCCAGGAGCTGGAACCGGGTTTTGCCTTTGGCTGCCCTTTGGGGGCCAACGATGATGTTCCGCGCCTGCTTGATGCGCTTTTGGCAGCTTCCTCCCTTTGCCTTGTTGCGCCCGTGTATTTTTACCATTTGCCCGCACAGCTCAAGGCCTTGCTGGATCGGATGCAGGCTTTGTGGAACGCGCAGGAACTGGGTTTTTTTGACGATGTGCCGCGCAAGGCTTGCCGGGTAATTTTGATCGGGGCGCGGCAGCAGGGGGAGCAGCTTTTTACGGGAAGTCTGCTGTCGTTGCGCTATGCGCTTGGCTCTTGCGGGTATGATTTGGCGCAACCCTTGCTGCTCATGGGGATGGACGGAAAGGGCGATCTGGCCGCGCATGACGGGGCGCGGGCCATGGTTGCGCAATACGCTGAAGAGGCGGCCCATGCCAAGCCGTGCCCTTGAGAGTCTGAGACAGGTATTTGCTGAACGGCGCTGTCTTGTGTGCTGTTCTGTGATGATAGCGACAAGCAACGCGGCCCCCCTGTGTTCCGCTTGCCGCAAGGGCTTGCCCGGGGCGCATACCGGCTATTGCCCGTATTGCGGTGAAGCTGCGGCCTGGCCGGGTTTGCCTGTTGCGCCGTGCACGCGCTGCCTTGCGCGCAAGCCCTTGTGGAGCGCCATGATATTTCACGGGTTTTATGAAGGGCTTTTGCGAGAGCTGATACTTCGCCTGAAATTTGGCGGGCAGACCCTTCTGGGGCATGCCCTTGGCAGCCTTTTTTGCGAAAACCCGGCTATTTGCGAGGCGCGGGTTGATCTGGTTGTGCCCATACCGCTTCACCCGGTGCGGCTGCGCCAGCGGGGCTTTAACCAGGCTTTGGAGCTGGCCCGCCCCATTGCGGCGAAGACGGGCGTCCCGCTTGCCGCGAATATTCTGCAAAGGGCTAGGGCCACAGCGCCACAGGCCGGAAGTTCTATGGGCGAGCGTCAAAAAAACATTCTTGGCGCGTTTACCTGTACTTCTGCCGTTGCCGGAGGGCATATTTTGTTGGTGGATGATGTGTTCACCACTGGCGCAACCGTCGAAGAAGCGGTAAAAACCCTTCTTGCCGCAGGTGCGGCGCGGGTAGATCTGGCCGTGCTGGCAAGAACGGCCCTGCACCGGGTACATGCGCAGCAAAGGGAGAAATGATCAAAGCCCCGGCAGGGGAGCGCAGTCTCCTGCCGGGGCTTTGACCTTGCGGGCACGAATAGTGAAATGGTCAGGGCTTACAGATATTCCTGACCCATGCAGTCAATGTTTTCAAAGGCAATGCCGTGCGAGCGGCAAATGCCTTTAAGCCAGCCGAGGGCGCACAGGCGCGGGTCCTGCGCTCCGCGTACTGCTATGACGCCAATCTGCATGCCAGCCATATCTTTCTGGTGCAGAGTATAGAACCAGTGCCTGAAAATATTGGTAAATTCTTCGGTATTTTCGGCAAACAGACTGATTCGGTCCATGGCGGACCCGGTTGTTACACAGAGCGTTCCTTTTGGCGCTTCATTTTCATGGGCACTGACCATGCCGCCGCTTGCCCGCCAGAAACTGACCGCGGTAATATAGGTACCGGGCAGGGCGTAGATTGTGACGTTCAGAGTCTCGTCCTGCTTTTGCTCGGCAGGCGTGTGCAGGCTGGAAAGAACCACTTCTTCGGGAAGTCGGACAAAGGAATCGGAATATGTCTGCATATTGTTGGAAAAACATTCTACGCCTGTGGCAGTAGCGTTTTGTATTTGTGTGTTCATGGTAACCCCCATAGCGTGACAAGATGAAGCCGGGTGCGGCGCATGCTTTTCATGCGTCGATGTGCTCTGTTTCTTACCATGCATATGCCATGCCGTATTTTATGGGTCCGGTTTTGTGCAAGGGTAATGCGCTGAAATATGTGTGCTATTTTTTTATAGCGCGTTGGGGGATGGGGTAAGGCCGGTCTGGCATGGTCACAAAGCTGACTATCTACCCCGGTTACGATAAAAATTTGCCGGATTGTCGTGCTATTGGCACCCGGCTTTGGGGGCGGAATGAGGAAAACTCCCGTATCTTTTGGAAGCGCTCCGCTCGGGCGACAAAGGCAAACTCCCCGCCTATGACCCCGAACTCTTGTACGTCGAATGTCAGGCCTGCGGCAAGCCGGTTATCTGGGAGCCGGGCAAAACCACGGCGCTGCTTAGGGCTGCCGGGGTTGACGTGAGCAAGCTGGATGAGCGCTGCATGATTATTTCCGAAGGATGCCCTTCATGCCAGCCCTCTCTTCTTAACGGTTTTACCCTTGCGGTCGTGCGTCTTGCCGGACTTACTCCGGAGGAGGCAGCGTACATGATGCGCCCCGGCGGCACCGCTTAGGAAACG
>JAJDIC010000105.1 GCA_030266525.1 Desulfovibrio sp. OttesenSCG-928-G15 | reverse complement strand
TATAGTGCTCCATCCAGACGTCCAGATCGGCTTGTAGCTCTTCCAGAGAGTTATACAGTTTCCGCCGGAAGGCAACCTGATAAAACTCGTGCAGAACGGTTTTGTGGAAGCGTTCGCAGATGCCGTTTGTCTGTGGATGACGCGCTTTTGTCTTGGTGTGTTCGATACCGTTTATGCCCAAGTAAAGCTGATAGTCATGCGTTTCCAGCCTGCCGCAGTATTCTGTGCCCCTATCCGTCAGCATGCGGATAATGCCCATTTCCATTGAGGTGAAGAAAGGTAAAACCCGGTCGTTGAGCAGGTCGGCTCCGGTGATGGGCGTTTTGGTGGTGTATAGTTTGGCCGCCGCCCACTTCGAGTAAGTATCCACGAAGGTTTGCTGATAAATACGACCTACGCCCTTGATGGTGCCGACATAAAACGTGTCTTGGCTTCCGAGGTAGCCGGGATGATGGCTTTCTATTTCGCCACAAGCCTCGTCGTCGTGCTTTTTGCGCTCCAGAGCTTGTACCTGCGCTTCGGTAAGCACAGTCCCTTCTTCAGCGGACTTTTTCTCCAGGGCGTTCAGACGCTGCTTCATTGAGGCCAGGTCATGGCGCAGCCAGATGGAGCGCACTCCTGACGGCGACACGAATACGCCGGTTTTACGCAGTTCATTGCTGGCCCGCACTTGCCCATGAGCGGGGAAGGCTATCGCAAAATCCAACACAGCCAGTTCCGTGGCTTCTTCCACGCGGTTTTTCAGATTGGGCTTTTTGCGGCTGACCTCAAACAACGCTTCAACGCCTCCGGCGTCTCGCGCTGTTTGATACCGGTAGAAGGTGTCTCTGGAAAAGCCCATGATGCGGCAGGCTCTGGAAACATTGCCGAGTTCGGCGGCGAGGTTGAGAAGTCCGGTCTTGTGTTTGATGACGTTTTGATTGAAACTTTCCATGGGGAAACTCCGCGGGCGCGGTGCCCGGTTGATGGTGCTGTTACACATCCATCAAAACGGAGTTCCCCCTCTTTTTCAAGGGGCTACTGTCAGATCAAGTCGAGACTACCTCATTTTAACTTTGCCGTGCCGCAACACAATTGAATGCTTGATATTTTTCTCTCGCAGATCTTGGAGATACGTGACCACGGTAATAATTGATTTAAAAGAGAGCAGGAAGCCGTTGTCGGGCCATCGTAGCCGAAAGTCCTCATGGCTCCTTTTCTTCCTCTCTCCATCCGATATCCTTGACGGTGATTTGAGCCTCTTCCGATATTTCTCCAATGAAAACGGTGATTTCGTTGTCTCTGTAGAGCCATATTTCATCGTATCGAATTGGCGATCAGGTATAATTCCTCCTGAGCATACAGCATCAAACGGTTGACCGTAAGGCCGTAAGATAATCGGCCCACTCCTGCATCATCTTCCAGCGCTCCGGCAAATACTCGGCCCGGTTGTAAACGCCCCGGATTTTATCCCTGGAGTTGTGGGCAAGCTGCTTTTCTATCACATCGGTGGAATACCCCTGTTCGTTGAACAGGGTGGATGCCATTGCCCGGAAGCCGTGGGCCGTCATTTCGTCCTTGTCGTACCCATGCGGCGCAGGGCGGCGATAACGGTTGCGTCACGGATCGGATTTTTGGGAGGCGCAAGCCGGGGATCATGCCCTGCCAGTTTTTGGAGATTTTGCAGAACTTTCAACGCCCGTGTGGAAAGAGGCACCGTGTGGTCGAGCCGCATTTTCATGCGCTTGGCAGGGATGCGCCAGACTTTGAAGTGTCCAGCCCCCTCAAAATGGCTTGCGCTTCCCACGGTTCCATACAAATGACACAACGCTATGCCCATTGGGAAAACGAAGCCTTGCAACGGGCCAGGGCGTGAGTGACGTGGCGCTTCCGATAGTGCGTAGGGAGAAACATACCCCAACAGCCCAAATAACTGGCAACCATATGCCACATGCCCATTATTTGGGCGGCAGAGCTTCCCGTTTTTCCGCCGGGTTTCGCTGAAAAGCGGAGTGACGGCATACTTACCGCGCCGCCGCCCGCTGGCCTTGAATTTGCAATGCCCGATGCGCTTGCAGCGGGAGCATGGAATTCCCCAATATTGTATAAGAGATTCGTGTATGGTGAAGCTCCAGTAACATTGACCGCCTACGGCATTCTGGACAACGCTCATGAAATATTTCTTTATGCCGGTCCTGGTATTGTTGCTTGCCGTTTGCGCCTACGCGCAAGGGAACGGCATAGCCATGCTGGTCATAGACAAGGCCCCCGAAGGAGCCAATGTGCGGGGAGCGCCCGACGGTGCGGTGATCAAGACTCTTCCCGTTGCCCCCGGCACTGATGAGGAACTTGATACGCGTCGGGTTACGGCAATGGAGCGGAAAGGGGAGTGGTTCCGCGTGCGTTTGTACGATGAAACCATCGGCTGGATGCACACCTCTGTGCTTGGAACCTGCGCATCCGCCACCGAGGACGGCGATCCCCCCATGTACACGAAACCGGACGAACTCTCCCCCCCGCTCGCAAGGCTGAAGCAGGGTACGCCGTTGCGCCTGCTGGAAATGCGCGGCAGCTGGGTCAAAGTGGAAACAGCCGACTCCGCCCCCAAAAAAACCGGGTGGATGATGGAACACACCCTGCTTTCCAATCCCCACAACAATTGTTGGGAAAAATAATTAGGCGTGTCCGTGCTGGACGGAGCCCGAAAGTATCAAGGAGAAACCATGCGAGGATTGCAACTGTATTCCGCCTGTATTGCGGCGGTGCTGGTAATGACGGCTCTGGGAGTGCACAGCGCTTTCGCTGCCGGGATTGATGTGAAAAACGAGATGGAGCTGGATATACAGGCCGTATACTGCGTTGACGACACTGGTACGACAAAACAGGTTACCGGCGCGCTGAAAGCGAAATCCTCCGTCAGCGTAACGCCGGACAAATTCCCGGAATACAAATGCCCCCGAATCGCCGTACAGATGGCAGACGGCTCCGCCTGGCAATTCTATCACGATCCGGAGCCTGGCGCCTCCACGGAAATCCTCTTTTCCATGGACAAGGCGAACCCCAATGGGGAGTCATCGTATCCCTCTCTGCTCATCGAAAACTCCGGCGAAAGTTACGTCTGCCCGGCGGGTGTGCCGCTTGCCTTCTTGCTTCAGGCCATGCAATTCGGCCTGGATGAAGAGAAATGGAAAGAAGCCGCCGCCCCGAAAACGGGCGAATCAGAAAACCCCGGCGCGTACGCCATTTCTTTCGCGGGTGTATCCTGGAGCCTCGTCGGCGACGGGATTGTGTTTTCGGAACTCGTTCCCGACAAGAAACTCGCGGAATCTGCCAACATGGTCGCCGCATTTTCCAATCCCACGCTCATGGCCATATTTGACGGCCTGAAATCTATGGGCGCAACCCCTTTGGGAATGACCTTCAGGCACACAGAAGTCGCCCTCACCAAGGAAGGGAAGACCCTGCTCCCCGACGCCGAACTGACGACCGATACCCAGACCGATGAGAGTCGCTGGGAAGCGGTCTTGAAGTTCCTGGAGCTCGCCTCCGGTTCTGCCGGGGGCGACCTGCCGCGCCTCATCTTTGGCAACGAAGCCATTAAATTCGATCTGGTTCTGGACCTTGAAAGCGGTCAGGCAACGCTCACCGTAAATCGCAGAGAAGATGCTGCCTTCGGCTAGGGCCTGTTGGCACTATGGCCCTTGTGCCTCTGCCCGCGTCAAAACGTCTTTGCATTCTGGCCGAGTATCAGAAGACTCAATTACGCATCTTTTAACGAAAGGAAATACCGTGAAACAGTCAATGCAACTCTCCACAGCCGCTTATACGCGAGGACTCATATCTATCCTGATGCTGCTTGTGCTGGCGGGCGGCATGCTTCTGCCCGCCACGAACACCGAGGCCGCCAACAAGCCCAAGTGGCTCCACACAAAAATTCTCAAATGGTCGATTAAAAAAAACGCCAAGGCAACGGATAACAGTAAAGGCGGATATTATGAGTTGCACCTTGAAATACGCCACACGAACACCAGTGCCGACAAGGTTGTAACTACTTTGTACGATAAAACCGGTTCCTTTATCTTGTCAGGGGGAGTAGAGGTCGGTTCTACCCTGCGAGCAGAAGTGTCTGCTCCCCTTCGTTCAACAAAGGTCAACAGGGTTTCTCTGGACCCTGGGCAGGGAATTACTCTCACATATACTCTTTCAATCAATAAAAATCACTCCACTGAATGGTGGCGGAAGATAAACGAGGCTATCTCGCAAAAGCTTTTCAAGATCAAAAGCTGGACCTATGACCTCAAAGTGAAATCCCGTGAAATATAGTCCGCAAACAATAGTACGGCTCGTACAACAAAAACCGTCGGCGGCGACGCTTCCCGCCAGCGGTTTTCTTACCCGGAGGATTCATGCACGGTAAACAATATGCAGTACTGATCGCGGCCTGCCTGATAACGCTTGTTTTCGGCGCGCACGCGGCGTTAGCGTCCAGCCGTTGTGACACAACCCTCATCAACGACCTTGGCGAACCGATTAGCGCCGTGAAAATCCTGTACGATACACCGTATGGCGAGCCGCGCTCCAGTTTGTCGGATATCGTTCTTCCGCCGGGGCGCGAATACCGCCTCGGCATTCAGGGCGTTACGCTTCCGACGCAAATCATCCTGTCCCTGCCCTTGTCGTCCTTTGCATTCACCGACCTTTCCGGCCTTGCCCCCGAACCGACAATGCGCCTGAAAGTGGCATACGTGGACGGTGTTCCCCGCTTGGAGCGGGAAGATGATCCGAAAAAAAGCGTTGGCGGGTCCGAGCAAAAATATCTTACCCCGGAAAACCGTCCATACGCCGTGGATCGGGACAACCTTACCGACTGCAAAACCATGGAAGAAGTGCGAACACTGGTCGCTGAGACAGCGGCGGGGGCGGAACCGGCAGAAACGAACCTGGACGCCATCCTGTTCACGGAAAGCTTTGACGGGCGCCCCACGCTGTATTTCCCGGTATTCTGGACCGAAGACTATGCCGGATTCGGCAGCGCGACCCCGGCGGACCTGGAAGAACCGGCTGCGGGCATTGGCATTACGGTCAGCGTGCCCCTGCCCGATGGCGACGCCCCCGATGCGGTGGACAATCTTATGACCGACTTGCGGGTAGACGGCAACCGGCCTGCGCTGTTCAATCTCTATACGATGAGTGCCGGCGAGGATAAAGAATACAACTTCCTGGAAGGCGAAGGCGACAAATACGACGATCAGGATGTCGTGCAGGAGCACCTGGCCGCCGTTCTTAAAGACGGTGCCTTACGGGAGGCGGTAATCCTCTGGGTGCCGGAGGAAGCCTTTGCAAAGGCGAAAGCAGAAAAGGATTATCCCAAAGGCCCCTGCGTGAAAGTCCGGATTGCGAACGGGCAGTTTCGGGCGATCTTCCTGCCATAATTGCCTTGCTGGATGATATAAACAAGAGCGGCCCGGATACTGATATGACCCCAATCAAGTGGACAAAGGAAGATGCCCCTTCAAGCTGAATCTTTGAAAACCTGATGGGGTTTCATGTACTGCAAGCCCGGCGGCTGCCTCGCCGCGCATGGCGACCCCGGCAATACTGCGCTAACCGCCGGGGCATATGCCGGTTGAGCCATAACCTCTTTTATAACCAAAGGTTCCCGAAGCATGGATGATATTGTCCTGATACTGGGTATGCTGATTGTTGAGTTTTTCGGCCCTGTTATCGTTGCCGGGCTTGTCATTTGGGGGCTTGTGGCTTTTTTCCGGACGGCGCGCTTGAAAAAGAGCCTCAACGCTTCCGGGGACAACGAGGCGGCGCTTGCGCTGGAAAGGTTGCGCGTCAAAGCCGGGGGGGTGCGGTTCCTGGCCCTGCTGGGCGGTGCCGCCGGTTTGTACGTGGGATTCTCGATTACGGAAAATATTGTGGGCGGCCTGTTCGGCATGGTTCTCGGCTACGCGCCGCTGAGTTCCAAGGCGGCATCCATGAAGCAGGAATACGGGAAAAAATTTAAAGAAAGCGTGGTCGCCCCGGAACTGGCAAAAACCTTCGACAACCTGGTATATGAACCGGAGGGCGTGTTCGATGCGGATACGCTCCGTGACATCCAGTTTTTCAAGCCCTTTTCCTCAGTTACGGGGAGCGATCGCATAACGGCGGAATACAAGGGCATACATTTTGTTCAAAGCGACGTCAGCTTGCTGGAAGCGGGCACGGGCAGCGGCGGCCAGGCGACACTGCACCTAGTATCGTTTTTTCGCGGCAGGGTGATGCGGTTCGACTTTGCAGATTCCTTTTCCGGCCCCGTGCAGGTGGTGCGGCGGGACTTCGCAGAGGCCCGTGTAGCCCTTGACCGGGGC
>JAJDIC010000104.1 GCA_030266525.1 Desulfovibrio sp. OttesenSCG-928-G15 | reverse complement strand
GTTGTGTTTGCCTGATTCCTCTTCGGTTGTCAACAGAATATTTTGTCTCGAGGGGCAATACTGAAAAAAAAGTGTGAAAAAATAGCGCTCTTTGGTATTTGGCGAAGAGCGTTGCGAGATGCTTTTCGCTCCTTTGTGCGCCCTGTCTGCCCTGCGGGGTGCGTGCTTTGCCTACCCGGCGCGGTGAGTTTTTGCACAGGAACTGCCAGGGGCTGGACCGGGTGTGGTCTTGCGCCTGCACCTTTGATGCAGGACATAGTCGTTGTGCAGGATTGGCATACTGTGGGGCGATGTTTTACCCACTGCACGGCCCGGCGGGTCCAGGCCTTACGCGGGTGTTCCTGGCTTATGCGTTGCTTCCCACGCCCGTATGTTTTTTTTGAACGCCCCAGCCCTTGGCGGCCTGAATATACTGCGTTCGCTCCCTGGCGTCTTCAATATGTTCAGCCCAGTGCAGATAGACCAGCTTGAGGTAGCGGTTTCGGATGTTTTCTGCGGTGTTTCTCCGTGCAGCTACCTCGGCGGGGCCGATGGCCCCGGCAAGGGCGGTGAAGGCTTCGGCCCTGCGTATATCCAGATGTCGCCCGAAAACTTCGCCCTGGCCTGCTTCGGCAATGGCCTGCCGATTCTGTACGTCATCGAGCAGTTGTCTTATGCACTCCACTGCGCCGGGAACAGCCCGGTGGGCTATTTCTTCCGGGGTGCCGGAAAATTCGAGAGGATAGGTTCGCAAATGCAGGCCATCGGTAAAAAGGTCGCTTTGGCCGTTGGCAATCTCCGGCGTGACGAGCGCAGCCCCAAGACCCAGCGTTTCAAAAACCCGGAAATTCAAATCACCACACTCGCAAATATTTACAACAACCTTGGCCCTGGGGAAAAAATCGTAATAATCGCCGAACTTTGCGATCAAGCTCGGAAAAAATTCGCGCAGTTCCTGGAAAAAAGACACTCGGATAGGGGTATTTTCCGCACTGAAGGAGCCGATGAACACAACATCAAGGTCGCGCTCTGCCTTGGCGACTGTTGTCACGCGAGAGGCGGCATAGGGGGGCGACCACAAAACCCGGTTCTTGGGCAGCCTCATGTGGAAAAGAGGGATATGGTCTTTCAGGCTTACAAGGCAGGCGTCAAAGGCTTGCGCATAAAGGGGAAGCCAGCTGTGGATATGCGTATCCACAGCGTAATACACGGTGGGGCAAGGTAATTCTTCAATTCCAAGAACAAAAGGGCGACGGCTGTTATCGGTCACAGCAACAAGATCCGGCTCTCCATCTACCATGTCCAGGCAGTCCTGCCAGGTGAAAACCTCTCCCGGCTTCGGATGGCGCCAGGTAATCTGCCAGCCGCACCTGCTCAAAACGTCATGAAAGTAGGGTTCGCCAATCCAGAGAAGCTTACGCATAATTCACAGGTTCACTTTCACCGTGTGTCTTCTGACACAGCAAACAGGGTGTCATGTCTCAGGCTGCGCCGGGAGCCGCTGCGCAAAGACCGATACATCAAGAGCATTTACCATTGAAAATGGTATAAATGCTCTGCAAGGATTTGTCCGCAAATCCTTGCCTTGAGGTTGCCGTAGGCGGCTTTGCCCGCCCTTAAGCGGCAAATCTCAAAGGCAATCTGCTCTAGCTGTTGCCGAACATCTCGGCTTCCACGGCATCAATGCCGCGCAGGATGGGCGCATCAACATAAAAAGGCGTGCAAACGAGTTGCAACTCACGCGCCCTGTGCCGAAAATACGCTGCTCCCTGCAGCATTTCCAGTTCGCATCGCCCGGTGGAAATGTCAAAGCCGTTAAAGGAGTACTGCACTTTCTTGACTCCCATATTGACGCACCCGGTCAGGAAAAGCTCCAGCGACTCCAAGGCCCAGTTTTGTTTGAAAATGATATACTTGACCTCAACGTCTTCCGGATTTTTGGCCGCGCGAAGATATTTACCCAGAGTGGCGACAACCTTGTCCCATCCATCCACGCCCTTTATCTGCCTGTACGATTCTTGATCCCAGGAATCAAGGCTCAGGTTGAGCTTGCCCCTGCCCTGCCCGAGAATGGTGGCTACTATGGGTGAAAACCGCATGACGTTGCTGTGTACATACTGGCGGAAGCCCTTGTCCAATATCCAGCGCCCGGCATCTTCAAACTCTCGCAGAAGAGTCGACTCTCCACCGCCCCAGGCGATCAGGCAGTTGGCTTCTACCACATGGTCGCGCACAAGCCCCTGAATCAGGGGCAGAATGGGCCTTGGGGGCGTTTTCTGTTCTTTCGGAACATCCCAAAAGGGACAATACACACAGCGGCAGTTACAGATATTACGGTGGTGGTTGATGGCAATGGCCTTGAACTGAAGATTCTCAACAATGGAGGGGTGCAGTTCCTCGTCTTTTTCAACGATGAAGGGGCACGGCCGGCAAATTTCCAGGTTTGTTTGCAGCATGACAAGAGAGGCATACGCAAACTTGCGATACTGGGCCATATCCAGCCGGTTATCATCCATGGGCAAGGCGGGCACGTTTGCCCCGCCTACACAGCAAGGGCGCACATGGTCGGGTTCGATATTCAGCTCCGAAACCATACGGTGGCAGTATTGCATGATGTCGCCTTCCCTGAAAAAAAAACTTGCTGCTGGAAGCCACGGTACGTGGCAAGCACTATGCCCGGGAACTGTCTGCCTCTATAAAATCTGCTGCAAGAACTTTTGCAGCCTGGGATGCCGAGGGTTGGCGAAAAAGTGCCTTGGGGTGCCCTCTTCCAGAATTTCGCCCTGATCCATAAAAATGACCCTGTCGGCAACTTCCCTGGCAAAGCCCATTTCATGGGTCACCACAACCATGGTCATGCCCTCTTTGGCCAGCGTAACCATGACGTCAAGCACTTCTCCGGTTGTTTCCGGATCAAGGGCGGAGGTAGGCTCGTCAAACAACATGATTTTCGGGTTCATGGCGAGCGCGCGCGCAATCGCAACGCGCTGCTGCTGACCGCCGGAGAGCATGGCCGGATACATATGCGCCTTGTCCTTGATATCCACTTTGGACAAAAGACGCATGGCCTGGGCTGTTGCGTCCTTTTTGGACATCTTGCGCAGCTTTATCGGCGCAAGGAGCAAATTGTCCAACACGGTCATATGCGGGAACAGGTTAAAGCCCTGAAACACCATGCCCAGTTCCTGGCGAAGCTGGTTAATTGCCTTGCCGCGCGTTTGGGAAACATCTTTGCCATCCACGAGAATATGGCCGGAATCCACAGTCTCCAACCGGTTGATGGTACGAAGAAGCGTACTCTTACCCGAACCGGAAGGGCCGATAATGACAACCTTTTCCCCGGGAAACACGTCCAGGGAAACATGATTCAACGCCGGAACCTGCCCGAACAGCTTGTTGACGTTCTGAATATTAATAATGGGATTAACGTCGGTCATAGAACGAAAGCCTTGCTTCCATAATGCTGACGCACTTGGAGAGTATGAGCGTAATTATCAGGTAAAGAAGCGCGATAACCGTATAGGTTTCAAAATACAGATAGGTCTTGGTGGTAAACATCCGCGCTATGCGGAACATATCCGCCACTGCGACCATGGAAATAAGCGAGGTATCTTTCAAAAGAGCAATACACTCATTGCCCACCGGGGGCAAAATGGTGCGCATGGCCTGGGGCAGTATAATGTACCACATTGTCTGAAAACGGCTGAAACCAAGCGATCTGGCTGCTTCAGTCTGACCGGAGTTGATGGAGCTGATGCCAGCCCGGAAAACTTCCCCCATGTATGCGCCGTAGCAAAAGCTCAAACTAATCACAGCCGCAGCCTGGGCGGGCACCTTAAGATACCAGCTAAGCCCGAAATACAGATAAAAGAGCTGCACCAGCAGGGGAATGCCCCTGATCACTTCCACATATATGGAAGCAACCAGATTAATCAGGCGAAAGCGGGAAAGCCGCCCGAGGCCCACAAGACAGCCCAGAGGAATGGTAATGGCAATGGCGTACAGAGTGACCAGAAAGGTCACTTTTATCCCTTCCGGCATAAGCTGCAAAATCCGCCAATACGGGTCGGGGTATGTAAAGCAGAGAAAAATGAGCACCCCCACCGCTCCGGCAAGACTCAACGACCAGGCTGTTACAAGCCTGGTGTCGGAAGGGTCGGGAATTTGAGCGCCGTCCGAAATTTCAATTCGTACAGGCGGATTTTCATGCATGGTCATTATTGGAAATTCCTTCGACAAATCGCGCAAACCGGCCGCTCTTTCTTCCGAAAAAGGAAAAAAGAGCGGCCAGATACAATATTACTGTCCCATCCACTTCTTGATGAGTTCGTCTTCGATTCCCTTTTCCTTGACGGCCTTAATGCCCTTGTTCAGCAGCTCAAGCACCTCGGCATTACCCTTGTCAACGGCAAAGCCATAATATTCGGGTGTGTCGGCGGGTACAACAAAAGCGACCTTCATCTTGTCCTTGAACTCTTTGTTGTCCAGAATAAAGTTTGTGGCTACCGGGTCGTCGCAAATTACCGCGTCCAGACGGCCAACAGCCAGGTCGGCCACGGCCAGCCCTACTTCATCATAGGTAAGGGCTTTAATCCCTTCAACTTTTTCAGCGGCAAAGAACCCGGTGGTGCCTATTTGCGCACCAACGTTCTTGCCCTTGAAGTCATCCAGAGTGGCGGCGGTAGAGTCCTTCATGGTCAGAATAGCCTGGCGCACAGTATAGTACGGAGTGGAAAAATCCATCACCTTGGCCCGTTCGTCCGTAATGGTAACCGAAGAGGCGACCACATCATACTGCTTACCGGCAAGGCCGGCAAAAATACCGTCCCAGGCAACGTTTTCGTGCTTGACGGTGAAGCCTGCTTCTTTGGCTACAGCGTCAATATAATCCACGGAATAGCCCACAACGTTGAGCTTGTCGTCCACAAACTCCATGGGAGGCCAGGTTCCATCATGCGCCACTACAATATGGGGTGCGGCGGCATGAGAAAAAACGGCGCTGCAGAGCAGCAGACAGAACGTGAGCAAACAGGTTCTTACCATGAGATTCTCCTGGAAGTGAGGTTGAAAACAGGCCTGAAAACAGGAGCACTCATACTGTCCTTACTTTTTTTGCCTGTCAACGGGAAATGGCGCACGGTAAACGGCGCACCGAATTGATCCAGAAAAGTCTTGACGGTGGTCCAAGCTGGAAGTATACACCTTCTTCTCAAGATGCGCGCCAGTAGCCCAGCTGGATAGAGCAACAGGCTACGAACCTGTAGGTCGGAGGTTCGAATCCTTCCTGGCGCGCCACTTGAACTTTCGCGCCAGTAGCCCAGCTGGATAGAGCAACAGGCTACGAACCTGTAGGTCGGAGGTTCGAATCCTTCCTGGCGCGCCATTTTTTCCAAGGGGTCGGCAGTTCCGACCCCTTGGCGGTTTAGTATCAATTCGCCACCACCATTTTGGGGATGCAGCCCAACGGGCCTTACCGGCCTTGCGCCTTCCAGAGACTGTGGTGCAAAGCAAAAAACCTGTTTCCTACTTCATATATTCCGCAACTTCCCGTTCAAAAGGCGCTGCAACAGTCACAGCACCAGCGCCGCTTTGCAAGCGGGCGTGTACAAAGCCTTGTTTCTACGCAACAAGAAGTACTGCCTGCCAGAGAAGCGCCGCTTCCCGCCAAAACCGTCCACATCACCCTCTCCACGTTTTTTTTCACACACACCCGGTTATTCCGGCGAAGTGCGGGCTATCCATATACTCCTACTTACATCAGCTTTTTCTGGGAAAATGCATGCAAATTGCTTCCCTGCCTTGCGCTATGCTGCTACCTGCGGCTCAAAAAAGGTCTTCATCAGCAAAAAAACACAAGGCGCATGTATAGGAAAAACAAAAAACGCAAGTGGGCACGATGCATGTTAACCGCAAGATTTACATACATAAAAAGCGGCTATACCAGTCGTGTAACGAGGCTTTTTTAAAATAAATCCAACAAATAAACCATTTAGGCTATACTCCAAAAAAAAATTAGTATATAGTTCAATCGTCATATAAGGAAGAATCATTTAAAATTCGCTGTACTGGAGGGTGTATGCATTTTCTTGAGAACATGAAAGTCGGATCCAAAATTGGCCTCCTCATTGCCATTTTGCTGGCATTCACAACGGTAGTCGCGGCCTCGGGTATTTACTCGCTTAAAAGTCTGAACGATGAAATCGAAATCCTTTATAACACCAACCTCGTCGGGCTGGACGCAGCGAAAGAAGCCAACGTTGACCTGGTCAGCGCATCCCGCGCCTTGCGCAACATGGCTTTAATCCGGCATATTCTTGATGACGCTACCTACAACGGCTATGTCGCGGCCTTTAATGACCGGCTGGACAAAATCGACAAATCACTGCAAGTCCTGCATAAAGCCAT
>JAJDIC010000103.1 GCA_030266525.1 Desulfovibrio sp. OttesenSCG-928-G15 | reverse complement strand
TGCGCTTCCATGTAGCGCAGCGAGCCGGTCTTGGCTCTGATGGCCAGAGAGTAGGTTGTTGCGCCTTCACCGGTGTATTGCACACCTTGCAGGAAGGTGCCGCCGGAAATGCCGGTGGCGGCAAAAAAGACTTCATCTGTTTTCACAAGGGTGTCGGTGGTCAGGGTGTCGCGAATATCAATTCCGGCGTTCTGAATGGCTTCTTTTTCCACATAGGACTGCGGGTCGAGGCGGGCAAAAATCTGACCGCCCATTCCCTTGATGGCGCATGCAGCGAGAACGCCTTCCGGGGTGCCGCCGGTGCCGATCATCATGTCCACCTCAGAGCGCGGGTCAACGGCCATAAGCGCGCCGCATACGTCACCGTCAGTGTGCAACTGAATGCGTGCCCCCACTTTGCGAATTGCCTGGATAAGGCGCTGGTGCCGGGGCTTGTCGAGAACAAATACCACCAGGTCGTCCACATCCTTGCCAAGGGCGTTGGCCACTTTGCGCAGGGTGTCGGCCACGGGCGCGTCAAGGTCTACAACATGCTGGGCCGCATGGGGCACAACGAGTTTGCGCATGTAAAAGCTGGGTCCGGGGTTATACATGGTGCCCGCCGGGGCCGCGCCCACGACGCAAATGGCATTGGGCCGCCCGTAAGCAAGCAGGTTGGTGCCTTCCACCGGGTCAACCGCGATATCCACTTCATGACCAGCGCCGGAGCCGACTTTTTCGCCGTTATAGAGCATGGGCGCTTCGTCTTTTTCCCCTTCGCCGATGATGACGGTTCCACGGATATTCAGGGAGTTGAAGCTGAGGCGCATGGCGTCAACAGCGGCCTTGTCGCCTGCCTCCTTGTTGCCGCGCCCGAGCCAGCGGGCGGAGGCAAGGGCGGCTGCCTCGGTAACACGCACAAGGTCCAGCGCAAGGTTGCTGGTTGGTGCTTCTTTGGTGGAAGTAGGACTCACGGGTAGTTGCCTCCGGTGGTTGGTGAACGAAAAGAGGGTGGACGCAGTTGTCATGAAAAAGGCGGCTAGCGGTGTGTGCGCTGACCGCCTTGGTATTACAGTGAAAAGCCGTAGGCCTTGAGAATGGCTTTGAGCTTGTCCAGGTTTTCCGCTTGCAGGGGAACAAGGGGCAGACGGGGGGTGCCGTCAATGCCGCGCAAAAGGCTGAGCGCTGTTTTTGCGGGCACGGGGTTGGATTCGAGGAAGCAGCCCCTGTTCAGCGGTTCAAGCTTGTAGTGCAGGGATTTTGCCTTTGCCATGTCACCCGCGAAAAAGGCGGCGCACAACTCGTGCATGTCGCGCGGGGCGATGTTGGATGAAACCGAAATAACACCCTTGCCGCCAACAGCCAGGGTGGGCAGTACGGTAAAGTCGTCGCCGGAAAGCAGGATGAAGCCGTCACCGCATTGTTCAAGAATGTTCGATACTTGAACAAGGTCTGCGGTGGCTTCTTTCAGGCCGATAATGTCCGGAATTTCCTTGTACAGTCGGGCTACGGTGGCGGGCAGCATGTTTATGCCGGTGCGCCCCGGCACGTTGTAGAGCACGGTGGGTATGGACACTTCGGCTGCAATGGCCTTGAAGTGGCGGTACAGGCCTTCCTGACCGGGCTTGTTGTAGTAAGGCGTAATCAAAAGAATGGCATCGGCCCCGGCCTTTTTTGCGTAGCGGGCCAGGCCCACGGCTTCACGGGTATTGTTGGAACCGGCTCCGGCAATAACCGGCACCCGGCCTTTGGCCTGCTCGATGCATATCCGGATGACAGCTTCATGCTCGTCATGGGACAGGGTGGCTGATTCGCCCGTGGTCCCGCAGGGGACAAGCCCGTCAATGCCTTCGGTAATCTGCCATTCAATGAGTTCCCTGTAGGCTTCTTCATCAATGGTGCCGTTCTTGAAAGGCGTGACAAGCGCGGTAAACGCTCCGCTAAGTTGCATGGTGATACCTCCGATACGCATAAGGACTTGTAAAATTTGGCGCGGACTCATTCAACCATGCAAGGGCTTTTCCGTCAACCTTGTTTGTCGCACAGGTCCAGGCGGACTGCGTTATTCGCCGGGTGAAGCGGCTTCTGCAGCCGTGGCAGAAAGTTCGCCCGCGAGAGGAAGGGGAATGGCTCGTGAAACAAGCAGGATTGCCAGGGCCGGAACGCAGCCGAAAAGAATGGCTGTGCCGGGGCCGAGCGCTGCGGCAAGGCTGCCAAAACCCCATGGTCCGATATTTTGGCCTGCCCGTAGCAGCATGGCGTTCAGAGCCATGAGTGCCCCGCGTTCGGAATCTTTTGCCTGGCCGACGAGCAGGGTTTGCACCAGCGGCAGGTTAAGCCCCTGACCCAGGCCGTACAGCAAAAGGCCCGGCACCAGCCAGGCAAAGCCGGGGGCAAGCCCGATGCACACAAAGGCGGCAATATAGGCCGCTGTTGCCATAACCAGAATGGCGGCGCAGGACAGCGTCTTGCACAGCCTTGGCAGCATGGGGGCGCTTAGCCCGGCTGAAAGGGAGGCGCTTGCTATGAGCAGCCCGCATTCCAGCGGGCTGGCCGCAAAAATGCTCTCGGCAAGCAGGGGGAAGCAGGTAATTATCGGCCCGGACATCATGATGAAGGTGAGTAGCGTAAGGCAGAGCAGCCACAGCGTGCGTCGTTTGAGCATACAGTCAAGGCAGGCCGCAGCGTAAGCCTTTAAGGAAGCGCCCTTCACCGGCAGTAACAGCGGCAGTCGCCAGGCCATCCAGACCAGAACCAGCGCGGGCAGGGGGAGCAAAAAACTCAGCCGCCAGTCCAGCATGCCGAGCGCACCGCCAAGGGCGGGGCAGGCCGCTGTGCTGACCCCAAGGACAAAGGCGTTCAGGCTCATGGCCCTGATGCGCTCCATTCCCTGCCAGGTGTCTGCAATGATTGAAGTGGCCAGGATGCTCAAAGAGGCGCTGCCCATGCCCTGCACAACCCGCCAGGCAAGAAGCTGGTTGAAGCTTGCCGCCATGGCGCAGCCGGTGCCGCCCATAATGAAGAGCAGCAGCGCGGGAATGAGCAGGGCTTTTCGGCCCATGCGGTCGGACAGGATGCCGGAAAGGGGTACGCAACACAGCCCGGCCAGGGCGTATGCGGCGATTATCATCCACGAATCTGCCGGGGGCAGGCCAAAATGCGCGGCAACACGCGGCAAAATCGGAATAAGGCCGGATATGCCCACGCTTGTTGTAAGGGACAGGCCAAGCACAAGGTTCAAGACCGGGTGGCGCATGGATTACGACTTCTGGAGCGCCCAGATATGGCGGTCGTGGCAACTGCCGCCGCCGGTTCCGTAGGCGCGGCTTGAACGGGCTTGCCAGCCAAAAGGCAGGGCTTCGGGCAGCGGGGCGTGGGTTAAAAAAAGACAGAAATCGCCGGGGCGGGTAAAGGCGTCAATCAATTCAAGCACTTTTTCCCAGGGCAGAAAGGCCCTGCTGACAGTAAGGTCGGCCCAGGGCGTTTCGGCGAAATAGCGCTCCACCCGCCCCTGAAATATGCGCACGCCGGGCAGCGGCGAGGCGGCAAGGCAGGTGCTTAAAAAAAGAGCACGTTTTTCCCTTGCCTCGACCAATGTATAGTTCCCTTTCTGCCAGATCATGCGCAGAGGAAGGCCGGGAAGGCCTGCTCCTGCCCCCAGGTCGCGGCATTCGGGGGTTTCAGGAAGGTCCAGTTCGCTGATGCTTGCGGCAAGGTAGAAGCTGTCCGCCACCAGGTGTACCAGCATGTCCTGCCAGCCTGCCGGGCCGACAAGGTTCATCACCTTGTTCCACTTTTCCAGTAAAATCAGATAGGAACACAGGTTTTGCACGGTCTGCTGCGAAGCGGTCCGGGCAAGGGCGCAACCGGCGAAAGCCGGAGAATCCAGCACTTCGCGCACAGTTTCTGGCGTGCAAGGCGGTTTGGGCGAACGGGACATTACTTTTTTTTGTTTGCTGAAGCCATCAGTAGGCATGTGGGGTTCCACCCCCCCCATCCCGCAAGGGGATGCCCGCCTTGAATCGGCATGGGGGGTGTAGGATGATCGCCCTTGCGGGCATACTCCGGGTAACTGCCTTACAGGTAATCCGGGTCTATTGCGGCAGGGCCGTCGGCCAGCATGAGTTTGACGTACTGGATCGAATGCTCGTCCACGGGAATAATGGGGAAGTTCTGTCGGCATACGTCGCAGGTAATTATTCCCGGCTGACTGGGAGCAACCAGCGGAAGCTCGCGCTGGCAAAAGGGGCAGGGGTAAAAAAACACCAGCTCCATGCCTATGGGTTTGACCGGTGCCACTGGTGGACGGGCCATACTATACCTCCGTAATGGCTGTGCCGGTCATTTCTTCCGGCCGGGCAATGCCCCACATATGCAGGATGGTCGGGGCTATGTCGCCAAGCTTGCCGTCTTTGAGCGGGCGCGGCGCGTCATCGTCCATAATGATGATTTCCACCGGATTTTTGCTGTGGGCCGTTTGCGGGTGCCCGTCCGGTGTAAGTTCTTCTTCGGCGTTGCCGTGGTCTGCCGTCATGACCAGCCTGCCCTTTTTGGCCCGAACAGCCTCCACCACGCGGCCGACGCAGGAGTCCACAGCCTCGCAGGCCTTGATGGCCGCCGGGATAATACCGGTGTGGCCGACCATGTCCAGGTTGGCAAAGTTGCAGACGACAAGATCGTATTTGCCGGAATTCCAGGCGTCCAGGAGCTTGTCCGTCACTTCAAAAACGCTCATTTCCGGCTTGAGATCATAGGTAGGCACATCTCTTGGCGAGGGCACAAGGCATCGATCTTCACCAGGGAAGGGGTCTTCCTTGCCGCCGTTGAAAAAGTACGTGACGTGGGCGTATTTTTCCGTTTCCGCGATACGAAGCTGCTTCAACCCCTGTTCGGAAACTATTTGACCAAGGCCTTTTTCCAGGCTTTGGCGCTCAAAGGCCACGGGCATGGGGAAATCTCCCTGATACGCCGTCATGGTGGCAAAAGCGGCAAGGCGCGGCTCCGCGCCCCGGTCAAACTCTCGGAACTCTTTGTCAAAGAGGCACTGGGAAATCTGCCTGGCCCGGTCAGCCCGGAAGTTCAGGAAGAACACGGCGTCGCCGTCCTTGATCAGGGTTGGGTGTTTGCCGTCAGCTGCGACAAGACAGGGGGGTATGAATTCGTCCGTTTTGCCGACAGCATACGCCGCCTTGACGGCCTGTACGGGGTCGGTAAATATTTCTCCGGTTCCGTTGACCATGGCGTCCCATGCCTGTTTTGTACGTTCCCAGCGCTTGTCCCGGTCCATGGCGTAGTACCGACCGGAAACAGAGGCCACTTGCGCTTTGGGGCCGAGGCGGGAAACAAGTTGCTCCATATAGCCGATGCCCGAATCCGGTGCGGTGTCGCGCCCGTCCATAAATGCGTGGACGGCAACGGGCACATTCGCTTTGGCGGCGGCGTCCATAAGGGCGAACAGGTGGTGGATGTGGCTGTGAACCCCGCCGTCAGACAAAAGTCCGAGAATATGCAGCGTACCGCCGCTTTGTGCGGCAGCTTGCAGGGTGGCGGTAATAACCGGGTTAACGGCAAAGCTGCCGTCTTCCACTGCGATATCAATGCGGGTCATGTCCTGGTAGACAATGCGCCCGGCACCCATGTTCATGTGACCGACTTCGGAATTGCCCATATAGCCTTCGGGCAGACCAACGGCGCGGCCCGCGCACAAAAGCCGCGCCCTGGAGGGCAGGGCCATCATGGCGTCAATGTTGGGAGTGTTCGCAAGGTATACGGCATTACCCGGTCCTGCCGGGGCCTGGCCCCAGCCGTCAAGAATAAGCAGAAGAGTGGGGGTGGGTCTTGCGGACATTCAGGACTCCTCTCGCATGTCGGCCAGAACAGGGGCTTTGGCCCACAGGTCGTCCAGGCGGAACAGGGAGCGCGTATCCGGCTGGAAAATATGGACGATTACGTCATTGAAATCCAACAGAATCCATTGGCCCACTGTGGCCCCTTCCATGCGCAGGTATTCGTATTTCTGTTCCCGCGCTGTTTTAAGAACGTGCTCAGCCAGGCCCTGGCCGTGTCGGACGCTGTTTGCCGTGGCAATAACCACCGCTTCGGACAGACTGTTTTCGCGGGAAAGATCAAAGGCTACAATATCTTTGGCCTTTTTGTCGGAAAGCCACTCCACAAAGGCGGCGGCTTTATCGGTAAACGGAGCAGTCGAATAGGTATGTTCAGGGGTGCGCATGGTTCCTCAAAAAATGTTCGCAGGACAGGACAGGGTAGGCGTGTATCACCTCCTCATGGCTATAGAGCATTTTTCACGCTGACGCAATGAAGCATGCTGGGGATTGGTGGGGGGGGGGTGGAAAAGGGCGCTCGCCAGATCAGAAACCGTTACGCTGCGGCACTGTGAGGCAAAAGCTGGCGCATGGCTCCGGCGCTCTTAGGCATCAGCTCAATGCAGG
>JAJDIC010000102.1 GCA_030266525.1 Desulfovibrio sp. OttesenSCG-928-G15 | reverse complement strand
CGCCGGGCATACCGGTGTTAACAGTGGCGGATTTGGGGCTGGGGAAGCGGCCTGCTTTCAAGTGGACTTTTCTGCCCTGTATTTCCAACCTGTTGCGGGCGAACCATTGCAGGGCCTGAGGGTAGATACGGTGTTCCAGCGCGTGGATTCGGGGCATCAGGCTGTCGGCGGTATCGTTAGGGCCTACCGGGACAGCTGCCTGGATAATAACCGGGCCGTGGTCCACGGCTTCGTCCACAAAATGCACTGTAGCCCCTGCTATACGCGCGCCGTATTCAATAGTGTCCTTGGCTCCGGTTTTTCCCCGGAAGCTTGGCAAAATGGCCGGGTGGATGTTCAGGATGCGGTTTGGAAAGGCCCGGATAAACTCGGGGCTGAGAATGCGCATATACCCGGCCAGGGCAATGGTGTCTGCCCCGGCCTGTTTAATCGCTTCTACCATTTCCAGATCATACTGCGCCTTGTCTGCGGCTTCGCGGTGGTCTTTGGCCCACACGGGAATGCCGCGTTCACGCGCTTTATCGAGCACGGGCGCGTCAGGGCGGTTGGACAGCACCAGACACATACGCGCTTCCAGTCTGCCGCTTTCAATGCTTTTGATAATGGCGGCAATGTTGGTGCCTTCGCCTGAGGCCAGGGCGGCTAGCTGTATTGTCATGGCGGCCTACCTTGAAGAGATGTCGAAATGAGGTTGCCTGAAGGAATTATTATAAATTGATACTACAGGCCAAGCGCCCGGTCAAGGCGAGCCAGGGTGTCTTCCTTGCCCAGCATGGCCATGGCTTCGGCTATATCCGGCCCGCCTGCCGCGCCGAGCAGCGCCACCCGCAGCGCAGGCCCAAGGGCCTTGAACTTGATGCCCTTTTCTTCCACGTAGCCGTGAATGGCATCATGCGCGGCTTCCTTGTCAAAGGCGGCAATAGCAGCCAGTTTTTCCCGCACGGCAGCCACATGGGCCTTGCCTTCTTCTGTCAGCGCTTTGGCAACAGCCGCATGGTCATACTGCAAGTCAGCCGGGCTTTGCAGCAGCGGCACAAGCTGGGCCGCCATGTCCAGCAGGGTTTGCGCCCGCGGCTGCACAAGCGGTATGGCCGCCAGCACCTTTTCCTTGGCACTGCCCTTGTCGCCCGCTTTTTGCAAAAAGGGCACAAGCTGTTCATACAGGGCGTCCGGGCTTGCGCCGCGCAAGTGCTGGGCATTGACCCACAGCAGCTTTTCCGGGTCAAAGGCCGAAGGGGCGCTGTTCAGGCTGGTTCCGTCAAAAAAGCGAATCAGTTCTTCGCGGCTGAAAAGTTCCTGGTCGCCGTGGCTCCAGCCCAGCCGGACAAGATAATTCACCAGTGCTTCCGGCAAAAGGCCGTCGTTTTCATATTCAATTACCGCCTTGGCCCCGTGCCGTTTGGACAGCTTTTGCCTGTCCGGCCCGAGAATCATGGGCACATGGCCGAAAACCGGCAGTTTCGCCCCCAGCGCCTGATAAATAAGCACCTGCTTGGGCGTATTGTTCACATGGTCGTCGCCGCGCACAACATGGCTTATGCCCATGGTCATATCATCCACCACAACGGCCAGGTTATACGTGGGCGCACCATCTGCCCGACGCAGAATCATGTCGTCCAGCTCTCCCGCGTCAAAGACCACCCGGCCCTTGACCATGTCGTCAAAAACCACCTTGCCTTCCAGCGGCGCTTTCAACCGGACCACCCGACCGGGACCGGGGCCAAGCCCCGCTTCACGGCAGCGCCCGTCATAACGCGGTTTTTTGCCCTCTGAACGCGCCTTTTCACGCATAGCCTCCACCTCATCAGGCGAACACGAACAGTAATAGGCATGGCCGCCTGCCAGCAGCTTGTCTATGTATTCGTTATATACATCAAAGCGCTGGCGCTGGTACACAAGCTCTCCGTCCCAATCCAGCCCGAGCCAGCGCATGGAAGACAAAATAGAGTCCGTGTATTCCTGCTTTGAGCGCTCTGTGTCCGTATCTTCAATGCGCAGCACAAAGCGCCCGCCGCAATGCCGGGCCAGAAGCCAGCAAAAAATGGCAGTGCGCGCGCCGCCTATATGCAAGTGCCCGGTAGGGCTGGGCGCAAAACGGGTAACGACATTGGTGGTCATGGTATTGCTCGCTCTTTGGAAACTTTTTCAGGGGGAAAGAATTTGGATGTGACAGGCCTTGATTTTGCCTCCGGCGGGCCGGGGCTCTGCCCTGGACCCGGCAGGGGGATTATCCCCCCGCACCCCTCCATTGGTACTCTGCACAGTGTTTTCTATCGACAGGCCCGGCCACTCCAGAGGGGAGCCGGGGAGATTGGGGGGACAGCGCCCCCTCAATCTTCATCAACCCAACTCGAATCACTTCAAATCAAACAACTCAAATCCGTTCCGCGACCAGATCGCCCATTTTTTGGCAACCGACAAGGGTTCCGCCTGCGCGGGCGATGTCGCCTGTGCGGTAGCCTTGGCGCAAAACGTCTCTGACGGCCTTGTCCACGGCGTTAGCGGCTTCTTCCGCGCCAAAGGAGAGGCGCAGCATCATGGCGACGGACAAGATGGTGGCGAGCGGGTTGGCCTTATCCTGCCCGGTGATGTCCGGGGCGGAGCCGTGAACCGGCTCGTACAGCCCCTTACCGCCTTCTGCAGCCGTGCCGCCGAGGGAAGCGGACGGCAGCATACCCAGGGAACCTGCCACGGCGGCGGCTTCGTCGGAAAGGATATCGCCAAAAAGGTTGCCGGTAACAATAACGTCAAACTGGGCCGGGTTGATGATAAGCTGCATGGCGCAGTTATCCACATACATATGCGTAAGCTCCACGTCTGCGAACTCGTCCTTGTGCAGTTCTTCCACCACTTTACGCCACAGGCGGCTGACGGCAAGCACGTTGGCCTTGTCCACAGAGCAGACGCGCCCGCCCCGCGTTTTTGCAGCGGCAAAGGCCACGCGGGCAATGCGGCGCACTTCGTCTTCGTTATAGATCATGTTGTTGAAGCCATAGCGTTTGCCATCGCGCATGTCTTCGCCCGCCGGTTGGCCGAAATACACGCCGCCAGTGAGTTCACGCACGACCAGAAGGTCAATGCCTTTTTCCACCAGTTCCGGTTTCAGGCAGGAAAGGGAGGCAAGCTCCGGGAAAACCGTTGACGGGCGCAGGTTGGCAAAAAGCCCCAGGGCCTTGCGAATGCCGAGCAGACCGGCTTCGGGCCTTTTGGGCAGATTATCCCACTTGGGACCGCCCACAGCGCCAAGCAGCACGGCGTCGGCTTTTTCGCAGGCGGCCAGGGTTTCGGCGGGCAGCGGGTCGCCTGTCGCATCAATGGCCACGCCGCCCATGAGGGCTTCTTCGGTTGTAAAGGTGCAGCCAAAGCGTTCGCCCACCGCGGTGAGAACTTTCACCCCCTGGGCGACAACTTCCGGGCCAATGCCGTCACCCGGCAGCAAAACGATATGTTTGTTCATGGACAGCTCTCTATTTTTTCTTGCGGGCCGCCGCCGCGGCCTGGCGCTTGAGTTGCACGCGGGCCTCGGCGCAATACTTGCCTTCGGGGAAAGCGCGATTAAGCTCGTCATAGATGACATGGCCCTCGGCTGTGCGGCACGGGGTTTCGCGACCAAGGTTGTTCAAAAGCCATTTGCAGTTATCTGTTCCCGCCTTGATTGGCACGCCCATACCGTCTGTCAGCGGAACGCGGTTTACGTCAAGGCACAGGCTGTCGTCGCCTTTGGGCAGGCCGGTTTCGGAATCTTTTTTACAGCCGGAGGCAGAACATGCAACACAGACAAACAGGGCGGCCAATAGCAGGGGGTGTTTCATCAGGGAGTTTCCTTCATTCATCAGACTATTTGGAGGCGATTTTTGACAAAAGCGGCAAGGCCGCCCGCGTCAAGAATGGCCCGCATGGATTCGGGCAGAGGCGGAAAATCAATGACAGCGCCACTGGTCTTGTTCAATATTGTGCCGCTTTCCATATCCACTTCCACCGCGTCACCTTCTTTGAAACCGGCTATTTTGTCGCCAACCTCAATGGGCACCAGGCCCATGTTGAAGGAGTTACGGTAAAAGATGCGGGCAAAGCTGTGGGCAATGACCACGGGAATACCCGCGCCCACTATGGCGACGGGAGCATGCTCGCGCGAAGAGCCGCAGCCGAAGTTGCGCCCGGCCACCAGCACGCTTGCGCCGGGGGTTACTTTTTGCAGCCAGTTGGGGTCCATGCCTTCCATGCAGTGGGTGCCAAGCACCTTGGGGTCGGTACTGACCAGGTGCACAGCCGGTATGATGGCGTCTGTGTCGATATGGTCGCCTACGGTCAGGGATTTACCTGTATATTTCATGCTGTTTTCTCCGTGCCGGACTAAATTTTAGCGGGGTGCGTGATAACACCGGCAATAGCGGTTGCCGCGGCAACCGCCGGGTTGGCGAGGTACACTTCCGCTTCCAGGCTGCCCATGCGGCCCCGGAAGTTGCGGTTGGTGGTGGCAAGGGCGCGCTCGCCCCCGGCCAGAATGCCCAGATGGCCGCCAAGGCAGGGACCGCAGGAAGGCGGGCCGATAATACACCCGGCGTCCAGCATGGTTTCGATAAGCCCTTCCTTCAAGGCCTGCTTCCAGATAGTCGGTGTGGCGGGCAAGACGATGCAGCGCACGCCCTTTTTCACCCTGTTTCCGGCAAAAATGGCGGCGGCGGCGCGCAAATCATAAATCCGCCCGTTGGTACAAGAGCCTATAATCACCTGATCAACGGCGATATCGCCCAGCTCCGACACCGGGCGCACGTTTTCCGGCAGGTGCGGGCAGGCCACCAGAGGTTCCATGCCTGTAACGTTGAGGCTGATATGCGATTCGTAGTACGCGTCCTTATCCGGCGCGATGGGCGTATCGTTTTTGCGTCCGGCGGCGCGGCAGTATTCCAGGGTTGCCTCATCGGCTGCGAAAAGCCCGGCCTTGCCGCCCGCTTCAATAGCCATGTTGGCCATGGTAAGGCGACCTTCCACGGGCATGGCGTCAATGACCGGGCCGTCAAATTCCAGGGCTTTGTAGCGCGCGCCGTCCACGCCAAGCCTGCCTATGGCCCAGAGGACCAGGTCTTTGCCGCCGACATGAAAATCCAGTTCGCCTTCATAGCTTACGCGAATGGTTTCCGGCACTTTGAACCAGCTTTCGCCAAGGGCCATGGCCCCGGCAATGTCGGTAGAGCCCATGCCCGTGGCAAACGCGCCCAGAGCGCCATAGGTACAGGTGTGGCTGTCCGCGCCGACCACCAGATCGCCCGGCCCTACAAGGCCGAGCTCCGGCAGCAGAGCGTGCTCCACGCCGCAGTTGCCGCCTTCGAAGTAGTATTCAATATTCTGTTCGGCTGCGAACTCGCGTATGGACTTGACCTGTTCCGCCGAGGCGATGTCCTTTTGCGGGGTGAAGTGGTCCATGACCAGGGCGATTTTAGAGCGGTCAAACACGCTTTTTGCGCCCATCTGCCGGAAAGACTTGATAGCGAGCGGCGCGGTAACGTCGTTTGCCAGCACCATGTCAACCTTGCAGTTGACTATCGCGCCGGGGGCAAGCTCCGCATCGGTGACGGGCGTTGTGGAATGGCTTGCCAGAAGTTTTTGGGCAAGGGTACGTGGGGCCATCAGGCTTCCTCCTGTATTTTGGCCAGGCGATTAAGGGCGTTAAGATAAGCCCTTGCGCTTGCGTTGATTACATCCGGGTGAGAACCCCGGCCTACGGCGCTGCGGCCGTTTTCCGCAATACGCACGGTAACTTCGCCCAGGGCATCGGTGCCGCCGGTTATGGCGTTAACGGAATACTGCTCCAGCCTGGGTTTATGCCCCGTAACATGGGCAATGGCCTGAAACACGGCATCCACCGGCCCAACGCCAAACCCTGCGTGTTCCACACGTTTGCCGTCAATGTCAAGCACAAGAATGGCCGTGGGCGGAAGGCCCGTGTCGCTGGACTGCACCCCCAGATGGACAAGGGCGTATTTATCCGGAATGCGATAAATTTCTTCCAGCACGAGGGCTTCCAGGTCTTCGTCAAAAATTTCCTTTTTCTTGTCCGCCAGGCGTTTTACCGCTGCGAGCACCAGATCCACCTCACCCGGCTCAAGCTTGTAGCCCATATCTTCCAGCTTGGACTTGATCGCGTTTTTGCCGGAATGTTTGCCGAGCACAATGGCGTTTTTGGGCAGACCAATGGAAGCCGGGGTCATAATTTCATAGGTTTCCGGGTTCTTCAGCACGCCTGCCTGGTGAATGCCGGACTCATGGGCAAAGGCGTTGGCCCCGACAATGGGTTTGTTGCGGGCGACGCTCTGGCCAATAATACGCGAAAGCCTGCGCACGGTGGGGTAAATTTGCTCCGTATGAATGCCGTGGGCCAGCTTGTAATACGGAGCGCGAACAGTAAGGGCCATGACCAGTTCTTCCAGGGCGGCGTTGCCCGCCCGCTCGCCTATGCCGCCGACAGTCACTTCGGCCTGACGCGCCCCGGCGCAAATGGCGGCAAGCGTGTTGGCGACGGCCAGACCAAGATCGTTATGGCAGTGAACGCTGATGGTAACTCCCCGGTCAATGTCGGCGATGCGCTCCTTGAGGTAGTTTATGCGGGCGGCAAATTCCTGCGGCTGGGCATAGCCGACGGTATCGGGAATATTCAGGGTTGTTGCGCCGTTTGCGACTGCAAGGCGGCAGGCTTCGACCATAAAGCCCGGGT
>JAJDIC010000101.1 GCA_030266525.1 Desulfovibrio sp. OttesenSCG-928-G15 | reverse complement strand
TCCGGCGTCATGGCGGCAAGGCGCGGGTCTTCTGCCGGATACGCAAAGGCAGAAGCTGCGGCCTGCGCGGCCTGAGCATCCGTGCGCTGCGCTTCGTGCATGGCGCTGCGAGCCAGAGCTTCGGCGTCACGCTCCTGCGAAGACAGAAATGTGGGCGCACCCGCCGGGCCGACAGCAGGGGAACCAAGCCCGGCAGCCATTGCTTCCTGACGCGAAGGCAGCCCAAAGCGCACGGTGAATGTAATCTGGGTGCCGCTGTTCGGCGAGTATTCCACGTTGAAAACTCCGCCGGTACGGGCAGCCATTTCCCAGGCGTGGAAAAAGCCGGCGTCTGTGCGTTGAACCGAACCGCTGTCCGATACAGCAAAAAGCAGGTCGCCCCGTTCAGTGGCACCTGGATTTTTGCGTACTGCAAGCTGCACAGACCCACGCCGCGTGGCCTGAACCGCGTTTTGCAACAAAAGCGTCAACGCGCCGCGAAGCCTTGGCGCATCGCCCTCCAGCAGGGGAGGCAGCGAAGGGGAAATAAACCAGGAGAATATTATGCCTTTGTTCTTGGCAAGCGGGGCAACAATATCATGCACTCCCCTGACCAGGGCATGCAAGTTGAAAACAAAGCCGGTCTGGGTAGGAAAGGCAGTACGGGCAGCCATACGCTCGTCGTCATCGCCAAGAATGTCGGCCCCAAGAGAAGGCGCTTGCGGCGGAAGGCTGAACGAAGGCGTGTCCTCTTCCACCAAAGAAAGAAGCTGGTCATCCGTATCGGACGGTCGGGCAGTTTCACCGCCGTAGTACGCCTGGTCGGCCTGACCGGAAAGAGTGTACGTTGCGGCGGCGGTAAAGCCTTCACCACGGCCCTGCGTTGCCGCGTCAGCTTGCGGATACGACTGCTCGTGCTGCGTAGCGGGTTGCGCTACAGGCTGCATGTCTGTGGCTGCAAGCTCGTGATGCTCCTCGTCCATACCGTCAGACACACTTTCAACACGACCAAACGCGGCTGAGGCAGCTGCCGCCGGAGCAAGGGCTTCATGCTTTTGCAGCGCATCGTGCTCCTGTTCTTGCGGCTCATCATAGCCGCCGCGCGCATCACGCTCTGCAGGCGTGGCGTGGCTGCCCGAACCCCAGGCGACATCGGCAGATTCAGACCGCTCTGCCCGGGCATCGTCATGCGCAGCGCCAAATACGTCATCCGGCAGGTCACCGGAAACATCACCCGGCACGTCACCCGGCACATACGCTACGCCGTCCTTCGCATACTCCGGCGCCATGGCATCGTGGGGTAAGCCAGCCGGGGCGTGGCCCGCCTCGGAAGCCTGCTCCATCATGCCCGTGCCGCCCGAAAGTACGGGGCCGTCTTCCGCCCCGGTCGGACGAATGCCGTCAAAACCGCCAAAGGAAAGTTCGGAAGAAGCCTGGTGCGCGCCAGACAAGGTTTGTACCTGCAAGGGGGGTAAATCTTCATATTGGCTGTGCTTGCGGAAGGCTTCTGTCTCATCCAGCTCAAGCCCGCTGTCCGCGGCCTTGGCCCTTGCCGAACCCACCGCGCTTTCGGCAAGGCTGAGTCCCGCCAGTTCCGGTTCCATAAATTCGTCATCCACTTCATGCACAGCCGGGATGTATTTGGGAACCCGCGCCAGCACCAGCCCCAGCCCGCCAAGGGCAACGCCCCAAAGGCCACCTTCGGCGGCAAAGGGATGCGGGGAAGGAGAGCGCATAACCGCAAGCGAGGCAACAGCCCCGAGCACCGGAAAAAGACAGGCCCCGGTATAGGCAAACGCGCCGGGCCGTTTCATGACAATAGCCCCGAGGCACAAGGGCAACAGGGGCAAGAGAACAATGGGCCACAGCGGGAAAAGCCGCGTCAGCCAGCCCATCCCCGGGAACAGGGGGGCCAGCGCCACCACCATCCCCAGGAAGGAACAGAAGTACAAAATGGTATCTTGCACCAGCGATTCGCCGGGGGTTCGGAACATGCACCGCCCCACATGGGGCAGGAGTATCAGCGCCAGGCCCGGTGCCAGCAAAACCGGCAGGCTAAGGAAGCCGAAGGCATAATGCGCTCCCGGCACCGTGAATACTGCGGAAACAAGCGCAAACAACAAATACAGGGCAGCCCACAGCGCCCATTGCACCTGTTCCTTTATCCCTTTGAGCAGACACAGGCCAAGAGCGAGAACAAGCACAACCGGCAGGATAATAGCCGAAAAGCGCATGCCCGACGGCGCGGCGTTTTGTGCGCTGACCATGGGGGTGAACCACAGGCCGGGCATTTCTTCCATGTGAATATACACGCTTTCCGGCAAAAGCCCCGGCTCCGGCAGCGGAATGTTTTCATGCGAAGAAACGTCCACCGAGCGCCAGTTTTCACCGGGCGTTTCACCCAGCTGCCCGGAAGACTGGGCAAAATATACCGTGGTTTTGCCCGGAGGCAAATCTCCGAGATTAATGACCAGAGGCATTTCAGTGGTGGCGGATTTTACCAGAACAAGCCGTACCCACACCGGGCCGGATCCCCTGAGAGACAGGCCGCCGCGCAGGGGGGCAAAGCGCTCGGGCGATGCGCCGGACGTAACCGAGGCAATGGAGTGGCGCATTTCCGGGTCCGGCAGCCATGTGCAATAGGGCAGTAACGACTGCGGCTCGCGAACCTGATCAGCCGAAAGCAGTTTGGCATGAGCCGGAATGGCAAGAAGTAGCAGCAATACACAAGAAAGAAAAAAAGTACGCATGGTATATATCCGCCGCCTGGGTATGGGATCGGTGGTAAAATGAATAATCAAGGTTTTGCGGTCATGCCGGAAACAAAGGACTACGAAAGTTCCTTGACCAGCTTGGCCAGGGGTTCCCCGGAAGGCGTTTTGGCATCGGGGTTGATTTGCATGAGCCTATTCCAGGCTTCAAGCCCTTTTTCCTTCTGCCCCAGATCAAAATACAGAACAACCCCGGTATTGAAGAGGGCAATCTGGTGCTTCGGGTCAAGGGCAAGGACCTTGCCAAAAAATTCCACGGCTGTGTCAAACTGTTTGAGCTGCCTGTACATCAGGCCACAGTCAACAAGCACGCTGGTGTTTCGAGGATTGAGTTCCAAAGCCTTTGTGTACGCGCGGATGGCTTTTTCAGGCTCATGGGAGTCATAATACAAATTGCCCAGATGTTCCCAGGCTTCCACATTGTTCGGGTCTTTTCTGAGGTCTTCCTCATGCTGGAAAATGGACTGAAGAAGCTGTTTGTCGGCCTGGCCGGAGACAATGCCCCCCCCGCCCGCACCAAGGGGGCGTTTTTCGCCGGCTTCTGAAATATTCATGGGAGGGTGGAAGGGAAAAACATAACGGCCAAGGCACATTCCCGCCAGCAAGGCCATAACCAGAGCCAGCAAAAAGGTGGTTCGGCCCACATACAACCCGGCCGCAACCTGCTTGCCCATAAATTCATAATCTTTACTGCTGTACTGCATACGTTCCGTGCTGGTATGAGCCACGCCCAGTATCGGGCGGGGCAAGGTATGAAAAACGACCAGGCAAAAAGCCGGAGCGCACAAAGCGCCGGGCCGGTAAACGACTTCCTGACAAAGACTCCGGCACAAAGGCCGGAAATACCCTGTGCCTATACCGGCCTGCCAAAAGCGCAGGAATGGCGGCGGAAAAAGTCATCCACAGAAAAATCGTGCGACTGGGTGCCTTTTTGCTCAATGCAATACGCGGCGCACGTTGCGCCAAGGCGGGCGCATTCTGCCATGGACTGGCCCAGCAAAATGCCCTTGATAAGCCCGGCCCGAAATGCATCACCCGCGCCAGTAGGATCTACAACCGAGCTTACAGGCACAACGCCAATCTGTTCTTCCTCCGTACCGTCCGAAGGCGTTACCACCGAGCCGTTTTCGCCCATGGTGGTCACAATACCCGCCCCGGTCATGGCCGCAAGCTCTGCCTTGCTGCGCCCGGTCTGGTTCATAATCATCTGCAACTCATAGTCATTGCCCACCAGCAAATACGCGCCGTCAATGGCTTTTTGCAGGGTTTCTCCGCTCAGAATGGGCAGCTGCTGGGCAGGGTCGTAAATATAGCGCACGCCATTGGCCTTGTAAAAATCCGGGTGGCGCTGCATATCGTCCGGGTTGGAGGGGCCTATCAGAGCCAGGTCTTTGGCGGGGTTCAAGTGGGGAAAGTCATACGTGCTGGGCCGCATCATGGCCGCGGCGTGAAAACCGGTTATCTGGTTGTTCGCCTGATCCGTCATGATGTAGGCGCTGGGGCAAAGTTCGTCTTCAAGCCGGGTAATGCCCTCGCGCGTGAGCTTGCGCTTGTCCAGAATTTCGGCGTAGCGGGCAAAATCTCTGCCGACCGTGCCAATCATGATGGAGTACTCATCCAGCAAATACAAGGTGTACGCAATGTTGCCCGCGTTACCGCCGAGCTTTTCCTCCAGACTGTCTATGAAAAAGGACACATTCAGATTATGAATCTGATCAGGCAGGATGGAGTCGGTAAACTTGCCGGGGAAATTCATGATTCGGTCGTATGCGATGGAACCGGAAATATAGATAGACAATATCAGCTCCTTGTTTCGTCTGCTATCCATTGAAGGAACGGTGCAAAGCCGGCAGCAATGGGCAGAGCGGTAATGCAGGGGGTATCATACGGGTGCAAAGCGCGCGCACGCTGCTCAAATGCCGCGTAACCCGCCTCGGTGGTCTTGCAGATGAGAACCGCTTCCCGCCCGGTATGTACTTTGCCCTGCCACCAGTAAACCGATTCCATGCCGTCCAGAATATTGGCACAGGCGCAAAGGCGCTCCTGCACGAGAACTTCGGCCATGGAACGGGCTGTGGCCCTGTCGGGCGTAGTGATATAGACGAAAAAAGCTCTCATAAAATCACATGAATACATAGATTGCGCAAGACGCTCTTCGGCCTTATACCGCAAGAAAGAACGAATTACAAATAAAAGGAGAGGGGGCGGCCAATATGAACAGGCAACAAAAAAAGGCGGCTGCGCAAAAGGTGGTTGCGCTTCTGGCAACGCGCTATCCGCAAATTCAAACCCATTTGCGCCATACAAACGCCTGGGAGCTTCTTGCCGCAACCATGCTGGCAGCCCAGTGCACCGACGAGCGGGTCAATACAGTAACCCCGGCGCTCTTTACCCGCTGGCCGGGGCCAGAAGCCATGGCCGGGGCCGACATTGCCGAAGTGGAGCACATTGTCCGCCCGACCGGATTTTACCGGAACAAAGCCAAAAACCTCGTGGCCGCAGCGGAAAAAATCATGCGCGAATTCGACGGGGAAGTGCCGCATGACATGAAAGGCCTTACCTCCCTGCCTGGCGTTGCGCGCAAAACAGCCAATGTGGTGCTGTTCGGCGCGTTCGGCATAAATGAAGGCATTGCCGTTGACACCCATGTCGGGCGCATCGCCTGGCGAATAGGCCTTACCTCGACACGCGACCCCGTAAAGGCGGAGCAAGAGCTTATGAAACTCGTTCCCAAAAAGGAGTGGGGCGACTTCAACCACAGGCTGGTCTGGTTCGGGAGGCACGTCTGTCAGGCCAGAAAACCCCTTTGCCCGGAATGCGAAATGGCTTTTTTTTGCGAAAAGCAAGCTCTGGCGTCAGTACTGTAAAATCGCTGCGCAAAACCGCGCACCAAAAGATATTCAACTTGAATATACCGGATGGATGCCGTATACTCTGAAATAGATAAAGATTTCGTCCTTACTACAACAGTTTTGCCGTGCTTATGTGTGCATGTTCCCAAGGCTTTTGCCCCGATGACATGGACGCCAACCCTTATCACGCTCATCCTGCGGCGGCCCTTCTGGCTCTGACAACAGTTGTGCCGCCGACACACAAGGAAACAAATATGTCGCAAGACTCTTCTCTCACCAACGAACTGGAGATTATCGAGTTTTATATCGATGAAACCCTGGAAAACGGCGAGAATTACCGGAACTATTTCGGGATGAACGTTGCCAAGGTACTGGAAATCATACGTAAGCCGCCAATAACCGGCGTGCCCGGCAAGCGGCATGAAGCAGCCCTCGGCACCTTCAATCTGCGTGGTCGCGTCCTGCCCCTTGTGGATCTCGGCCTGTGGCTCGGCAAGCCCGTGTCCGAAGACGAAAACGACAAAGTTATCGTAACCGAGTTTTCCACCGTGGTTACGGCCTTCATCGTGTCCGGCGTTACGCGCATTCACCGGATGGACTGGAAACAGGTGGAGCCTCCCGGCAAATATCTACAGGCTTTCAGCCACGACTCCATTACCGGCGTGGTGCGCTTTGAAGGCCGCATTGTATTTTTGCTGGACATGGAACATATCATTTCTTCCATGGACCCTTCCATCAATCTGGAAACCCGCGCCCTGGACGTGACGGGAGAAGGGGGCCACGGCTACCACGTTCTGCTTGCGGACGACTCCAACTCCATTCGCAGCATTATCGCCAACACCCTGAAAAAAGCGCAATTTTCCGTTACTACGGCAGAATGCGGTCGAGATGCCTGGGATCAGTTGAAAGCCTGGGAGCAACAGGCCAAGGAAACCGGCAACGATATTACCAAGTACGTCAATCTGGTCATTTCCGACATCGAAATGCCCGAAGTGGACGGGCACGCCCTGACCCGGATGATCAAGGCCGATTCCGCCTTTAACCGCATTCCGGTGGTACTTTTTTCCTCGCTCATTTCCAAGGTCGTTTTTGAAAAGGGAGTCAAGGCCGGAGCCGATGACCAGATTTCCAAACCCGACTTGCCCGGACT
>JAJDIC010000100.1 GCA_030266525.1 Desulfovibrio sp. OttesenSCG-928-G15 | reverse complement strand
TCCAGCGGGGTCATCCATTCGCTTAACTGCTCGGCCGAGATGGCCTTGCCCAGGAGGTCCGGGGTGATGGCCCGGCCTGTGCCGGGAATGTCTGACGGGAAAATGTAAAAGGTGTCTTTTTCCGTGATGCCGTGGGTGGATACGGTAATGACCACCACATCGTCCGGGCCGGAAATCGCTGCTTCATCACGGGAGAGCAGGCCGCTATCCTGGCCGCACAGGCGGGCCAGTTCCCGCTCAATTCGCTCCCGTGTGGCATTGGCCGATTCCGCTCGCGCGGCCAGCAGGCGTATATCCGCTTTTTCGCCAAGCTCCAGATAGCGGGGCAGCGTTTCGCTGAAAGCCTTGGCGTCGTTGGCGGCAAAGCGCAGGTTCCAGTCCGGGTTGGTAAAGGCGTTTATGCCAACGGCCACAAGATGCAGACGGGATATGCCCTTATCTTCCGGCGTGTAGCGGTGGTAAAGCCTGCCGGTATTAGAGCGCACTTTGTCTTCGTTGAAAGCGTAAGCGGTAAAGGTGACGGCGCTTTTGCGTCCGGGCAGGGCGATTTTGTCAAATATCACAAAGGCCTTGCCGTCTTTGAGTTCCAGGCGGCCGTCACCTGCCGCGCCCTTGTTCCAGGCCACCAGAACGCCGTCCCGGAAGAGCTTGAGGTCGCGCACTTCCTGGGGCGTACCGTCTTTGGCCGAATCGACCTCCACTACAACCGATACATGGTTCGGCATGCCGGGCTCGGGCATGACTTTGCGCACAGCCACCTTGGCCTGATACAGATTCTTCTCGCCAATGCCCGTAACCGGCGGCAAGTGCCGCCCGGCGAGAATGTATTCGGCCAGGCGCGGCTGGTAATAATCGCGCATGAAGCATTCCAGGGGCAGGGCCTTGCCCGGCACGGAAGCGGCGGTCCAGTGCACGCCGTCTAGCTTGTCGATATTCGGGGTATCAAAGCGCGAATCCTTGTCCAGCACCAGGTGGTTGCCGTTGTTCAGGAAGACCCATTGCAGCACCGTGGTCGGCTCCAGCGGGTTTTGCTTGAGATCCCACAGGCGCACGCCATCGCGGGAGGCGGTGAGCAAACGGTGCGGGGCCTTGTGCAAAAAGGCGGCGGAGTTGATGGGGTACATGCCGCGCGTATCCACCGGAGTTTGCAGAAGCTGGTTGCCGCTTTCAGTGCTGAACAGCACGAGGCGGGTGCCGCCCACATCATCATCCGTGGCTGTGGAGGCGAGTATTTTGCCGTCCGCAGAAATGGCAATGGCCCCGGAGGTATCGTCAAAAATCTGGTAGCCGAACTCCACCCGCGTGTTGTTGACCAGCCGGACGCTTTGTTTCTTTTTCGCGCTGTAGAGGTAGGTGTTGAAGGCCCGCAGGCTTATTTCTGCATCTGTTTCTATTATTCCGTCCCTTTTGAAGGCCATATACGATGCGCCAGGAGTTACTACAAAGCCTTGCGCGTCCCAACCTTTCCAGCCGAGCAGGGAAATCTGCCCCTCTTCCCAGGGAGTTATCTGAAAGTGGGGGCGCATGAGTGCATCCAGCCCGGTTGCCTCCGGCTCCTGCTCCCTGTCGCGGTTGTATATGACAACGGCCCGGTCCCGTTCCGGGCTGAAGCTGAGGTTGTTCACGCCATCAAGCGCGGCTTCATGGAGAACAACGCGTTGCTCCTGCGGCATGAGCAGGCCCAGTGACGAGGACGAAATGGACTGCCCGGCCTCATCTATTATTCCACTGGTACCGGCGAACCATATACGCTGCCCCGGCCCGTCCAGGGCCAGCATGTACAGGTTGGAACTACCGGTTTTGTATACGGAAAATACCTCTTCATTGCGGGAAACATAGAGATTCCCATCGCGGTCGGCCAGGGCCAGAACGGTGCCATCCCCGGAAAAGGCGACCGCGCTTATGCGCGCTTTTGTGCTTTCTGGGATGAGTTCGGTTGAGCCGTTTTCAAGATTGATGTGAAAGGCGGTGCCCGATTCTGTAAGCACCACGGCCCGGTCTTTGGACGATACGGCAACAGACACGGGCGCGTTCTTTTTGTTGAATACGATGCGGCTAAGGTCGATGCGGGTCTTTTCAGCAAAATAGACTTCCGCCACAAGGGCCATATCCGCGCTGGCCTTCGGGCGAAACAGCAGGAGGGGGTTTTCCGGATTTTCGTCATCAAGGATGGCGGCCAGCACAAGCTCGGGGATTTTGTAGCTGCCGATACGCGCTTCCCCGGCCAAAGAGCCGACATGTTGCACAGTGTCGCTCAAGGCAAAGAAGTGCAGAGCCTGGTCAACATCCTGAACGGCCATAATCGAACCGATGGGGGAATAAAAGATGGAGTTGTTTGCCCGCTCCGCCCTGGATTCCCCATTGATAATGGCGTTTGGGTCGGTAAAGGCCCGCTCGATGGTCAGGGGCGTTTCACCTTGTCCGGTGTGAAGAACTAGGGGTGAGGCCTTGCCGGTTTTGGCGTTGAACACATGCAGCGGGGTGCTTGTTTTGCCGGCTTTGTATGTTGCCGGGAGCAGCAGGGTGAACTGCCCGCTGGGGGAAGGGTTTTGGGGTACCATGCCCAACTTGCGCGCAACCTTGTGCAATGCCGCCGAGCTCGCATCGGGCATCGTATACATGTCATAGCTGTTGGCGCCAATCAAATATTCCCAACGGGCGGGCTGTTTTGCAGGGGGCACCTTGAACAGGGGATCAGCGGGCCTGGCAAGGTCAAAGCCATACAGCTGTTCTCCGTCGGATACATATATCGTGCTGGCCCCCGGTTCCAGGTCTACTATGCTTTCCGGCAGTTTGGGAGAAGTGAACAACACTTCTCCGGTAAGCCCGTTCAGCAGGCGCAGCTCAACATCCTGACCGGAATCTCCGGAAACGTGTGTGGCCAGAATCGTGTTGCCGAAGGGCAAAGCCAGCATGCCGTTGAAATTGTCCATGTTCCAGAGTTCCAGGCCGGAATGGCGGTCATAGGCGGTGTCGCCAATGAGCACAATGCTCCTGCCCGCTAGGGCGATACTTGAGATAAGGCTGTAGTTGCCAGGGGCATAGTCTTGAGTTTTTTGCTGGTAGCGTCCCTGCACCATGAGTTGGGTTTTGGCAGCTATGATGGTGGTCTTCTCATGCCGGTACAATTCTTCGGCCTGGGACGAATACAGGGAGATCAGAGCCTCGCCTTCTGTCATGCCGAGCGAGCGGAGCGCGTCAAGGTTGACTTCCAGCTTGTGTTTCCAGGCGGCTCTTTTGCTCTTGATCACCCTGATGGGCTCTTCTCCTTCTTGCGGATTATCTCTTTGCAGCTCCCAGGCACCTACGGCCCAGTCCATGATTGAGTCGAGTATCTTGTTGCGCTCCGCAATTTCCAGCTTCCTGCCGTCCGAGGTGTCCAGGGGGTGCTGTATTTCTTTGAACCGCTCTCTGATGGCCGGAATTTTCCGTTCGATGAGCTCGAAGTACGCTTCCCTGCTCATGTTCTGCGGGGCGTATGCGGCTGGGCGGGCCTTGTCGGCCGCAAGCGTGAAGCTCACCACGCAGACGAGCAGCGCGGCCTTTACTGTATGGCGGAAGAGGGCGGATGCAAACGGTGTTTTCATGGCACTGTCTGTTTATTGTTGCAGGCGAAGCAGGGTGGATTCGCCTTCCTTGTCAAAGAGGTAGGGTTCCTGGCCGAGGCGCAGAGCCTGGCCAAGATTCTGGCTCTGGCCGGGGTTTTGTGATTCTCCGGTCTCTTGTTTCTGCACCGCTATGGGCGGGGCCTCGTAGCGCACCTTGCCTCTGGTCAGGCCAAGGCTCCCGTGGGAGCGGATTTTCGCGTAGAGTTCTGCGGTGCGGGTTTTGCCGTAGCGCAGCCAGTCGCGGATGCTGGCGTCCTTTGTGCCGGGCAGGGCGGCTTTGCCTTCTTCCAGGCCTTCCTTGAGCAGCACGTAAGAGAGGATGCCGTGTTCCAGGGCGTCGGCTTCCAGCGTGGCGCTGTTGTCGTTGGTGGCGCAAAGTACCCGGATGCCCTTGTCATATACGAGTTGGCCAAGGCCCTTGTCGCCCATGGGGCCGGGCCTGAAGCTATCGCCGCCAAGGGCTGTGCCTGATTCGCAGGTGTCGAGTATGAGCACGATTTCTCTGGCGTCCAGCGGGGTCATCCATTCGCCCAGTTGCTCGGCTGAAATGGCCTTGCCCAGCAGTTCTGGTGTAATGGCCCGGCCTGTACCGGTAATATCTGCCGGGAAAATGTAAAAGGTGTCCTTTTCCGTAATCCCGTGGGTGGATACGGTAATGACCACCACATCGTCCGGGCCGGAAATTGCCGCTTCATCACGGGAAAGTAGGCCGCTACCAACGCCGCTCAGGCGGGCCAGTTCCCTCTCGATACGCTCCCGCGTGGCATTGGCCGGTTCTGCCCGCGCGGCCAGCAGGCGTACATCCGCTTTTTCACCAAGCTCCAGATAGCGGGGCAGCGTTTCGCTGAAAGCCTTGGCGTCGTTGGCGGCAAAACGCAGATTCCAGTCCGGGTTGGTAAAGGCGTTTATGCCAACGGCCACAAGATGCAGGCGGGATGTGCCCTTGTCTTCCGGCGTGTAGCGGTGGTAGAGCCTGCCGGTATTGGACCGCACCTTGTCTTCGTTGAAAGCGTAAGCGGTGAAGGTGACGGCGTTTTTGCGTCCGGGCAGGGCGATTTTGTCAAATATCACAAAGGCCTTGCCGTCTTTGAGTTCCAGGCGGCCGTCACCTGCCGCGCCCTTGTTCCAGGCCACCAGAACGCCGTCCCGGAAGAGCTTGAGGTCGCGCACTTCTTGGGGCGTACCGTCTTTGGCAGAATCGACCTCCACCACAACCGATACATGGTTTGGCATGCCGGGCTCGGGCATGACTTTGCGCACAGCCACCTTGGCCTGATAGAGATTCTTCTCGTCAATACCCGTAACCGGCGGCAAATGCCGCCTGGCCAGAACGTATTCAGCCAGGCGCGGCTGGTAATAGTCACGCATGAAGCATTCCAGGGGCAGGGCCTTGCCCGGCACGGAAGCGGCGGTCCAGTGCACGCCGTCTAGCTTGTCGATGTTTGGGGTATCAAAGCGCGAATCCTGGTCCAGCACCAGGTGGTTGCCGTTGCTCAAAAAGACCCAGCGCAGAACCGTGGTCGGTTCCAGCGGGTTCTTTTTGAGGTCCCACAGACGTACGCCATCGCGGGAGGCGGTGAGCAAACGGTGCGGGGCGTTATGCAAAAAGGCGGCGGAGTTGATGGGGTGCATACTGCGCGTATCTATCGGAGTCTGCAAAAGCTGGCTGCCGCTTTCGGTACTGAAAAGCACAAGGCGGGTGGCGCCTCGGGTTGTTTCTTGCGCTGTTGAGGCAAGCACCTTGCCATCTGCGGAAAGGGCAGCGGAACCTTCGACGTTCATGAAACAGTCGTAACCAAATTCCACGAGTTCGTTGTTTACCATGGTGGTGATTTTTTTGTCTGCCGAGGAATATACGTAGGAGTCTATGGAACGCGTGTAGAATTCTATCGCATCTGAGAAAAAAATGGCGTGTGAGGCGTTTTCTGAAACAAAAACAAATCCCTGTTCGTACGGCCAGTCAAACAGGAGGGCGTTGCCTTCCTGCCACTGGGTTGTATGGAAAAGGGGCCGCAGCTTGTCGTCAAAACCGGCTTTGCTGCCTTTCGGCAAGTTTTTCTGAATCTGGATAGCGATGGCGGCATCGCGCTCCGGGCTGAAAACCAGATGTTGTATGCTGCCCAGAGTTCCTTGATACTGGTGGAGTTTTTGCGTCCCAAGGTCAAACATACTTAATGTGTTTGTTGCGTCGTTTTTGTCGGAACCGCTTGAGAGCCACACCCGCGTGCCTTTTGTATCTGTAATCAGGGCGGTAATGCCGGTCAGTCCGGTGGGGTGGGTGGAAAAAGCCCCCTTGTCGCGGGAAAGGTACAGATCTCCCTTGTCGGAAATCATGGCCAAAAGCGTTCCATCGCCGGAAAAAGCCCCGTCTGTAATGCGCGCATTGCGGCTTTCCGGGATGAGACCCATTTTGCCGTCTGCCGCATCCAGCATGTAGGTGAGGCCCGATTCAGTAAAAATGACCGCCCGGTTGTCCGGCGCGAGCACCATGTTCGTGGGGGCGTTTGCTTTGTTGAACACAACCCGGGAAACATCCATATTTTTCGGGTCGGTAAGGGCAAACTCGGCCAGCAGGGCCAGGCCCGAGTGCTGCCCTTTGGGGTAGAAGTACAAGAAGGGATGCTCCGGCGTCTCGTCATCCAGAATGGCGGCAAGAACCAGTTCGTTAATGCGGTAGCTGCCCACTTTGTGGTCTTTGTTCAAACTGCCGAGATGCTTTGCGTTTTCATACAGGGAAAAGAAGTGGATGGAGCCATCCCTGTCCGGCAGGGCCATAAGCGAGCCAATGGGGGAAAACACGACTTTTTCGGCATAGCTGCTAAGTCTGGAGGAATCGCTGCCACTGGTCGTTCCGTCCGTTTTGCTGAAAACCCTTTGTACAGTGAGCGCCTCCGGCCCGGATGGCCCCGGTACGAAAAGCTGGCTGCTTTTTCCGGTGTCCATACTGTGCACGACCAGGGGCTTGGTAGCAAAGTCGGCTTCCTTGTCTGGGGCGAGCAACAGAAATTCGCCATTGGGGGAAGAACAGGCCATACTGCTGTGTGGCGGCAAGGATTTGGAGGGAGGCAGGTCCAGGGCAGACATATCTGCTTCGGAAGATAAGGGATATTGCCAGGCGGGAAGGGAAATCGGTTTTTTTGTGCCAACCATGGGTTTTGTTGGCGTGCGTAT
>JAJDIC010000010.1 GCA_030266525.1 Desulfovibrio sp. OttesenSCG-928-G15 | reverse complement strand
TCCCACGCGGAATGGGGAGAAAAGGGTTGCTTCGCTCCCCTTTTTGGGGAGATCCGGCTTTGCCGGATGGAAGAGTTTGGCGGTTTGTCTGTGCTTTTGCTGTTGGGATTTTTGAAGAGTATGCGGCAAAAGAGACGAAATGCAGCGTGCAGGGTTTTTTAGGATATTGCGAGTATCATGAACGTTTGGGCAATAATTCTTGCGGCTGGTCTTGGTCGCCGTATGCTGGGGGCTTGTGCTGTACCCAAGCAGTATTTGCTGCATGATGGTGTGCCTCTTTTCTGGCATGGCGCCAGGGTGTTTTCCCGTATTCCGGCAATTTCCGGGCTGGTGTTTGTCTTTCCCCCTGACCCCGCTTCAGAGCGGGGCTTCGACCCTTGCGCTTTGCTGGCTTCGCTGCATGGGCGAGAGCCGCTTGGCATGCCCTTTGTAACTGCGGTGGGCGGCGAGCGGCGGCAAGATTCCGTAGCCAATGCTCTTGCTGTTCTTCCCGGCTCGTGTGACGCGGTGCTGGTGCATGACGGGGCACGGCCTTTTCTGGATGCTGCGCTCGTCTTGCGCGTTATTGCGCCGCTTGGTCCTTCCTGTCCGGCGGTTATTCCCGGCATTGCCCTTTCCGACACCGTCAAGGCGGTGGACGGCGCGGGCCGTGTGATGAGTACGCCACCGCGCGATACGCTGCGGGCCGTGCAAACCCCCCAGGCCTTTTTGCTGGCCCCGCTGCGCGAAGCGCATGAGCGGGCCTTTGCCGAAGGTCGGGATGTTACTGATGACGCCGCGCTTATGGAGCATTGCGGTCATCGCGTTTTTGTGGTGGAAGGGGATATGGGCAACAAAAAAATTACTACAGCGGATGATTTGTCCCTGCTTTGCGCGAAAGCTGCGCCAGAGTTTTTGCCTTGCACGGGGTTTGGCTATGACGTGCACCGTTATGGGGGCACGCGTCCCTTTATTCTCGGCGGGGTGCCCATTGCCTGCGATATACTGGTTTCGGCGCATTCTGACGGCGACGTACTGCTGCATGCGCTGATGGATGCTTTGCTTGGCTGCCTTGGCCTTGGCGATATCGGAAGCTTTTTCCCCGATACTGACCCCTCCTTTGACAATATATCCAGCGGCATCCTGCTCGCCGAAGTGCTGGAAAAAACGCGCACAGCGGGCCTGCGCATAACCCACGTTGACCTTACCGTCATTGCCCAGGTTCCGCGTGTCGCCCCGCACCGCAAAGCTATTGCTGTAAACGTGGCCAAGCTGCTCGGCCTGCCGGAAGAGTGCGTGGCGGTAAAAGCCACCACAGAAGAGCGGCTCGGCTTTACCGGCGAAAAAAAAGGCATCAAGGCCGTGGCGCTTGTGAGCGCCCTCAAACCCGGCGTACCGGCAAAACCTTCCCGCGCCGGCGTGCAAGGCTATGAAACGGAAGGAGCGCACTGATGGCTCTTGACCTGCTTGTGTTCGACTGTGACGGCGTTATCCTTGAAAGCATGGACATCAAGTCCGGCGCCTTTCACCGCCTTGGCGAAGAAATCAATCCCGGCTCCGGCGATCGTCTGCTTATGTTACACCGGCTGAACGGCGGGGTGAGCCGCTATAAAAAATTTTCCTGGTTGTTTCAGGAAGTCTTTGGCCGCGACGTTACCGACGAGGAAGCGGAAGAACTGAACAAGAAGTTCATGGCCTACACCCAGGAAGAAATAGCCGGTTGCGAACTGGTGCCGGGGATTGAGGCCACCCTGAAACGCTGGCACAAGCGTCTGCCCATGTTTGTCGCTTCCGGCGCTCCACAGGAAGAACTGCGCCAAATTCTGACCCAGCGCGGCCTGCACCAGTATTTTCGCGGCATTTACGGTGCGCCCACGGTCAAAACCCAGCTTCTGCGCAGTATCGTGGAGTACGCCGGGGTACGGCCATACCTCGTACTGATGGTGGGCGATTCACGCGCGGATCAGTACGCTGCGGAAGCTTGCGGCACACTGTTTTACGGCAGGGGCTGCATGTTTGAACACACCGGACACCCCTGGCATGAAGATTTGACCCAGTTGAACGAGTATATCGCGGAATTGGTCCAGCAAGCATAGAGCAGGAGGTTCCTGCCCGCTACTCGGACAGTGCCTTTTGGATTGATATATACGCTTTTGCCTGCCTGATCCCACCCAATGGAGACTCCCCATGCACGTTCTTATCGCCCCGGACTCTTTTAAAGGAAGCCTCAGCGCCATTGAGGCCGCGCAGTGTATGGAACGCGGCGTTCGCGCGGTGTTTCCCGACGCTACCTGCACTCTTGCGCCCATTGCCGATGGCGGTGAAGGCACGGTGGATGCCCTGGTGGCGGCAACCGGCGGCAGTTTGCATGGCGTTACGGTACGCGGGCCGCTTGGAGAGCCGCTGGAAGCGTTTTTCGGCCTCTTTGACGAAGGGCGCAGCGCAGTGGTGGAAATGGCCGCCGCCTCGGGCCTGCCCCTGCTGGAGCCTTCGCGGCGCAATCCGCTTGTTACCTGTACTTTCGGTACCGGAGAGCTGATAAAAGCCGCCTTGCAGGCCCTGCACAAAAAAGATACCGGAGAAGCGCCCACGCTGATCATCGGCATAGGCGGCAGCGCCACCAATGACGGGGGCGTCGGCGCGTTGCGGGCTTTGGGCGCGCGCTTTCTGGACGCACAGGGCAAAGAGCTTGCCCCCGGCGGGGCAGATCTGGCCCGGCTGGATTCCATAGACTGTTCCGGCCTTGACCCCTTGCTGGCAAAAACCGCTATCCGGGTAGCCTGTGATGTGGATACCCCACTTGCCGGAGCGCGCGGCGCATCCGCCGTGTTTGGCCCGCAAAAGGGCGCAAGCCCGGAAATGGTTGCCGCGCTGGACGCCGCCCTTTCCCGCTATGCCATTGTGGCGGCAAAGACGACCGGCAAGGATGTGGCGGAAGTTCCGGGCGCGGGCGCGGCCGGGGGCCTTGGGGCGGGGTTGCTGTTTTTCACCCCGGCCACGCTTGAGCCGGGCGTGAACATTGTGCTGGACGCCATAGGCTTTGCCCAAAAAGCGGCAAAGGCGGATCTGGTTTTTACCGGGGAAGGGGCCAGCGACGTGCAAACCGCCTACGGAAAAGCTCCGGTAGGCGTGGCAAAAATCGCCAAGCAGCACAACAAGCCTGTGATCTGCATTTCCGGCGCATTGGGACAGGGCGTGGAGGCCGTGTTCGCACAGGGCATTGATTCGGTTTTCAGCGCGGTGCGCTCCATAGCCACGCTGGATGATTGCATGAAAAACGCCGCCCCCATGCTGGAAGACGCCACCATACGCGTTTGTCGGGCCATACGGGTTGGGCAGGCTTTGGCGGGGTAAACGCGTATCCCTCTAAACGATGAACGCTGATACTTCGCCGTGCAGGGCCGAACGCTATTTGCCCTTTTGGGCCGAACCCTGTTTCCTGGTCCCCTGTTTCTTGCCGGCCTGCCCCTGCTGCGTGAGGCCCTGTTGTTTGAGCCCCAGTTTTTTCATTAACGCGGCATTGGCAAATTTCGGGTGGTAGCCGTCAAGCTCTTTTCTGCCGTTATTCACTACGGCGCATATGCCAATCACTTTTCCCCTGGCGCGGTTGATGTCTGTGCAGAGCAGCATAATCCAGTCACCCGGCGTGATGCTCTCTGCGTCGAAATCCTGGGTTTGAACAATACCGCCTGAAAAGTCGGGGGCGAGTTCCACATGAATGAACTCTTCCGCGTTGCCGCTTTCCATGGGAAATATGCTTCCCTGGACTGTGCGGACCCTTCCTTCCACCACAATTTTCTTGCCGCTGAATTTTTTGACAGCGGAAAATTCATTCAAGCCGAATTCCTGGGCCAGAGTTGCGGTTTCATACACCCAAACTCCGCCCGGCGTTTTATACGGCTCTGCCGGTTCCCAGTTCTCTCTTGCTGCAACAGGCGAAGAAAAAAGGAAAATCCCAAGAAATACAATCAGGATACGCATGGCAAGTTCCTTCATCAGGACGCGCTCATTTTCTTGTAGGTGTTCATAAGTTCCGCCGCGCTTCTCTCCGCCATGGTCATGAGTTCTTCTGCCCTGTCCGGGAAGGTGCGGGCCAGCGACGTGAAGCGCACTTCGCGTTTAAGGAAGTCGCGCAGGGGCACTACAGGGTCTTTGGAATCGAGTACAAAGGGGTTTTCCCCGGCTTCCTTGCGCCGGGGGTCGAAGCGGTAAAGGTGCCAGTAGCCGGACTTGACCGCAAGTTTGGCTTCTTCCTGCGCAAAGGCCATGCCTTCAACAATGCCGTGGGCGATGCAGGGCGCATAGGCGATGATTACCGAAGGACCACGGAAGGATTCCGCCTCGCGCAGCACTTTTATCAGGTGGCTCTGGTCCGCGCCCATGGCTACCTGGGCCACATAGACCGTGCCGTACTGGGCTGCCAGCAGGCCGAGGTTTTTCTTGGCCACCTTTTTGCCCGCGGCGGCAAACTGGGCTACCGCGCCAAGGGGCGTTGCCTTGGAAGACTGCCCGCCCGTGTTGGAATAGACTTCCGTGTCCACGATAAGGATGTTCACGTCTTCGCCGGAAGCCAAAACGTGGTCAAGCCCGCCGTAGCCAATGTCATAGGCCCAGCCGTCGCCGCCATACATCCACATGGACTTGCGCGAAAGGTGCTCGCGGTTTGCCAGAACATACGCGCCGTCCGGCGTTTGCGCATCCTTGCCCGTTGTGAGCGCGGCTGTCACCGCGTCTGCCCGTTCCACACTGTCTTCGTTTTCGTCAAAATTCGCCAGCCATTCGCTGAGCGCCTTTTGCAGCGCGGCGTCCTTGGTGGCCTTTTCCAGACGCTTCACATGACTGCGCATTCTGGCGCGCTGGTGGCGCATGGAAAGGCACATGCCAAGCGAAAACTCCGCGTTGTTTTCAAACAGCGAGTTGGAAAAGGCCGGGCCGTGCCCACGGGTGTTCACTGTATAGGGTACGTTAGGGCAGGCGGCACCCCAGGCCTGGGTGCAGCCGGTGGCGTTGGCAATGATCATGCGCTCGCCGAAAAGCTGGGTCATCAGCTTCATGTAGGGCGTTTCGCCGCAACCCGCGCAGGCACCGGAAAATTCCAGCAGCGGCTGTTCAAACTGGCTGCCCTTGACCGAAAACTTGTCCATGGGGTTCTTTTTGGCAGGAAGGGAAAGCGCATACTCCCAGTACTCCATCTGCCCCATTTGGGAATCAAGCGGGCGCATGACCAGGGCTTTTTCTTTTGCCGGGCAAATTTCCACACAACAGCCGCAGCCCGTGCAGTCCAGCGGGTCCACCTGAATGCGCAGGGAAAGCCCGGCAAGAGCCTTGCCCTTGCCGGGGAGTGCCTCAAAGCCTTGCGGGGCGGCAGCTTTTTCCTGTTCAGTAAGCAGGAAGGGGCGAATGCAGGCGTGCGGGCAGACATAGGCGCACTGGTTGCACTGGATGCAGGAAGCGGCCTGCCACTGTGGTACTGCCGTTGCCGTGCCGCGTTTTTCGTATTTGGAGGTGCCTGCCGGGGTGGTGCCGTCAGCCATGCCTGCAAAGGCGCTGACGGGCAGGTAGTCACCTTTGAGGGCGTTGACCGGTTCAAGGATTTCCCTGATGTAGGAAGGAAGCGCGGCCTTGTCGTTCTTTGTGGTCTTTGCAGGGGCCTTGGCCGTGTCTTGCGCCGTGAGCCAGCTTTCGGGCACGGAAATTTCAGTCACGCCGGAAACGCCAAGGTCCACGGCATCGCAGTTCATGGAACAGACTTTTGTGCCCTTGGCCTTGTACGTTTTGTTGATGGCTTCCTTCATGTAACCGACCGCTTCTTCCAGGGGCAGCACTTCGGCAAGCTTGAAGAACGCGGCTTGCAACACGGTGTTGGCGCGGTTGCCAAGGCCGATGCCCGAGGCGAGGGCTGTTGCGTCAATGGTGTAGAAGCGGGCTTTTTTTTCCGCCAGGGCGCGTTTGACGGCAGCCGGAAGCTGCGCTTCCAGTTCCGCGTCTTGCCACGGACAGTTGAGCAGGAAAACCCCGCCGTTTTTCAGGTCGCCCAGCATGTCGTATTTGTCCAGATAGCTGGTCTGGTGGCAGGCCACAAAGTCGGCGTTGCTTACAAGATAGGCCGAGCGGATGGGGCTGTGCCCGAAGCGCAGGTGCGACCTGGTAATGCCGCCGGATTTTTTCGTGTCGTACTCAAAGTAGGCCTGGGCGTACATGGGCGTATTGTCGCCGATGATTTTTATCGAGTTTTTGTTCGCCCCCACAGTGCCGTCGGAGCCAAGCCCCCAGAACTTGCAACTGATAATGTCCTTGTCTTTCACATCAATGGCTTCGCCAACCGGCAGGGAGCGGTGGGTCACGTCGTCGTTGATGCCTACGGTGAAGTGGGTGCGGGGCGCATCTGCCTTCATGTTGTCGAAAACCGCCTGAATTTGCGCCGGGGTAACGTCTTTGGACGAAAGGCCGTAGCGGCCTGACAGAATTTGTACCTGGGCCGGGCGCTGCATTTCATGCATGGCCGCGCAAATGTCGAGGTAAAGCGGATCGCCCGCGGCGCCCGGTTCCTTGGTGCGGTCAAGCACGGTCAGGCGGGTGGCGCTTTGCGGCAGGGCGGCGGCAAAATGGGCCACCGAGAAGGGGCGGTAAAGGTGCACCTGAACGAAGCCGACTTTTTCACCCTGCGCTGTCAGGTAGTCCACAAGCTCCCTAACCGGGTCGCTCACCGAGCCCATGGCGACGATCACATGCTCCGCATCCGGGCTGCCGTGGTAATTGAACAGACCGTACTCGCGTCCGGTGGCCTGGCTGATGCGCTGCATGTAACTTTCCACAATGGCGGGCAGGCGGTCGTAATAGGGCGTGGCGGCTTCCCTGGCCTGGAAAAACACGTCCGGGTTCTGCACGGTGGAGCGTTGTACCGGGCGTTCCGGGTTGAGCGAGCGCTTGCGAAAAGCTTCCAGCGCTTCCTGGTTCAGCATGCCGCCAAGCACTTCATAGGGCAGCACTTCGATTTTTTGCAGTTCGTGCGAGGTGCGAAAGCCGTCGAAAAAGTGCAGAAAGGGTACGCTTCCCTCAATGGCGGCAAGGTGGGCCACACCCGCAAGGTCCATAACTTCCTGCACGCTGCCGGTGGCAAGCATGGCAAAGCCGGTCTGGCGGCAGCTCATCACGTCGGAATGATCACCGAAAATGGAAAAGGCGTGGGTGCCCACGGTGCGCGCGCTGACATGCAACACACCCGGCCAGAGCTGACCCGCCATGCGGTACATGGCCGGAACCATAAGCAAAAGTCCCTGGGACGCGGTGTAGGAAGTGGCAAGAGCGCCCGTTTCCAACGCGCCATGCATGGCGGCGGCCGCGCCGTGTTCAGACTGCATTTCCACAAGCTGGACCCGCTGGCCGAACAGGTTTTCCCGGCCCAGCGCGGACCAGCGGTCCACAAGCTCGGCCATGGGGGAAGAGGGCGTAATGGGATATATGGCGGCTATTTCCGTGAATGCGTAAGAAACGTGAGCTGCGGCCTCGTTGCCGTCCATTGTCTGCATTTTTTTGCTTGTCATGCTCATTTTGGGTGTCCTGATCATTACTATGGGGGGAGATGCCTTGTCCGCGCAGGCGCAGGGCAGAGGTTTGCCTTAAGGCTACTGGTTGTTATTGGCGCGCGGCCTGGCCTTCTTTTGCCACAATGTCTGCGGCAAGTTTGCGCAGTTCGTTTTTCTTCACCTTGCCGCTGGCGGTGAGGGGGTATTCTTCTACAAGGGCGACGTATTTCGGAATTTTGTGCCAGGCTATTTTGCCCCGGCAGTAGTCGCGCACGTCTTCGGGGGTAATGTCTGCTTCGGGCCGGGGAATAACGAAGGCGGCCACTTCCTCCCCGTATTTTTCGCTGGGGGCGGCTACAACCTGTACGTCCATCACCCCTTCCAGGCCGGAGAGAAATTCTTCCAGCTCGCGCGGGTAAATGTTCTCCCCGCCACGGATGATCATGTCTTTCAGGCGACCGGTTATTACCAGATAGCCTTCTTCATCCATGACGCCGATGTCGCCGGAGTGCAGCCAGCCGTCCGGGGTAATGGCTGCGGCCGTGGCTTCGGGCATCTTGTAATAGCCCTTCATCACGTTGTAGCCCCGGCACAAAATTTCGCCGGGCTGTCCGCGCGGCACTTCCACGCCGGTTTCCGGGTCGGCCACGCGCACTTCCACGCCGGGCATGGCGCGACCCACGGTGCTGACGCGCCGTTTGAACTCTTCATCCCGGTGGGTTTGGGTCATGCCGGGCGATGATTCGGTAAGCCCGAATACGTTGGTGATTTCCGTCAGGTTCATTTCTGTGGCGGCCCGCTTCATGAGCGGCTCCGGACAGACAGAACCGGCCATAATCCCGGTGCGCAGGGAAGAAAAGTCAAAGCGCTTGAAAAGGGGGTGCTCAAGCATGGAAATAAACATGGTCGGCACGCCGTACACGGCGGTGCACCCTTCCTGTTCGATGGCCGTCATTACCGGGACGGGTTTGAAGCCTTCCAGAATGATCAGGGCGCAGCCGTGGTTGACCGCCGCCATAACCCCAAGGGAACAGCCGAAACAGTGAAACAGCGGCACGGGCAGGCAAATGCGGTCTTGGTCCGTAAAGCCCTGATGGTAGCCTATCCAGTAGCCGTTGTTGCCGATGTTGTTGTGCGTAAGCATGACGCCCTTGGGAAAGCCCGTGGTTCCCGAAGTGTACTGCATGTTGGCTACATCATCAGGGGAAATCGAGTTCTTGCGGCGCTCGTATTCCTCGTTGCTGGTCATGACAGACAGGCTTTGTACTTCCGGTATGGAGTACATGCCCCGGTGCTTTTCCATGCCGAGAAAGAGTACGCGTTTGAGATGCGGAAATTTTTCCGTATGGATAAGTTCACGGGAGTGGGTGCGCAGTTCCGGCAGGATGCTGTAGGTGGTTTGCAGGTAGTCATGATCGCGGAAGCCGTCCATGACCACGAGGTTTTCACATTCTGACTGGGATAGCAGATATTCCAGCTCGCTTTCCCGGTAGCTTGTGTTGACCGTAAGAAAAACCGCGCCAATGCGGGCGCAGGCAAACATCAGGCTGACCCAGAAAGGTACGTTGCTGGCCCATACGGCGACTTTTTCGTCTTTTTTCACGCCAAGGGCCATCAGCCCTTTGGCCAGAACGTCCACATCCTGGGAAAATTCGGCCCAGGTGCGGCGGTAGTCGCGGTCCACATAGACCATGGCATCGTTGTCGGGGAAGCGCGATACAGTGGAATCAAGAATCTGGCCGAGGGTTCGGTGGCGAAGCTTGAAGGGTTCTACATACATGGGGGAACTCCGGGAAGGCGGTGCGGGGTAAGGGAATGGTCCCTGCCCCGCGCATGGCGAAAATTGTGTCAATCAGGGGCCTTGGCCCTTGGCTCGGTGCCGGGAAAAATCAGGAAGGGTGGTATAGCACAGCGTAAATGGTGCAGGGCGAATCGCCGTGTGCCCCGACATAGTGGGGCACGATGGAGTTGTAATACACGGAATCGCCCGCTTCCAGCACCTGTTCTTCGTTGCCGTAGCGTACAAGCAGTTGCCCTGAATGTACGATGATGAACTCTTCGCCCTGGTGGGAAGAAAGTTTGCGCTCGCCTTCCGGCTCGGGCAGCACTTCGATGAAAAAGGGCTCCATGTTGCGGTCCGGCTTGCCCTTGGCAAGGGTGAAATAGCGGTAGAGCGGGCGCTTGGCGGCGGTGTGGGTCATGGTCAGGTCTGCTTCGCGCGTGGCCTGGCGGGTAATGATGGGGTCCTGACAGGCCACGTCATCCATAAAGGTGCCAAGGCGCACATGCAGGGCGCGGGCTATTTTTTGCAGCGGCCCGATGGAAGGGTACACGCTGTCTTTTTCCAGAGTGTTGATGAAATCCACGCCAAGACCCGTGGCTTCAGAGAGCTTTTCCACGCTCATGTCTTGCGCTTCACGAAATTTGCGTACCCGTGTGCCAACTTTTTCAGCGGCCATAAATCCTCCAAAAGCATATGCCGGATAGCGGAACCCGAGCATATTATAATGATATGCGGAGCGGAATAGTACGCAAGGAGCAGGCGATTGGCAAGCTGCATGTTGCCCCCGCATGCTGCTGCCGCATGCGGGGGCACCTGCACGGAAAATCAGAGCCGCGCGTACAGGATGCTGTCCCCGAAAAAGGGAGAGTGGTGGTCCAGATACAGGCGGTATTCCGGCACGAGTTCCTTGACATAGAGGGGCAGGGTGATCATGTCTTCAACCTTGTGGTACAGGCAGATGATGAGCTTGGGCTTGTGGGCGCGGATGGTTTTTTTCGCGCCTTTGAGAGCGGCCAGTTCCGAACCCTCCACGTCCAGTTTGATGCAGTCAACGCGCGGCAGGCCCTTGTCCGCCACAAAGTCATCGAGGGCGGTCAGCCGGCAGGTAACGCTGCCTTCCGTCCCCTGTTCGCAAACGTGGGAAGAATCGCGCTTCATCATGAACTGCACTTCTTCTGTCCTTTCGCCAAGGCCTAGGCAGTGCAGGTGATACCAGGGGTATTCGCTCAGGGTTTTCGAGGCGGAGGCGTGCATGTCTGCAATGGGTTCAAACCCGTGGACCTGCCCGGTTTCGCCTACGCTTGCCGCAAACTGTTTCTGCACGTCCACCATATCCGACACGCCGCCGTCTATAAGGACATCGCCATTTTCCGGCTTAACCTGCGGGTGGTAATACTCTTTGAACTTCGCCGGAAGCAGATAACCCGTGTCGCCTGTCAGGTAAGCCTTTGCCCTGGCCGCAAAGGCGTTTTTGCTTGCTTCATCTTCGAGCAGGTCGTGTATAAGTTCCAGATTTCGGGCGTTGTCGGCGTAGAATGTGGGCCTGGGCGTAACCGGCAGGTGCTTCGGGTTCCGGCTGAATTCCACGGTATGGAACATATTCAGGCCATAGGGGGCGAAAAAGTTGCAGAGCACCACCAGCTCGCTCCGCTGCGGGTCATTGGGCTGAATGCAGTACACTTTTTCAAGCTGGGGCGTAACCAGCGCCATTTCCGGGCCGCCAAGGGGAATAGCCCATGCCTTGCCGTCAATGGTGAAGCGGTACTCATCTGGGGTGTCGTCTGCCGGGTTGGTAAGGGCAATGCACGCCACATTCGTATTGGGATATGTGGAGACGAAGGCCTTGGCCAAATGCAGAAATTCGCGGGAAACTATCAGGCACACGTTCTTGAAGTATGACGGCGTAGCCGCCGGACGCCACAGGGGAAGGCCGTTAAGGCGTGTAAGCAGGGTCATGGTACATTTCGCTCCGGGCTGGGGGGCAAGGTGAACGCCGGGACGTCCACACGCCCCGCAAGCCTTGACATACCACTACATTAGCGGCATTGAAAGAAGAAGATAGTGTTTACCGTAGCCTGTTTATCGTACCTCGTTGCCACACCCTGTAACCAAAGCCAGTAGCCCTATCCCGGAGGATACCATGCGCACATCACTGATAATCGCCCTCGCCACCTTGAGCCTGCTCGTAACCCCCTGCCTCGCCCTCGCCAAAGACGGCAAAAGCAACACCTCCCACCGCTACAACTACCACGGCAATACAGAAAGCAAGGTCTTTCACTACAAGGACTGCCAGTACTTCAAGTGCAAATCCTGCACAGAAAAATTTGAAACCATCAGCGATGCGAAACGCCACGGCTACAAGGCTTGCGGCCAGTGTATTGATGAGAAGAAACAATAAAGCGAAACTCGCTGTGTGAGGTTTCGGGCGGAATCTTTGGCGGCATGGCTTGTCTACTTTTTTGTGTGCATGCCATGCCGATTGGCGTGGTGTTTTAAGTGGGGCCGGTCCAACGCCATACGATTAGCTTCTTGCTGGGGGGGCTGGCGTGAAACTCTTCCGGGCTCGTGAAACATCTGGATAGAGCGCCGGGATATTGCAATCCTTAGCGGATGCTGGACGGCACGTTTACGATCCGTTTGTGTAGTGTAAAGAAGGGAAACGTAAAGCATTTCAGCCTGCCAGATATTTGAACTGCGTTGTTCGGTTCAATTCTCCGGCTTTTTTGTGTTTTATCGCTTCCGGCGTATGGCTTTGTCAATTTTTCGGATTTGGAAGGAAATTTGCATAGCATGTCGACGACAAACGAATTGTTGACAAATCAGGAGAGACACATGCCGGAAGCAATTGTAAATCGCAAAATCAAGGTGGCCATGGTTGGTTGCGGGCGCATTGCGCAAAACCATTTCAAGGCGCTGAAAATTCACGAAAAAGATATGGAACTGGTAGCGGTTTGCGATACTGACCCCCAAGCGCTGGCAGTAGCGGCAGAAGCTACGCATGTCACCGGGTTTACGCATTATGAAGAAATGCTGGCTCAGGCCAATAGCGACCTGGTGATTCTCTGTACACCATCCGGTTTGCATGCAAGTCAAACTATATTGGCAGCGCAGCACCGCAAGCATGTAATGACTGAAAAGCCCATGGCTACCCGCTGGAGAGACGGGCTCGACATGGTCAAAGCCTGCGATAAGGTTGGAGTACACCTTTTTGTCGTGAAGCAAAACAGACGAAATGCAACCTTGCAGCTACTCAAGCAAGCTGTTGACGAAAAACGCTTCGGCAAAATTTATATGGTTCACCTTAATGTGTTCTGGACCCGGCCGCAGGCCTATTATGATTCAGCAGCGTGGCGGGGTACGTGGGAGATGGACGGTGGTGCCCTGATGAACCAGGCGAGTCACTACGTGGACCTGCTGGAATGGCTTATCGGCCCGATTGCGGATGTGCAGGCGATGACCGGCACCCTGGCCAGAGATATTGAAGTGGAAGACACCGGAGTGTTGAACGTGCGCTGGCGCACTGGTGCGCTTGGTTCCATGAGCGTCACCATGCTGACCTATCCCAAGAACTTGGAAGGCTCCATCACCATTCTTGGTGAACGGGGCACTGTGAGAATCGGCGGGGTAGCCGTAAATGAAATTCAGCTATGGGACTTTGCGGAAAGTAAGGACTACGATGAGCAGGTAAAAGCGGCCAGCTATGAAACCACCTCGGTCTACGGTTTCGGTCACCCGCTGTATTACAAAAACGTCATAGACTCACTACGCGGAGTGGCCGAGCCGGAAACAGACGGCCGCGAAGGCTTGAAGTCTCTTGAATTGCTTATTGCCGCGTATACCTCAGCCAGAGACAGGCGGACCATTTCTTTGCCTTTGGAATATTAAACCGACTCAAAATGAATACGATAAGAGCATCATATGAAGCCGCCACAGATTCATCCGACAGCTGTCATTGACGCTGGAGCCGTTATTGGAAGCGGAACCAATATTTGGCATTTCTGCCATGTCATGGGAACTGCCAAAATCGGTGACAACTGTAATATCGGTCAGAATGTCTATATTGACTCTGACGTTGTGATAGGAAACGGATGCAAGGTGCAAAACAACGTCAGCATCTATAAGCACGTAACCCTTGAGGATGACGTTTTTTGCGGGCCATCCATGGTGTTTACAAATGTTTATAATCCGAGAGCCCATATAAAGAAGATGAGCGATGCCAAAAGCACTCTGGTTAAAAAAGGTTGCTCCATCGGAGCGAACGCGACAATCGTTTGCGGTGTCACGCTCGGTGAGTTTTCGTTTATCGGCGCGGGTAGTGTCGTGACGCGTGATGTACCTGCCCATGCGCTTGTTTACGGCACTCCGGCAAGGCAAAGGGGCTGGGTTTGTGCATGTGGAGAAAAGCTGGGGGCCGGAGGGGACGATCTGGTTCAGTGTCCAGTTTGCGGATTGCGCTACTGTTTGCAGAATTCCGCACTAAGTGCTGTATGAACGCTCGAAATTTGACTCAAAATGTTTTGGTTTTCCTGGAGAATATATGGATTTCTTAAAGATGTCATACTCCGCATATGAATGCATGCTGGACAATATACTTGCATCAAAAAAGTATACGGACTTTTCTGATGCAAATTCAAAAGACTCCTTTATCGTGTTGCGGCATGACGTTGAATTTTCTGTAGACAGAGCCTACACGCTAAGCCTTATCGAGCAAAAAAGAGGAATAGCCGCGAGTTATTTTTTCCAGTTAACGAGTAATATGTATAATGTATTTTCAAGAAAAAACATCAGTCTCATAGAGAAAATTTTAAAGATGGGTCATAAAATTGGGCTTCACTATTCCGAAGGAGATTGGGGCTCGGTTGATGATGTTGTTTATGATATAAAATCGCAGGTTAGTATTTTTTCTAATATTGTTAGTGTTGACAGGTTTTCATTTCATAGGCCTTCAAAAAATATACTTAAAAGAAATATTACCATAGATGGTCTAATAAATGTATATGGCGATAGTTTTTTTACGCCGTGTGATTGTGTTACTGATGATACTCCTTTGCATGTAAAATATATTTCTGACTCGCGTCATAGGTGGAATTACGGCCATCCAACCTTGGAGCTATTTTCAAAGTACAAACGAGTTCACATTCTGGTTCATCCGGACACATGGACAAGCGATGGGCTTGATAATATGCGTAATTTCAGAGCATTGATGGATGAGAATCGAGTTGAATTCAAAGAGTCGTTGGTGTCTGAGTGCGAACACTTTAAGGATGGAAAAAATGAATTTTAAAATAGTAGTGTTTGGCGCAAAAGACACAACTGTGACTGTTATTGATTATTTACAACACGACTTGAAATTGTCCGTCGGCCTGCTTGTCACTGTTGACGACAATGTGACACGCTCTAATGAGATTTCTGGCTTTTCTCCGATGCAGGAAGTTGCAGAAAAATATGGTATCGATGTTTTTTATGCAGATTCCTATTCATTAAATAGCGCAAAATGTCAGTGCTTTTTTAAAGAAAATTCGTTTGATTTAGGCATTAGTATGGGCTGGCAGCGCCTTGTGCCCAGATATGTTTTGGATTCATTTAAAACCGGGGTTTTTGGTTTTCATGGAAGCTGCGGTTATTTGCCCTTCGGGCGCGGGCGGTCTGTTCTCAACTGGTCACTTATTCAAGGGCTTAAACGGTTTAATATGAACTTGTTCAAGTATGACGAGTACGCGGACAGCCCAAATGTTTTTATGAAAACAATGTTTGAAATAACTGACTATGATACGATAAGAACATTACAATACAAGTATCTTATTGCTTCTAAAAAAATGCTGGCATCTCTTTTTGAAGCTTATTCGCGCAATGCTATATGTATTAACACAGAGAGTAAAGACTTTGACAGTTGGTATCCAAAACGCAGTGCCGAAGATGGTCATGTTGATTTTGCCATGTCCACCATGGCAATATATAATTTAATAAGGGCGGTCACTCACCCTTTTCCCGGGGCCTATTGTTATTGCTCCGAGAAAAAGGTCATGATTTGGGATGCAGTGCCCTTTGATTGCATCTTGGATTTTTCAGGGTATCGGCCTGGTGAAATTATAGACGTTATGGATAATAATCTTGTTGTTCGCACCATAGACGGGTCCCTTTTGATTCGTGGATATGAATCTCCAATAGATTTAACAAGGGGAAGCGTGCTGTCGGGCGTTCTTTGTAAAGAGTAGCATCTGTCCTGGCGTCTTCTCCTGCTTTACCTTCAAGATGGGGAAATACCTGAACTGGGCCTTTGAACCAAGGCCTGAAGGAATTACCCAATACATTCAATATGTCTTGCGTAACGTTTGTGGTTTTCACGGGCGGCGACAGCAGGATAGAAAGTTGGTCAATCATGGAATTTATAGCTTTAAAAGAACAGTTCCGAAGACATGAGAAGCATATCCGCGCTCGAATGGACGCTGTTTTGGCTCATGGTCAGTTCATTATGGGGCCGGAGGTAAGGGAGCTTGAAAGCCGGTTGTCAGAAATGGTGGGTACGAAGCACTGTCTGACGTGTGCTTCCGGCACCTCGGCTCTTGATCTTGTCATGATGGCCTGGGAGGTTGGTCCCGGTGATGCCGTATTCACCACGCCGTTCAGTTTTTTTGCCACGGCAGAAAGCATTGCAAAAACTGGTGCCACACCAGTATTCGTGGATATTGAGCCTGCGACGTTCAATCTGAATGCCACCGATTTGGAACGCGCCGTCGAGGCTGTTTTGCGTCGGGATGATCGGCTGTATCCTTTGCCAAGGCAGGCACAGGCAGGCAATCCGCCTCTTCGCCCCAAAGCTGTGGTCGTTGTGGATATTTTTGGGCACCCGGCGGACTATGATGCAATTCTTCCGTTTGCTCGTAAATGCGGTATGTCTGTTTTGGAAGATGCAGCACAGAGTTTCGGTGGAGTATATCGTGGCAAGCCTTTATGCGGTTGCGGATGCGACGCCGCCACAGCAAGCTTTTTTCCTGCAAAGCCTTTGGGATGCTATGGCGATGGCGGTGCGGTGTTTACCGATGATGACGCTTTGGCGGGCTGTGTCGATTCGTTGCGTTATCATGGGCGCAAAGACAGCAGCAATAAAAATGATAATGTGCGATTGGGGACTAACGGTCGTTTGGATACCCTCCAGGCCGCAATTCTTTTGGCCAAGCTTGACATATTTGAAAACGAACTGAACTTGCGCAATGAGGTTGCGAAGCGATACGGGGCTCTCTTATGTTCTTTACCCGATATAGTTTGTCCGAAAATGCCGTTAGATGGACGCTCCGCATGGGCGCAGTACAGCATTTTGCTGCCAAAGTATGTGAGCCGTGAAACTTGTATTCGGGCTATGAAAAAGGACGCCATACCCACGTCTGTTTTTTACCCCAAAGGGCTCCATATTCAAAATGCCCTCGATTATCTGGAGTACAAAGTAGAAGATTTTCCTGTTGTGCAAGAGGTGACAGCCCGAGTGCTGTCATTGCCTATGCATCCGTATCTGACTGAAATTGAACAGCAAGCAGTGGTGGCCAGCTTGGGCAAGGCACTGTCCCGATAACTTGATGGAGTGGTGGCTGAATGACCGGAGAAGTTATTGAAAGTATTGCAAAACTCAGGACTGAAAGCATTCAGCCTTCCCTCAGAATTTTTAATCAAAAGCCAAAAGCGTTGCATTGCTTCGTCAATGAGCCTTGCGACCGGCAGATTGCCGCTTTATGTTGTTTGGGCACTTACTCCCCTCCGTGGCTTTTTCGCCATTATGCGCTGTTTGTAGAAAAAAGCTCTGCCGGCGATTCTGATATCGCTGCCCACCTCAGTGCTGCTGGTATTGTGCTTAAAAGTTCCACCACCACCACTGACGTTTCTGATGCGGTTGTGAACCAGAATTTTGCGCTGTTTGAGCCTTATTTGCCTTCTGATAAAACACGTCGGCAACGTATAATGGGGTTGGCGGCAAGTATGGCTGCCGACTTGCCCGACATTGTCGTCGGCTGGTGTTCCTCGACGAATAATCTTCCTGACGATTTTTTATGGGCCGCATTTATATCAGGCGTCCCGTCCGTTGCTGTATACGCTTTGCAACTTGCCCCGAAATCCTCTGATAGTGCTCTTTTGGGCGAGCAACCCGACCTTTGGGCTTTTTTGGCAAAAGAAGAACATATCTCCCTCTGCGTTGATTCCTTTGAAAGTGCGATTCGCCTTTCCGATGCCTTGCGGATGCCTTTATGCGCAGTGCGCGTTTTGAACGACTTGCTGATTCAACCTGGGCTTCCTTCTGTCAGCCGGGATGCCGCGCACGCGCTCAGGCGGTATCTGGCGGTGCCTGGCCACGGAGAAAAATTGATCGCCGTATCGCACCGCCTGTTGGAGCATTCACTACCGCGTCTTGTTAATGCGCTCAGTAAGATTGCGGCAAACGAACCGGCGCAGTGCTTCATGCTGGGGGGGGGGCAGACAGGCAGCCCATCAGGCTGCGTTGACCGATGTTTTGGATGCTAGCGGGATTGACATCAAAGTTTTTGATTTGCCTTTGGAGGCATTGCTGGCGATTGCGGATGTCTGCGTTATCAGCGCACAGGAGTGCTTCATCGGCAATCTTGCTATCAAGGCCCAGCTCTCGGATTGCGCACTGTTTGTCTTGTCAGAAGAAGATGAAGGGTGCGGACATGTCGGGGCAGTGGCATTACCTGCTGAATGCCGTACCTGGGGGGGGTGCAAAATTCTTGACAGCAGTGAAGACCAGACAAAATTTTCACTATTTACCCAGCATCGAACAACGCTGCTGACAGAAGTCCGGCGAGACTGGTTTGTAAGCGGGTTTATCGAACTCCTGTACACTCTACACGAGAAAAGAGTGCTTGCGTTGCCGGCTTCTGAGCATGATGCTTTTTCGCAAATCAAGTATGCTTTAAAGTCCGCCAGATTGCGTTCTTTGTTATTCAGTGGATTTTCCCATTTGGCGAAAGACGGGCTGCATCTTATGGTCGAAGAACCGGCCGAAGCCCGATATGAGCGAATGTCCGCCTGTTGGCACCTGATCATGTGGTATCATATTGAAGAGGATTACGACAAAGCCTATGCCTTGATAGAGCGTTGCAAGCAATTTAGCCTATATTCTCCGGATCTTTTACTGCAAGCGGAAGCGTTTTGCCTTCTTCTTTCAAACAAGTATGAGCTTGCCGCCGAAGTGCTTGAAAAGTGCTTCGCTGAGCGAAATGTCGGTGCGGATTTTCTTGTCCTCCACGCCACGGCCGCACGGCAAAAGTTTTTGCGGGAAGGCATGGATGAGGCGCAGGCAGATAAAGAGTTTCTATGCTTACTCGACAGGGCATTTCGCTTTATGGGGCTTGCGCCTCTTGAAGTGCGCGATGTCGGTCAGCCTTTGAGCCTCGCCAATATTCATGCTCCGAAAGCTCCTGCGGAAAGTGATTGTCCGGAATTGGTGAGTGTGATTTTTCCCGTGCACAATATGGATGAGAGTATTGCCTACGCAGTTCGCAGCATGCAGGAGCAAACGTGGAAAAATATTGAAATTATTGTCGTCGATGATGCCAGCACCGACGGTAGCGCGTTGACTGTTGAGGCGATGGCAAAAGGTGATGACCGAATCAAGCTGATTCGTCTGCCGCAAAATCAGGGGACATTCGCAGCAGTGAATATCGGTATGAAAGCGGCACGGGGCTCCTTTATCTCCATTCACGGCGGAGATGACTGGTCTCATCCACAAAAAGTGGCCAAGCAGTTGCAATACTTGTCACAAAATCCCGATGCGGTGGCTCTGGAGTCTCGTATGTACCGCGTCGACATGAATATAGATGTTTGCAACCCTTGGCGGTTGATGCCCTATATCACGCCTGACCCGTCGCTGCTTTTTACGCGTGATGCGTTGCTCGGTCTGGGCGGGTGGGATGACGCAAGGTTCAGTGCGGATACGGAGTTGACACGGCGGACACGTGCGAAGTTTGGTGATGCCGCTGTTGTTGCCATGCCGGAAAACGCTGTTTTTTTGTTGGCCCTCAGAGGAAGGCTGACGACAACAAAGAAAACGGGTTCGCGTTCATGGCAGACAGTTATCGGGGCCAGGCGGATGTACGCTAACGCGTATGCCGTCTGGCACAGGGAAGCAAAAAAAAATAATCATTCACTGCATATAGCCGATAAGGCTTTTGACGCTCCTCTCGCTAATCGCCGGGAGCGTGAAGATATTGTCAAATTTGATGTGGTTGTTCTGGATGATTTTGCCTCAGATGAGGCGTATGCCGGTGCAGGATTTATTCTCGCAACAAAAATGCGTGCGAAAGGTTTGACTGTTGCCCTGCTTCATTGGCGTTCACCTTTTGTAGACCCGGTGAGAACGATTTCCCAAGGGGTCTATGAGCAAAGCTATTCCCAGGGAATTTGCATTTTGAACTCGGCTGATACTATTGAGGCAGATTCGTTCCTTATTGCGGACCACGGCCTGATGGTCGCCATGCCGGAAGACTTGCCTGTCATTAACGTTGTGTGCACAAGCTTCTTGACAGAATAATAACATATATAACGAATTGAAATATCGATAAGATAGATAGGGAGAGGCGCGTCGTGCTGGATTATATTCTCATTTACTCAATGAAAACAGATGGTGCGTGCCCACCGATAGAGCAGGAAGTTATTCAAGCTTTGTGCTTGAACCCCAATAAAAATGCTTTGGTTGACTACTCTGAGTCATGCTTCTTTTTAAATGAGGCGAAAAATCGTCTTGGCGTCTTTTATTCAGAAGAATCACTGACTCAGCATCTCGAATGGCTCGACGATCGCAAGATTCATTTTTTTGATGGTGTGGTGCTTCAGGGGGATGCGGTTTGCACTGCCATCAACGAGTTCAGTGTACCGCTGAATACCAAGGGGCCCGGCAATTATTGCTATGGTGTCTTTTCTGAAGATTGCCAGGATATGGTCACAGGCGCTATTTTAGGCACCTACCCGACTTTTTGGGGAACCATAGGCAATCTTTTTATCATTTCCACAAATCCACATCTTATATTGGATATATTTCGGTCTTTCGGGCCTATCGAATACAGCTTAGATGCCGCTTCATGGTTTTTGTTCCACGGGTATTTTGGAACGCTGGAAACGTTGTATAAAAATATTTTTTTCTTGCCAAACAACACAATACTAAAAATATCCGAAGACAATATCCCCAGTTTTCACCCTCTAATCACGGATTTATATGATGTTCGGGATGCCGATTCATGCGATAAATTATTCAATGAAGCGTATGAACAATTTGTTAATCATGTATACATATGGGGGAAAAAAGCGATTCGGGATGACGGGCACGAACTCACCGGGGGCATTGATTCTCGCACTATATTGGCTGCTGCAATTGCAGCAGGGGTACATCAGAATGTGCGGTTCCGTGTTGCAGGCCCCGAAGGTCATCCTGACAAAATCGTCGCAAAGCTTTTAGCCACAAAATTTTCACTTGATTTGGAGGAAGTTCCCATTGAGCTGCGAGAGGCCCCTGAGGAGAAATGGGATGACATAGTGGCATTGGCCAGGAAGAAGCTCTTTTGCGTTGCAGGATTACGCAATTTGGGCAGTATGCAGGCTCCCCTGGCTTCTCGCAAAACGGGATGTTTTCGCTTTAAGGGTATTGGCGGTGAATTTTTTCGGGGTTACAAATATTCAACCTATTTGTTAAAAAAAATTGGCAAAAATGAGCCGTCTTTCGCTTTGTCCTCAGAGTTTTTGCATAAGAACGCTCTCGGTTTTAAAAGTGCTGCGGATATACGGTATCATGAAAAAATTGCATATCTTCAGCGCGAACTTGCTTCTTTGAGTATGGTTAATGATACATTTGCTTTGGATCATTTTGAGTGTCTTGCGAATATGTCACAATTTCACGGAGGGCTTTATTTCAAGTTCGGTGGGATAGAGTGCTTCCCCTCGTACAACACGTTATTGCATCAGTATGCTTTTGTGACAAAACCGGAGATGCGCGCTGTCTCTCATGTGAATTTCAAGATAATGGAAAAAGCTTGCCCCGAGCTTTTATTTGTCCCCTTTGCGGAAAAATGCTGGCACCCTCTTAACTATGAAGGCCGAAAAGACGAATCGGTTTTTAGGCAGATCGTTCCGGTCATGAATGATACGCAAGAGCGTGGGTTAGTTATAAAAGCAAAAAATATCCTGAACGCTTTTCGAGAAATATTACAATCTCCACCGTCTTTATTTTGGGAAATTCTTGACAAGACAGTGTATTATAATGCTCTGACAAGAGTTTTTAAAGAGAAAGAAACTATTTCGCTCTTGCCTTATCATCATCTCAACCTTGCTGGCGTGGCGATATGCCTTTCTGAAGGCATGCAGAACGTGTTCAATACAAATGGTTGCATTCCGTCTGATATCACGACCCTTCCGCTTCATCGGAAAGCACGGCGGCTTGTGCAAAGTACAACGGAGAGTAAAGGGTATGATTTGCATTTTATGCTTACCGTGAAGCCTTTGAGTTTGCTGCGTAGATGAGTGGAATTGCGTTTTGCACGGATAGGGTTGTTTATTTAACGTGTACTCTGTTCATCATAAGGTGTTAAAAATATGTATAAAGAAACTACAATAGGCATTGTTGTTCCCTGTTATAATGAAGAAAATAAGATTGCGAAGACGATAACAAGCGTGCCTGGCTATGTTGACACTGTATATGTAATTGATGACTGCAGTACGGATAAATCACTTGAGATTGTGCGCAATTGCATGGAGCGCGACTCGCGAATAAAACTCGTCCAGCACGAGGTAAACAGGGGCAAGGGGCGGGCACTTGCTACCGGGTATCAGGCCGTGCTTAAGGGCGGGGAAGATATTGCGGTTGTGATGGACGGTGATGGTCAGATGGACCCGGAAGACTTGCCGGATCTTCTCGAACCAATCATCGCCGATCAGGCGGATTACGTGAAAGGCAACAGATTTTTTCATAAAGTCGGCGTAGCTCCCGTTCCCAGAGTCCGGCTGATAGGCAATCTGGGGCTTTCTGTACTGACAAAAATAGCATCCGGGTACTGGCATGTTTCGGATACCCAGTGTGGCTACACGGCAATGCGCCGGGATTTTTTGTCTTTTATAGACTGGGATACTCTGTATCCCCGCTACGGTTGCCCGAATGATGTTTTGACAAAGCTCAATATTGTGAATGCCCGCGTTGCGGAAGTGCCCGTTAAAGCAGTGTATGGAAAAGGCTGGGCCTCAAAGATGCGTGCGCACAAAGTATTTTTTCCTCTCTTGGCACTGCTTGCGTCGCTGTTTTTCAAAAGACTTTATCGCAAATACATATATCTCTATGGGCATGTACTGATTTTCTGTTATTTTTTCAGTTTCTTGTTTTTCTTTTTGTCTGCTCTATTTTTGGGTGTCCATTTATTCTCTGCGGAGTCGATGGGAACGTCCGCAGTGCTCGGATGCATTTTTCTTGTATCGTCAGTCCAGATGTTCGTAACATCATTCTGGATGGATTTTGAAGACAATAAACACCTGTGCATTCGCTTGACAAAAAAAGCATCTGCCGCTGGCAAAAATACAATGGCATATTCTGTTCAAGAATGATTTGCTTATTTGGGAGCAGATATGAAGATATTGCTTGACGTAAACCATCCAGCGCATGTCCATATTTTGGCGCAAGTTGCAAAAAAACTCTCCAGCAGGGGCGATGAGTTTTTGTTCACGGCGAGAGAAAAAGACGTTACCGTTCATCTATTGCGTGAAAAACAGCTTCCGTATGTTGTTTTATCCAAAAACGGCAAATCAACGCTGGAACTTTTTCACGAGCTGATTCACCGCACCTACGCCATTTTTCAAACCGGTCGCAAATTCCGCCCCGATGCCATTGTGAGTTGCGCCTCTCCCTGTGCCGCTTGGGCGGCAAAGTTATTGTCCATACCGCATATTGCCGTAACAGATACGGAGCATGCTTCATTAACGATTTTTTTGATGAGGTACGCCAGCGACGCAATTGTCACCCCGACCTGGTTTACAAGAAACCTGGGACGCCCCCATATTCGCTATGCCGGTTTTCATGAATATGCATATCTCAACCCGCAAGCGTTCGCGCCGGATGAAAAGATTGCCGCATCGTATGGTCTTTTTGCTGAGAGGCCATACAGTGTAGTGCGTTTTGTTGAGTGGAACGCCGCGCACGATATTGGGAAGCACGGCCTTTCCGCGGAAGAGAAAGGACAAATCATCGATGCGCTTTTGGCGAAAGGACCGGTTGTGCTTTCCTGTGAAGGCGATTTACCCTCAGGCTACGGTGAGAAATGCATAACGGTATCACCGAATGACATACACCATGCCATGGCTTTTGCTGCCGTGTTCCTGGGGGAAAGCTGCACTATGGCTTCGGAAGCGGCCCTGCTGGGAACCCCGGCAGTTTGTACGAGCGAATATACAGCGGGCGTGCTGTCTGAGCAGGAGCGCAGTGGTATGTACTTTAGTGAGCAAGATGCGCAAAAAGCCCTGCAACTAGCAATTTCCTTCATGGACGACCCGGCAAACAAGGAAAAATTTGGCTTGCGCCGCGATGCCATGCTTGAAGGGCATGCGAATGTTGCAGACGTTATCCTGGATATGGTGGACAAGCTTTGCCACTAGCTTTTCAATACCATGTAGGGACGATTGCTATACGTATAACATCATGGAATGTTTAAAAAAATGAAAAATGCAAAACAGGAAATAGTATTCGTTGGCGGTTGTATGTCAGGCAATATCGGCGGCCCGGCCATCAACATCGCGGTTGTTGAAGAGTTGCAAAAACGATTGCCCGAAATAGGTGTTTCAGTATTGTCAAAATACCCTGCGACAGATGCTTCTCCTACCCTTTCGCGGGGATGGAATTTTTTCCCTTTTACAACCTGGACGCAATTGTTTTTGGGGCTTCCGTTGGGGATTGTTACTTTTGCTTTGCGCAAATTGGGCCTGCCCACAAAATGGGCCTATCGTGGTTCTTTCAGACCCTACGCGGCCGGCACCATACTGGTGGATACCTCCGGTATTTCGTTTACAGATGACCGGCCTTTTGTAAATCTTGTGATTAACGCCCTCTGGTTTGTTCCCGCCTTTGGAACAGGTATTCCTGTGGTGAAGCTTTCCCAGGCGGTAGGGCCTTTTACCAAGCCTTTGACAAAGTTGGTCAGTTTCTTTTTTTTGAGCCGTATGAATATGATCGTTTGCAGGGGAGAGGAATCTGCCAAAGAGTTGCAAGGGTTGGGCGTCAATGTGCCTATGACCACTCTGCCTGATTGTGCCTTTTGCCTTGCCGCCGGTTCTGCGGAAGATGCGAAGGCGCTGATGGATAAGGGTGGAGTACCGGACGGTGTGCCTTATGTCGTTTTCGGCCCAAGCCACGTTGTGGCTAAAAGAGTCGTAAGCCATACCGGCAGCGATTCGGCATATATTGAAAGTTTGGCTGCAGCCGCAGAGTGGTTGCTGCAAAACAGCCCATGTCACATTGTTTTTCTCGCGCATGAGGTAAAAGGAGGGAGGCAGAATGACCTTCCTGTGTGTGAAGCGGTGCTTGCCCGGTTGGCAGAGCATTCCGCACGCGTCCACCTGCTGCCCTTTGAGGTTAATCCGAAAATTACCAAAAAGGTCTGCGAGGGCGCGGAAGTGGCTGTTGGCTCACGATTCCATTTCCTTGTGGGCTCCATATCATCAGGAGTCCCTTCTCTGGCAACAGCGTGGAACCATAAATACTTTGAAATGATGCGCATGGTGCAGCAAGAAGATATGGTCATACAGTTCAGCGATATTACGCCTAATCGCATTGTGCAGTCGGTAGAGCGGCTGTGGAGCGAACGGCAGCAAAGAAAAGGTACCATCCAATCCCTGCTGCCGAAAGTAATCGATCAGGCCCGGGAGAATGCTGTGATTGTGTATAAGCTGCTTCAGTCGTTAAAGCATCAGCCAAAATAGTTCTTGCGCAGAGTACCTTTGAAAAGCATTTCTGCTTTGCAAAAGTTTGTCTCAGGCGGGGGAGGCTACGCTCAAGAAGCAACCCCCTTCCTTTTTTCCGGTCGTTTCCAGAGGTTCCCGTACCAAATGCTAGCCCGACTGAAATCTCCTCTGTTAATTGTGTATGTTGCGCTTGTCGGGCTCGCCTTGGGCTCTTTGGCTGTGGCAACGGCGCCTTCATTGAGGGTGTCTCCTCTGGTGCTCTTTGGTGTAGGGGTGGCCCTTACTCCTCACTACATCGCGTTTTGCTCATTGCTCTGTCTGCTCTTGGGCTGCAGAGGCAGACCCCTGGTGATAACCGCGCTGCCGTTGGGGCTTTGTATTGCAGTGCTTGCGCTGTGCGCCCCTCTGGCTTTTCCGCTTTTCCGCTTCCCAGATATTGGCAGTGTTGATTTATTCGCAGCAGGCTTATGGGTTGCCTTTCTTGTCTTAGTTTTTGCGCACCTTATCCGCAATGCCGGGCAGGCCCCGTATCACCACGATCCCATCACCTATATCGGCAATGCCCGATACTTGCTCGAAAACTGTGAAGGGCCCTTGCCGTTTGCGCTGGAAGCTTCTCGCACGCAATATGTACGGACGGCACACGGGCTGTCATATGAGGCGTATTTGGTATTCGCGAGAAGCTTCCTTGGCATAAAACCGGCATGGCATCTTGACACAGCTCTACATACAGCCTTTCAGCTCATTATTCCCTGCTATATTATGGCGCTATTTGCTGCCGGACTATACTTCACGGATTCATTGTGGTGCGGGATGGGGGTAGCGATTCTTGCTTTTTCCCCTCCTGACTGGCGGGCTCCGATCTACCGCCTTACCAGAGAACCATACAGGATGATTCCTCTCACCTGTTTGTGTCTGATTTTGGCACACTCACTTAACAGTGCCCCTTCCGAACATGCGGTATATATCGCAGTAGCAGCGGGAGTTTTGACCTATGTAACGATTGATGCACATGCCATTGGGGCTTATCTGACCGTTATGGCCTTGAGTGTGTATTTTGTTATCGGAGTACCAGTTTCCTATGTTTGGGGAGGGGGTATTGAATGCGATTGTATCTTTGTCCTCATATCGTGCTGCATCGGGGGATTGGCTGGGGGAAGTAAGTATGTCATCGCCTACAGAAAAACTGGACAACTGTATGGAAGTACATGGCGAAGGGCGCCATTTAAAGGAACAGCGAATTGGGAGCGTATAACAAAGTACCGAGAAGAATTGATTGCACAATATGATTCATGGTTTAAGCGCCTGGCCGGTTCACTTTCAAAAAGCGGGTATGTACTGCCGCTGGCGGGTCTTTTGAGTGCGTGCATATTTTTGCTGGGTGTTCAGGGTACCAGCCGTCGCCTGGGGGAGATGTTTATTGTCTGTTTGACTCTCTTTATAACCATTCCCGGGTTTAAACTGTTGCTGACAAATGTCAGATATGCATTGCACCAGTATATTTTTTGGGCATTAACGTTTTTTTTACTTGTAGAAAGACTTGGTCAACACGGTGGGGTAGTGACCTTTGGAGTGTCGTATGTTGTTCTTATCGTTTGTTTTATATTAACATGTCGCTCTTCGCTCAATTGGTACGCAAACTTCCATTATCAGAAAGAATTTTTTGAAAAATACCACGCCATATTGCGTGACTGTCTGGCGCTTTGCGGCAAAAATCAGATCATGCTTCTCAGCGATCCGGGAGATATTCTTTTTCCATATCTGGCGAGTATTCCAGGGTATTTATTCGCAAAACCTTACTGGCCTTTGTTGCGTGCCGAGAATAAGAGCGAGGCAGCTGCATTTTTGCATACAATTCATTGCCGGTTTATATGTTTTACGCAGCATGACTTGCAGAAGCTACGTCTTTCTGAGCTTCCTTTTTATATTGCCATAAAGGAAGGGGGGGGGCTTGTCTTACGAGACAGTAAATATGAAATATGGGACTGCGGAAAGCTGTTGTGAATAAGATTCAAAACAATAAGTATTATGTTCGCAGCGTTTACATATAATAGCTCGCAGCCGCCAACCGGACTTTTTCATACAGCTCTGCATCCGCATGGGCGAAAAAAGTATGCGGAACGGGCGGCATAACCATTATTTCTTCCCATTGCTGGTTGGAAAATCCGAGTTTGTCCAGAACATACTCTTTTTCCGCCTCAAGTTCACCCGCTTGGTAAAGCGGCTTTTTAATTTCTTGCAAAGCATCCTGGCGGGTAATTTGCCCGGACCAGATCAAATTTGAAAGGTGGACGAGGCGTTTATCAATCCCAAACTTGGTCGGCAAATAGTACGCTTGATAAAATTTGGTAAAAACTGATTCATAATGCTTGCCGGTGTACTTTTGCCACCCGAATTCTTTTTCCATAATCTCTATGGCCTGCTTTTGATGATACGGCACATACTGAAGTGGATCAAAAGCAACAAAGCTTCCACGAGCCTTGAGTATATCATACGTGGGGAATGATTTTATTGTAACGGAAGAATAACGCGAACAAATATCCCGAATATTATCCACATCCCATTTCGTATAATTCCAGCCACGGGGGATGATAAACTCTGTCGCCCGGTTCATACCGGTGACAATTGTCTTGATCCCCAATTCTGTGGCTTTCTGGTAGAGTAGCGCCATGAGCGCATGGTCGGTAAGTACTTCGACGTCAACAACGGATGCCTTGAAATACGCTTTTTGCATTTCACGAAACTCTTCCCAGTCTACTGTGTAGTTGAATAAATCAAACCCAGTATAGTCGAGTAGCGCCTGGATGTTATGCTCACCTGTTTGCGCATTCCAATGGTTATTCAAATGAACCAGCAACGGTCGAATTCCCCATTGCTTGAATAAATAACAAATATAGGAACTATCTACGCCGCCACTGACGCCAAGAATGCAGTTATACCCTGCGTGGCTTGTATTACGCTTAATGTCTGCAATGCATGAAGTGAGTTTATCGGAGGTGTATTTGCCTTGAGCTGTAATTCTCGCTTCGTTAGATTCGTAATTCTGACAGTAGCCACAAACGCCATCGTCATTAAAGCGGATAGGCGCAGTTGTGTCCATGATACACCGGCAGCATCTTTTATATTCCATAGCAGTCTCCAATCGTGTCCGGTCAAGGGGCACTAAAAAAGTCCAAAACCTCAAAAAAATGTGATAGAAAAGTAACCACAACATCTTGCCACAGCAAGAGTTTTTGGACACAAGCTAGTATAGCATACTCTTTTCTCAACTGCTACGCCATTTCGACCCATTAATGACAGAGGATTACGCGTAATGAAATATCAGAATATTAATGATAAAAATGCTGGGGAATGTTCCGGATGTGGCGTCTGCGCGGCTATATGTCCTGTTGAAGCCATTTCCATCAGCCTTGATATGGATGGCGAATATGTTGCCACGGCGGATGAATCATGTGTTGATTGTAAAAAATGTATTTCTGTCTGCAGGGTATTTAATCCGGATGAAGCAGTCGACTTTCATGATCCTCTAGCGATATATATTGGCTATAATACAGATTTTGCTGTGCGTTACAAAAGTTCATCCGGTGGTATTGGCTCGGCATTGGTGACGACGGCGCTTAATTCCGGATACACAGTAACAGGCGCTGCTATTAACCTTCAATCGCTACGCGTCTCACACATTTTGTTACATGACCATCATGAAATCCCCCAAATAATGGGCTCAAAATATGCGCCGAGTTACACTGTGGATGCATTTCGCGCTATCCTTTCGACCCCAAACGCGTTTGTTATAGGAACCCCATGCCAGATACTCTCTTTACGAAGAGCCTTTCCTGATCGAAAGGATTGGGTGTTGGTTGATTTTCGTTGTGGCGGGACGCCCAATTACAACGTAATTGACAAGTATAAAGAGTATTTGGACAGGAAAAACGGCTCCGGCCTTATTGCGTTAAATATGAGAGCCAAGCGTAAAAGCTGGCAAGCTTGGGGGGTTGAGGCCGTTTTTGCTGATGGTTCCTCATATTTTAAAACAAAAATGGATGACCCCTTTGGACGAGTTTTCATTATGTTCGGTGGGGTACGGCCCTGTTGTGTGCGATGCAATGTATTGAAAAACAGGTCCGCCGCAGATGTTCGGATAGAAGATGCATGGCATTTTATTGACAAGGCGACTTCCGAAGACAGTAAGTACGGATTATCACAAATAACCGTTTTCACAATGGCGGGAGAAAAATTTTTCGACTTTGTCAGGCCGCAGTTGATGGTTGAGCGTGTCGGGCTGGAGCATGCAGTACATACATTTGGCAAGAAAACGTTCTCTCCTCGGCTGCAGCAACTTCTGCGAGAGAAGCAGCTGTCTATTGAAGAGGTCGTTTCAAAGTTTTTTTTAAGCCTGCCGTTATTAAAAAAAATTCGTCTTATACTGATCTACTTGATAACTCAAAACAGGGTAGTGCATACTGTTTCCGTTACATCATACAGGGCAATACGAAAAACTGTTCAAAGGGTATTAGGTTGATTCAAGTAATTGGGGAAATAACGGGCACAATTGCCTGTCGTCCGTAATCATATGAACGTAATATGCTTGATGCCCACTCGTTTGGCTTCCTTTAAAATCACTTCATGATGCAAAGTGGCTACAATTGTAATATCCGCAGGCTCAGCAATAGCCATCTCCGGAGTTATCACATTAATGCCGTCGATTGTTTTTGCTGACGGGCTGCTTTCTATGAAATACTTGCATTTATCTTTATATATATCATTGTTCACAATGTCTTTAATATACAGATTATAGTATTCTCCAGCACCCCAGATGGCAAAATCTTTACTCTTGCCCATCAGCGTTGCAGCGGCAAAGGCGTTTTTTGCGTAATATATTTTGCAGGCCCCATCAAATAACTGCTTCACCGGCAAGCAGGCAAGCGGTCGGGTGGAAAGGAATCCCGCATACGTAAATAGCCCCTTCGGTGACTTTGGTGGAAGAATATCCGTTATCCACAATGAATTTGCCTGGGTGGTTACCTGCTCGTCGTAGCAAGCCAATCCCCGGGGAAACGAATTTGCCGGCATCAGAGGGCCCGTTACCCAGCCTTGCTCTGCGCAAACCTGGCGATACTCTTCCCTCCAGCATAGGGGCGCGCATAGAGTAATGGGCGGCGCCTTTGGAAGAAGGGGGGTGATGCGTTTGATATAGTCCGGGGGCACATAAGCGAAAAGAAGCAGGGGGAGGCCATTGTCGAGCGATGCAAGGTCGCCGGCATCATATTCCTGATGCATCTTTGCGTGGGCAAAAGGTTCAATAAGCGTGGCGTATTGTTTGTTCAGAGGGTAGCGGGCCAGGGGCGGGCTGGCGAGTTCCAGAGCTTCTTGCAGCGCCGCGCCATTGGCGATGTCGTGCATGGGGACTGTAGAAAGCGCTGCCATCAATCTTCGGCAATTGAACAGGGCGAGACTTTCAAAAACGGCATCCCTCTCTTGCAGCCACAAGGATTTGGCTTTCGAGTGGTGGGCCTCCCAGTGGTATAGCTGCTCTGCGCGAATACCGCACTGAACGGCTTGCCAAAAACGGGAACGATGGGTCCATGAATCCAAGGGACCAAGCAGGGCCTCTGTCGGGTGGAAATGCGCTGAGTGCAAAAGCTGATGCAGGTTCTGCACGCGATTGCCGTGTGTCCAGAAGAAAACCGACTCTTTCACCGCATCCGTCAGTATGGAGTGAATGTGCAAGGAATCATGGTCAAAATGATTTTGTAAGACAAAGGCCTCAGGGCGCCGAAGATTGATTATATCAACATGAGACTGCTTTTTGAAAAAAGAATCCGGAACACTGTCTGGAGAGCATGTAAAAATAGTATGGTTCAGGTTACAATCATTAGCAATTTCGTTTGAGATACTCGCATCGGCGCGATAGTAGTCTGTATTTGTACGATTATAACAAAACGTTCTCAGCGTTGGAAAGTAATGAAGGCCTACGGCCAGAGATATTCTGCTGTCAATCCCCGCACTGAGAGAAAGAATCACCGGACGATCGCGCATGGCGATATTCTGCCACTGCGCGGAAAAAACAGATAAAAGGAGTTCGGCAACATCGGCTGTTGGCAGGCTTTGTATCTCTTCCCGGGGCCAAAATCTGACAAGTTCCCGCTCCGAGGTGATGTAACAATTAGCGGTCAAAAAAGCGATTTCATTCCACGGACTCATGTCACCAGGGTAGCAGAAGCTGCTCGTCGGCCCGTGTAGAGCCAGATATTCCTCGGCCACGGCATTTGGTGTTGCAGAATTTATCTTTGCTATGAGGGTCGGGTGGGAAGAGACAACAAAATCGCCTTGGGTTGAGTATGAGATAGTCTTGGTGTTGGTCGCATCGCCGATGACTATGGCTTTGTTGTTTTCAATGAGTAATATTACGTACCTTCCGGCAATATCATCGAGGGCAGAAAGGATATCCTCTAAAGAAGAATGTATAAAGTCATCCGTAATCTCCCGCTCCATACGCTTGGCACATCTTACGTCGATAGCTGTTCCGAGGATAACTACATGTCGCCCCGGTATAGATGAAACTGCAATACTGTTTGACTTTTCGAATAGCAGTTGGAAATTGCCAAAATGGAGTTTCTCCCACTTATCAATGGGGATAGCTTTTTGTCGGGGAGCGAGCAGAAAGCCTCTTGGCAACATGGTTCCATCAATCATGAGGTTTTCTCCTTCCACAACTTCCGGAATGGTAAGAAAAAATGTGAGGGAAGAGCCCAACGCCATATCGGGTAGGGCAGAACACAATGCAGGTACTCAAAGGTTCGCGGCTGCGACCGCGAGTTATATCGGCGTGAGGGGGGCTCAAAACCGCATATCTGCATTGAGAGTGAAAACGTCAGGCAGGGCGGTCATTTTTGCCCGCTTCCCTTTATCATTTCCAACACCTCAGTTGCCCACTCCGGAAATAGTTTAATCGCGTTTTCAAAAGGTTCGCCAATATTATTTTCAACGGAGATTTTATAGAGGAATGAAAATTCCCACAGTATCCGATCTGCAAAAAGCTTGCGAAAGCGCCCGTCAAAATGCTTGTCCATGGCTATGTATGTCCCCAGTTCACGAACGCCATGCTTCTCTTTGTGCCTCACCAGATCGGTTTCCGCGTATTTCCAGATTCCGCCACTGTGTCTGCGATAGACGGACATGGCCTCGTAAAGCATGCCTATTCTGCCCACCTCCGCGTGCAGCATATGCCAATACCAGTCGCCGGGCAGGGCACTTTCAAAAAACCAGTAGGGGAGTCCTTCACGAAAGCGCCACCTGTACATCACAGATGAGGTGGACATGAAATTCCACCTTACCAGATCCGTAAGGGTATAGGGCTGCTTATGCGGGGGCAGGTCCCTCGGCCCTGGAAACAGGCAGTTCCTTTCCGGAGTTTCCTCCCAGTCGATTAAAACGGGGTGGAAGCATATGGAGTAGCGCGGGTTTTCGCGCAAGAAGGTATATTGCTTTTGCAACTTGTCCGGGTCGCAGAAATAATCGTCGCCGTCACACAGGGAGACATATTCGGTTGAGGCCATGTTAAAAAGCCTGCGAGGGCTTGGGCCGCAAAGGTCAGTGTATGTCCCTCCTTTTCTTAATACGGGTGTAATATGCGCATATTCCTTTGCATACTGAAGAATAATTCTCTGTGTTGCGTCTGCGGAACCGTCATCAACGATGATGTGCTCAACAGGAAAATCGGTTTTTTGATCGATGACGCTTTGTATGTTCTGCGCAATAAACCTTTCATGGTTGTATGTGAGGGTGAGAACAGATACGGTGGCTTGGTCTTTCGCATATCTCGTCCCGGATAAGGCCCTCCGCACTACCCTGGGTTCATGCCACAGCTCATATTCAGGGTGCGGTTGCAGTATATTTTCAAGCGCCCTGCGGGCCGGTTGTGAAAGCAGGGAGAGGAAACGGCGTGCCTGTTCTATTGATATTTTGGCAGCCGGTGTCCATTTTTTCCGGGGCTCAAGCGGGGGGAGATCTTCCGGCCGGTAGCCCAGCATTGTCGCGAGTTTGCTGTTTGATGCTTTATATCTATGATACAGATAGCTGTATTCCTTGGGAGAGAAAATGGGCAACGGGTCTTCACCCGAAGTGAGTAAAGAATGTTCATTTGTCCATTTGAACGGGAGAGGACCATTTTCCGGAGTAGAGTACGCAGAAGAACGGTTTACGGCATCCACAAAGCCGAGAACGTCTCTGGGGAGTGGTGACGGAATATGGGGCGAGGTCAGATCAAATGTATCGTCTTTTTTGATATGTGCAAACGTCAGGAACTCATCCAGAATAGACGTATTGTTTTGGGCTGATTGGAATTGCAGTACGATTTTTCTCTCTTTAAATGATGCGTCAATTGTATGTATTAAAGAGGCATAGTCCACGTCGAATAATGACGTCATCGTGTTAAATGACCAAGTAGATATTTTTGCTGCTATCATCAGATGGCTATTCATGCTCTGCAAGAAGGTCGCTTGATCAGACAGTGCCATAAAATAATGAAACTCTGCCGTCTTGAAAAAAATTTTAAAAAATACAGGCCACTGCTCATTCTTGGGGGTGCAAAGCAACGCATAAACAAAAAATGGAAAGGAAAAGCAAAGAGTATAGTCCTGAACCGTATTTTGATAACGCTCTGCCAAACTGCGAAGATAGCGGAGGCACAAGTCGCGAAGCGTTGAGGGGCCATCGGGCAGGCTCACCTCTTCATCCCCGTTGGGGGGGAACAAGTGAGCAAGAAAGTCATGGTTTGTGCAGTCGGCAAAGCAACTGGTCATGGGGAATGGGGGCAAGGGAAATACATCCGTTATATGCTCCGGGAAGATAAAATTCTGTTTTTCCAGGGCGTCTTTGTTTCGCGTGCAAAAGGTCTGGATTAATGGCGCGGAACTGTAATCACCCAAATGAAATATAACTTTACGTATCATAGTGCTGCCTTTAGCCTGAAAACAGTGGCGACATTGCGTTAGGGGGCCTTTTTAAAAGGCCAAGGGGGCGGATGCCATATTCATTTCTCTTGTCTGTAGTCGGAACACAGTTCATCAATATTCCATTCCGGTATGGGGGTTTTCCAGTTTTTGCCGTAGGTGCGTTCAAGGAAGGTGTGCGGGTCGTTGGGGATGGGGCAGGCAACCCCGAGTACCTGTGTGTGCGCTATCGGCAGGAGCGCCGTCATGGGCATCCAGCCGCCTATGGATTTGAAGGTCATTGTTGCCAGTCCGTTATCGTTGGGAAATACGAGAAATACATCAATCGGGGTGGAGCTTTTGCCTGGAATTATTACCGTGACGTACATCATTTCTTCCCCTCTGTTCAATACCCAGTAACCGCGGCTGGCGAGCGTCTTTTCCAGAATGTCGAGGTAGTGGTCGCTTTTGTCCGCGCTTTCGCCGTGAATGACTATGGCTGTATCCAGTTCATAGTCATGGGGAATAAGGTCCTTTTCCCGTATCGCGCCGAGCAGTGTGCCGCCGAACAGGAAGCCGTCGCGGCTTATTTCCTCCACCGCCTTCAAGACTTGCGTTGCGTGGCGCAACTGCATGGCGCGTTCTTCCCGCGAATACTTGCTGAACGGTTTTTTTACCATGCCCCGTATGAACGCAAGATTTCTTGCGGCAAGTACTGCCGATTCGAGGAAGACGGTCAGGTTCTGCTTCAGGTTCTTGTCATGCAACAGAGACAACAAGGAGCTTTTGAAACTGTTTTCGGTCAGGTTGATGTACCAGCCAAGCATGGCCTCTATAAGAGAGCGGCACAGGATTTTCGCGTCATGAAGATCAACGTGCGCAGGCTTGTACCCTGAACAGCTTTGCATGACGGTGTCGATAAAATTGTCGAGCATGGTCTGGTGGTTGAAAACTTCCGTAAACACCCCGTTGGACGGGGCGATGGAAACCTTGAGCGAGGCTGCCTTCACCGCATCAGAGCGTTTGTCCCGGTTATACAGCGTAATGGCATCTGCCAGCGTTTCCTGCGGCAGGGTTATCTCTGCCCAGGCTGGCGTTCCGTATTTTGTAAACAGGGCAAAGTTCGGGTAGCTGGTATTGATACAGAAATCGGGAAAGCCCCCGTACTGCTCATAAAAAGCATTGAGCCGCAACGTGCAGGGGAGCGGAAGCGGGGCGACGGGGGCGGGTTTGCCCCCACAGGAAAGGTGCAGCCCTTTGATGTGCAAATTGTCGATGGTTTCCAGCGCAAGGCGGATTGTTTTCACTTTTGCGGGCGTGGCGAGCGCAATGTCGAGAGAAGGGCGATCCTTTTCATTATCACCAAAAAAGAACGCGTAATGCGGCATGGTCGTTTTTTGCCGCTCTGCCTCATCGAGCATATGGCGCAGGTAGTTGTTCAGCATTATGCCGCCGTTGACTCATTTTCGGTAAGAGATTCGGCACTTTCAATCTTGAGTGCTTCTGGAACGGCAATTCTTTGGGCGATAATGAGCCCGATTGTGCCGCCGAATATTTTACCCAGAAACAGGGGCAGAATCAGAGTCGGCTGGAAGTTTGCCATGAAGGAAAGATGGTCGCCAATAAGAAACGCCCCGCAGACAGAATAGGAAATGGCAAGCACCTTGTCCCGCGCGCGCATGTCGGCGAGCATGGGAAACATGGCGATAACGTTGGCACTCGCGGCAAGAAGCGCGGCGGTCGCAGAAGGCGAAAGGCCCACGACCCGGCCTATTTTTCCCAGCGGTTTCGCGCAATAAGTTTGAATGAGGTACACCATGGGGAAGGCCCCGGCGAGCATCATGCAGACGTAGCCGACAATTTCCAGCGCCCGCTCAAGATTCTTTTCGTCAGCGATTACCGGGTCAAAGCCCCATGAGCCGAAAAGTGTGCTGAAAACGCCTGTGAATATTTCCAGAATGGACGCTACCAGAATGAGTTTTGTTGAAATTTCCAGGAAGCGACCAAAGTAAATGAAGCCCCGGATCATCATTCCGGGTTTGAAGCGCAGGCCGAGTGCAATGACAATACAAACAGACGCAAGGGGGATGAGGTTGAGAAAGACTTCCGCCATGTTCATATTGAGTTGGTACATGGCTCCGTCGACAGTCGTTATGGAACTGCGGATGACCGGATCGCCCAAAGCCGTAATGACACATGCGACCAGAACGCCGAACGGGATTGACAAGAGGCCTGCCATAATCCCGAGAGCGAAATAGCTTTCATCCTGCTTTCTAATGAATTTGAGTCCGACAGGAATGATGAACACAATGGTCGCCCCGGCCATATACCCGGTATACATGGCCATGATCCAGTTTTCTTTTGTCTTGGCCAGTGCCTCGGCCAGTTGGTAGCCGCCCATGTCCACAGCGATAATGGTTGTGGGCGCGATGGAAGGGTCCGCCCCCAACCAGGAGAAAAGCGGGCCGATGAAGAGTTCGATAAAAGAGGTGAGAAAGGGGATGGAGGCGAAAATACCTGCCACGCAAAGGAAAATAGGCCCTATGGAATGGATGCCGTCTTGGAATTGGTTACCCAGCGCGCTCCCCGGTCTAAATATGGAGGCCAGCGCGCCAATAACCAAACAGGCCATGATAATATAAACGATGAAAGTGCCTACGAGCGCCACATCTATTCTCCCTCTGCTTGATACAACGGGTATGCCAACTGGGCGGCCTCCGTGGCCTTTTCGTACCACACCAACAGTTCTTCAACCGTATCTCCGCAAGCCTCTTTCCATACGCCCCATACAAACCAGAACCAGCCCACTATGGCCATGGCAGCAAGATAATGCCTTTTTTCCCTGTCGGAAAGTGGTTTGCCTTCATAGAGTTCGGCAATTTCAAGGTATTTGGAGATGGTAACATCAAGGCTTACCGTAAAGTCCGCTACATCGCACGCGGCATATGCACCACCAGCGTATTCCCAGTCAATCAGGGATATTTCTCCGGACGGGCTACGCAAAAAATTCCAGGCCCATGTGTCGTTATGGCATTGCACTTTGCATCGCCCGTCCAGGTCCATCCCATCCGCAAGGGTTTTCATTTTTTCATGCGTTTCTTCAAATTGGGAAAAATTATAGCCGAGCCCCTGTGTAAGAATATTGCGGCAGATCTCCGTTTTCTGGATGAAATTGAATTCGCTGTCGTAAGGGGGGGCCTTCTCGTGCAGTTTTTTCACCATTTGCATGCAAATGGCGACTTCACGCATGTCATACGGGTCGATGTAGTTATAGTCATATATATAGCGCGATATCTTCCAGCCCTGATTTTCATCTATGTGTACAAGCGTTGAATCCAAGCCGAGTTCGCACCCAGCGCTGTTCGCTTTTGCTTCGGAACGCCTGCTGATTAACACGCCTGTTCCTTCTCCTGGATGACGGTACACATATTTCGTGTCATGGGCAATGAAAGTAAAAGATTTGTTCGTTAAGCCTATTTTTAATGGTTCTATCTGGGAAATATCGCTCAATGTGCAATTGAGAACCTGACATATGTTGCTCATTATTTTTGAATCGACGGTATCAAGAAAAGAAGCATCAAAACTGCAAATTTCTTGTAACGTATCGAATTCGTGGATTATGCCGTCGGGATATTCCTCGACATATATAGCGCACTGGGCAAGGTGGGGGAAAAAGGCGTCTTCCCACAGTAGGTTCCATGAACTGGAATCCGCATATATTTTTTTAATTGCCTCAACAAGGAAAGCGGCAAAGGAGGCATCAAGATACGCAGGGCCTACAAGGCCATATTCGTGGGTACTTTCTGTTTTGTAAGAGATAATGCGGCGATCGCCATCGGCTACATACGAGTAGTCGGTAGTGCTGCCTTGCACCCAAGTGGCCGGGTACGTACTCCTGTACATATGACTGCGAAAGATATTTCCGGTGAAATAATGATCCGACGAACAAATGTACGTATTATCAATCCGATCGGTCACTAGGGCGACAGATGAAATATTGTTGCGCGAAGCATAAAAGGGATTGATAACGATGCTCACTCCATACTTCTTTTCAAGGAAGAAAAACTGTTCCTGCCGGTAGCCGACGACAACAGTTATATCGGTTATTCCGGCTTCATGCAGTTGCTTGATTTGACGTTCTATGAGGCGTTCGCCTTTGAGCCGGAGCAAGCCTTTGGGCGTTTCCAGCGAGAGCGGCATAAAGCGTGACGAAAGTCCCGCAGCGAGAATGATCGCGTTTCGCACTCTATAAGGCTCAAGTGCCTGTAACCCGGCAGGGGAGAGGGCTTCGCCGGTAACGAATCCTTTTTCGCGCAGTCGCTCAACTGCCGCGCGGTATTCCTCCGGAGGAACGACTTTGCCGGACGCGTCTTTGCGGCCCGACTCCCGCTCTGCCAAAGTGCGCAATATGTCAAATTCTTCTTTACCGATCATTACTGCTCCCTGGGAAGTTACAGGCAGCGCGAGATGTATGTTTACAACCGCTGCCCTTTTTACTGTGCCCGATATTTTTTGCGTTCTTTGGAAATATTGGAGTTCATGTCTATGGGGATGCGCCATTTTTCACCATAGGCACTTGTCAGGTACTGCTCGGGGCGGCCCGGTACGGGGCATTGCCTGCCGTATATCTCCACGTAGGTTGGCGGGAAAATATCGGCGCGCTGCATCCTTTTGTCCCAAACGCCATTGGCGTCGTAATATGTTCCCTGTCCCTTTTCAGGGGCGCATAAATATACATCCAGAAAGGAGAGTTTTGGCACGTGTGATGCGATAATTGCATTGGGCAGGCTGTTGTTTTTGTTAATCCAGACTACCCAGAGGCCAAGGTCTGTGAGGCGTTGCTCCAGTTCCCGAAAATCTTCTTCGCGTAAGGGGTAGGTGCGGTCATCCAGCCCGAGGTATATGTCCACATCCCGGTCGTGGGGAATAAAGCCACCTTCCCTCACAAAGCCGAGCGCGGTGCCGAAGGCGAAGCAGACATTGGGTGAAATGGTTTTCAGTTTTTCTATAAGGGCGAGGGCGGCATCCAGAACCGTGATCTTTTCGCCTTCAGACCACATGGAGAAGGGGCAGTTGATGCCATACGCGGTTGCGGTCAGCCCGCGCGGTTTGGCGATGGCTTCGTCAAGAAAATTGACGATGGCGGTTGTATCAACTGCAGCAGACATTTGCCCAAAGCGGTGGTACATCCGGTAGTAGTCGTAATTCCCCAAAAGGGCTTCTGTAAGCACACCGTCGACCATGACCGCGTCAGTATGCGTAAAGCCGGAAGCAGGCTCGGGGGGAAAGGCTTCAGCACCTTTCGTGAGGAAGTTGCGGAGTATTGCCGGGTAGTTGAACACTTCCTCCCACTCGTCGCTGCCATTCTCGCGGATGGATATTTGCAAGGCCTGCATGCTGACGGTCTCATGCTGGCGCAGGCGCGTATGCAGCCTGATGCCGTCCACTTCCACGGCTTCTTCCAGAGTTATTTCCGCAAAGGGCGAGTGTTCCATTTTTGTATGGAAGGCGTAGGGTTCCTGCACCTCGTTCACTGCAAAATTCGGAAAGCCGCCATACTGCTCATAAAAAGAACTGAGCGTGGCACTGCCCTTTGCGGGCACGAGGCCTGGCTCGCCATTTGCGTCAAGCTGGATAAACTCGATGCCCCGGATAAAAAGGGGCGAGCGGAATTTTTCGAACTCTTGCAGCAAGGTCAGCTTCACGCTGCGAAGGGACCGCCTTCGCCCGAACAGCAGGACAAGCGGTTGCGGGCCGCCTGGCAAAAGCGACGAGACAAAGTTGCCGTGCGGCAGGGGTGAGAGGCGGGCAACGATATGCGCGTAGCGCCGCTCAATTTCTCTGTATGTTGCAGACGATGAAGGCATCGGCTTCAATCTCCCAGGATAAGCTTGCTGTTGTGCTCGGCAGTAAAGCATGAGTTGAGCGGGGTGCGCCAATGTTTCCCGAAGAGCGTGCCGAGGTAGTCCACAGCATTATGGGGAATGGGGCATGCAACGCCGCAGATATGCGCTTTTGCCACGGGGAAATGTTCGACAAGGCGCAGGTATTTGCCAAGGAAGGTGGGGTGCGCCCGGGCGAGGCCCTGCTCGTCATAAAAGCCCGGAAAAATATCTATGGTTGTTCCGCTGCGTTTCCCGGCAACTTTTGTGCAGAGCATATTGGTGTCACGCCCGCGCAACTCCATTCCCAGGGCGGTCAGGTGCCGCTCGACGAGTATGTACGCATCTTCGTAGGTGCTGTTTTCCCCTTCGGGAAAGAGGATGACAAGGTCATGGTCCGTGTCATGGGGGATGTGACCGGAAGCTTCCCGCACAAAGCCAAGCACCGAGCCATACGCAAAGCTCACATACGGGGAGATCTGCTCAAGCGCCGCTATTATGTCGCAGGCGTCCTTGAGATAGTTGATACGCTCTTTTTCGGACCAGAATCTGAAAGAGCGCACAATGCCGTGCGAGGTGATTTCTCTTTCCCGCGGGAAGAAGATTTTTTGCGATACGAGCAGTTTGATAGTGGTCAGAAGGGCGATGTCTTCAATGGAGAGATCACTCATTGTCTTGGGGGCGGCATCATATATAAGTGTCAGAAGGATGGTGTCGAGCTTTTTGACAGCAGCGCAAAGGGTTGCGTCCCCGGTATATTCGGAGCGGGAAGCTTCGAATGCGTGCATGAACGCGGTAACAAGAGGCCGGTGCGCAAAAAGCAGATACTCTTGCGAGCGTGCGTCCGTATAGCTTACGGATAGCCCGTGGTTGCGCCAAAGCTGCCGCTGCCGGTTGATTACTGTAAGGCTGGCGAGTTCCACCGGTTCGGCAAAAAGCAGATATGCGCAAGGAGGCTGGCCTTCTTGCGTTGTAAACATATCCGTATCAGGGGGGAGCGCACCGGCAAGATCAATGGCTTCGGCTGCACCCGAGTCACCGAGAACAAGCACAGCTTTGGCGGTAGCCGCATTCGCAGTTGTGTATGCGATGCCGCCGAGGGCAAGCGGCCCCGCATCATCAAGCCTGAAAGCGAGTTTTTCTGTAATCACAGGGGGTGAAAAGCGCAGAGTCAACGGGGGATGCTCTGCGTATGTGCCGGAGAAAAAGAGATTTTCATTCCCGGCCTGTTTTTTCAGGGTGGTGATACTGTCCAGCCGGGAGTTGACAATGTTCGTCAGTTTTTCCGGTGCAAGGGCGTGCAACTCTTTCATCGGGCAGCATCCTTGTTGCCGATTTTTACGGCCGGGTTTCCTGCCATATAGCAATGCGAGCGGCAGCCTTTGTAGAGTGCGCTTAGGGGAGCAATCGTATTGTGGCTGCCCACTTTGGCTTTGGGCAGGATGATTGATGTCGAACCGATGGAA
>JAJDIC010000001.1 GCA_030266525.1 Desulfovibrio sp. OttesenSCG-928-G15 | reverse complement strand
TGGTAGATGCGTTAAGTTCAGACTCGGCCAGTTTTGCATAGACAGACCCATCGGCCCTGGCAACTATGTCTTGCAGGGTTTTGCGCCAACCATCCTCGCTTCCCTGTTTTTTATAGATTCTGGCCATGCGGTACATCACTGCCGAGCGGGCCGGGTCGTTCGCGCCAATGTATTGCAGGGCTCTTTCGGCAAAAACCAGGGCTTCGCGCAGGCGTCCGGTTTTTTCGGCAATATCTATAAGCGAAGAGAGCTGTGATTCTATCTTGCCCATATCTGCCGCGTTGGGATTTTTTTCCACAAGCTCCAGCAAGCGGTTAAGGGCTGTTTGTCCGGCAAAAAACGCGGTTGTGTAGTCCTGCATACGCTCGGCGGAACGGGCATAGAAAAATGTTGCGTAGGTCATCTGGTTTTGCGGAAGCTTGTTGCTTTCAAACAGCTTTTTCAGCAGGGGCGTTGCGGTTTCGCTGTCTCCCAGGTTTTCCGCCGCCAGAGCGACGGCATAATCAAGCTGCTGTTCGGTATCTTCGGTCAACTCCCACATATCGACTTGCCGTGCGACTTCCATCACCGACGACCACTGCCCGTATTCCAGATAAATGCTTAAGGCCAGTTGCAGGGCCATTTCAGAATAGCCGGGGGCTTTGTTGCCCAGGAAAAACGGTTCCAGAATCTTCAGGGCTTCATTGGGGCGGTTTTCCTGATTCAGGCTCATGGCAAGGGCTACGCGACTGTCGGGTGCAAGCGAATCAATTTGCTCCCGCACCATGGGGAAGCGGTCCCACACATCGCGCATACGCGCGTAGTTCTGGTCTTTCATGCAGTCGGTAGCCAGCAGGGAAAAGGACTGAAGCACTATTTCCCTGGCCTTGGGGGCAAGCTCATGCTGAGGGTATGTGCTGAGGAAATCGGAAATATTGTCCAGCGCGAGCACGTAATCCTTTTGCCAGAGATACCACAGGGAAAGCTTGAGCTGGGCAAGCGGTACAAGGGCGCTTTGCGGGTGCTGGGTAATGATGTTCCGGTACACTTCTGACGGCGCGTTTTTGCTTGGCGTATCAAAAATATGAAACATGCCCACAATGCTGGGGTCGTCGTTCACGCTTTCTTCGGCAAGGCGCATCATGGAGACCAGCGCGCCGTCCTTGTCGGGGAAGCGTTCCATGCACATATTGTACATTTGTTTGGCAGCGCCGCGCTCTCGCTTCATGGTGTAAATATCGCCAAGGCGGGCCAGAATGATGTCTGTCTCTTCGCCGGTCGGCTCAAGGTTGATATACAGCCAGTAGTGTTTGAGAGCCTCGTCCAGCTTGTTCAGGCGAAAGGCGATATCGCCCATCATGTTCAGGAAAGGCGGGTAATCCAGGTAAAAGTTTTCCCAGCGGCGCCCGATGTAGTCCACTACATCATAGGCCTGGTCGTAATATCCCAGGCGGTAAAAGGAGCGGGCAAGGCCAAGAGCCGCTTCACGGGCGTACTTGCTTGTAGAATAGTGCTGTAAAATGTACTGGAATTCGTCCGCCGACTTTTGCATTTCATTGCGGCCAAAGTAATACTCGCCCCAGTAATAATAGGTGAGGGGCACATTTTCATCATTGGGAAACTGCTTGCGCAGCATGTTGAACCGGGCGTCGGCCTCGGCAAGCTGGCTGGCCTTGAGGTTCAGATAGCCAAGTCGCAGCAACGCGCCCGCATTACGCGGAGATTTTGTATTGAAGTTGATGGCTTTCAGCGTGGCGTCGGCAATATCCCTGTAGTTTTCGACCAGGGCGTCCTTGTTCATGGCAAACAGCGCTTCCGCCTTTAAGTGGAGGCCTTCTTCACGTTGCGCGGGAGTGAGATCAGGCGTAGCGAGCAGTTGGTCGCCTATGGCATTTGCCGCCGGGTAATCATTCGCCCCCATCGCCTTTTTCATAGCGGCAAGTATCTCTTCCGGGCTTGGCGGCGGGACTATGGGGTTGCCTTCCGCATCCAGTTGGACGGGGGGGGCTTCCGCTTCGCCCTCTTTTGCTTCGGAAGCTTTTCCCTCAGAGCCTGTCGCCTTGTCTACGCCTGCCTGTTCAACCGGAATTTCCGTTTTTTTTTCTGCGTCTCCCGGCAAAGGACCAGAGTCAGAAGACGGCGGCACGGCTGCGCCGCCACCAGCATCTTGCACGGCAGCAACGACTTGCCCGGAAACTTCGGGAGCGGTCGCATCGATTGGAGAAACTGCCGGTTCGGGCGTACCGGGCGCAGCCATGCCCTGCTCTGCGTCAGCCAGCACCGGAGCTTGTTCTGCGGGCGCTTCCGGTTTTTTTTCAGAAGAATCTTCCGGAGCCTTTGCCGGGGCGGGAAGGTCCGCAACAGCGGCAGCGTCACCCGGCACAGCGGCAGGGGCGGGGCTTTCCAGACCGGCAATAATGCCGGAAAATATACCGGGACTGGTTTCTATCCCAAGACCGGGGGCCAGCACTTCTTCTGCTGAAAAGGGTAAATGGGGCGGTAATGCCGAGTGGACCGCGTCAGACGCCGTGCCTGGGGCAGCACCCGGGGCGGCGTCAGGGGCAGCATCCGGAGTGGCGGGAGAAGCCGCGTCAGGTGTGACGGGAGGCGGGGCAGGCGAAGAAGCTTCGCCGGAAGAGTTTGTATCGGGGCTTGTCGGCTCTTGCTTTGCGTCGGCAGAGGCCGGGGAAGGGGCCTGCGCGTTAGCCGCGCCTTGTTGAGCGGATGAAGCATAGGCGGAAGTATCGGGGGAAACCAGGCCGGAAACATTGGGCGTGCCTATACCGATAATATCCGGCATGGCCAGGGGTTCTGCCATTTCCGCAGCCTGCCCGCGCAAATCGAGCACACTGGGCACAGGCGGGGTGGAAGACGACGGCAAGGAGATAACGCCGGAAGTAACTGATTCCGGTGGCACAACCTGTGGCATCTGATTTTCCGGGGCAACGCCTTCTTTGAGGTTTTCACCCTCATCGGCTGAAAGTTTGATAGCTTCACCAAGGGGGTCAGCCCCGGCGGATGAGTCGCCGGACGGCACGGTAACCGGGGCCGCGGGGGCAGACGGCGCAGAAGTCCGGGGCGCAGGTGAATCCCCTCCGGTCGGTGCGGGGGATGGTGTCGGTGCAGGAGCAGGCTCTCCCACCGTTTTTTTCACAGCCGCGCTCCCCTCTTGAGGCTTGGCGGCGTCCGGCTTAGCTTCCGGCTTTGTATCCGGCTTTGTATCTGGCGCAGCTGCCGCATCTGCCTTGGGCACCGGAGCCGACGTTTTTGCATCCTTCGCTTCTCCGTCCCGCTCCTTGGTATTTTTTTGTTCTTCCTTGAGCGAGTGGGTTGCCAGAGAAGCCCCTTGAGGGTCCTTTTGCAATACGGTGACTTCCGGGGTGGGCGTACTGCCGGGCTGCACAAACAGGTCCGGGGCGACTTCGCTGGTTGGCGCGACTGTGGAAGGCTTCCAGCGTGCGCCAAGTACATTGTGGAAAAAATCGATAATAATCTGGGTGGGCGTATGTTTGGTGACAACAAAGCCAAATTCGGGAGTATGCGTTTCAAGGACCAGAGCCTGACCAAAATGCTTGGTGCCCTTGACGATTTGTGCGCCGTTCGGCGGCAGCGGTATGTCTACCCCGGCCGGAACCCGGCCAAAAGGTATGATTACCCCGGTCGGGGCCACACGTCCGATTTCCCCGCTCATAGCTTCATTGTCGGACAGGTTGAATGTAACCCGCTCTCTGTCCTGAAGCTTTTCCCAATGCACGGAGCCTGCCAGGGCAGTACCGGAGAACAGCAACGCAAAAGCGGCCGTGGCAAGATGCCGGGCTGTACCGGCGCGAAATACCTGCTTCACGCGTTTTTTCATGCAATTTCCGTGCTGAGCTTATTCACACAACCACAAGCCGCCAGTACGATACCCGTTTTCACGATTCTTCCGCGAAAACGGCCCACAACCCCGAACATACACAGAGGTCTGCGGCTATTCCATATTGCGCTTCTTCAATTTCTCAATCAGCGTAGTCCGCTTGATGCCGAGAATTTCGGCCGCCTGATTCTTGACTCCGGCGGCAAGCGACAGGGCTTCGACAAGAAGCTTCTCTTCTGCCGTATCCAAAAAGTCTTTCATCCCGAGGTTTTTTTCTTTCAAATCCGCAATCGTCGGCCAGACAAAGCCGCCCCGCTGCACCCGGGGAACCGGTTCCGGGCGCGGAGGCAATTTTGCCACATCGCCCACCTGAGTCAGTATTTTTTGCGGCAAATCGTGCACAGTTATCGTATTTCCGTCGCACAAAATGGAAAGGCGCTCTGTCAAATTCTCCAGCTCGCGCACGTTGCCGGGCCAGGGGTACGCTTCCAGTATGCTCCTGACATCGTCGCTCAGGGCAAGGCATTCGCGCTTCTTTGTCGCGCAGAATTGGCGCAGGAAATATTCGGTCAGCAACAGCACATCGTCGCCCCGGTCGCGCAGGGCGGGCAAATGCAGGGGGATAACGTTCAGGCGGTAAAAAAGGTCTTCCCGGAAACGTCCGGCCGCCACTTCCGCTTCCAGATCACGGTTTGTGGCAGCAACAATGCGCACATCCACCTTTTTGACGCCCTGTCCGCCAACCCTTTCAATTTCACGTTCTTGCAGCACCCGAAGGATCTTGACCTGGAGCAGCAGATCCATTTCCCCGATTTCATCAAGAAAAACAGTCCCGCCCTCGGCAAGCTCAAAGCGTCCCGGTCGGGAGCGAATGGCATGGGTAAACGCGCCCTTTTCATGCCCGAACAGTTCCGATTCGAGCAGCTCTTTGGGAATAGCCCCGCAGTTGATGGGCACAAAGGGCTTGTCGGCACGCAGGCTGCGCCGGTGCAGGGCGCGCACAACCAGCTCCTTGCCAGTACCGGACTCGCCGGTAATGAGCACTGTACTGTCTGTTGGCGCAACCTTGTCCAGGGTACGAAAAACTTCGGTAAGCGAAGTATCCTGCCCAATGATGGTATTTTCGGCCAAGCCTGTTCCCCTCCCGAGCGCAAAAAAAGAAAAACCGCTGCGCTACGTCATAAAGAGCTGTTATAAAAAACCTTTATATCACGGCGAAAAACACCGGTACAGAAAAGTACGCGCAAGAAAGCACGGACCAGACGGGGAAGACACAGGACTGCATCAAGGCAGCGCCCGCACTCCATACACCGCTCACAAAAAAGGTCCGTTTCAAGGGCTAAAATGCTTGCAAGCGTACACTATAACCCATGCTATTTACGAACTGTCAATATAATGACAAAAAGTCAAGAGCTAAAAATGGGCAAAAAACACCGCTGATCATTAATGTCTAATCATATCAATACAATACGCATATAGATTTTTTTTAGAATTATTCGAACAGTTCCAGCGGCGGGCGTATGGCCAGGGCTTCCATATCAGCCAGCATTCGCGCCCGGTGTTCAGCCAGGGCGTGCTCATCGCCCATAATCATGTCCAGTTGGCGGGTATGCATAGTGATGTACCCCAAAACCCGCATCGCGCTCAAAAAGGTTCTCTCGTCGGTTTTCTCCAGCCGCGCGGTCAGAATATCGCCCACGACTTCCGTTGAAAAATCGAACTGGGACAATAATTCGGCTACAAAATGCACCCGCCGTATCCTGCGGGCAAGGTTAGCCGCGCCGCCCTTGAACTGAAAAATGATGAAGCGTTCCTTTTCTCTTTCGCCCAAAAGGCAATCCAGCGAAAGAAAGTGAAAGCCGAAGCGGCAGCGCATACTGCAAAAGCGCCTGGCGATAAGAAAGACGTTCTTTTCAGTATACTGGGTGGATTGCGAGGCCGGGTCAAGATTCGGATTGGCCGAGGCTTCGAAAAGGACGGATAAAAAGCCTTTGCCGTTCAACTGTGGCGGGCCGTCCCAGGGTTTGTCGGTAAAGCCCTCCCAAAGCGTGCGCATGGGGAGTGAGGCAATTTCTTCCAGCTTGATCACCGGTCCCGGCACGTCTTTGAAAAAACCGTCGTCCAGGTTGATTATCCAGAACTGCTTGGGCACATCGCAAACCAGCTGCTTGGCGGGCGAACTGGCAGACTTGCGGGCGGTTCCCGCCCGGAACATCTCTCGCACCGCATGAACATGGCAGTAATTGATAATATCGTGAAAGGTATTACAATTTTCAGCGCGAAAATCCACATGGTCTGAATCGGGCAGGGTCAAGGGAACAATGGCCGGGGCCAGGGAAGCGGCCAGAGAAGCAACCGTGCCGGAAGGAAGCCAGAGCGGCGGCGCACTGTCAGCAGCCGCGTCTGCAAAAGGATACGCCGCCCCCGGAACGCCGTCTGTACCTGGAGCGCAGTCTGTACCTGGAGCGCAGTCTGTACCTGGAGCGCAGTCTGTTTCGGAATATGCCGCCAGCGCCTGCGCCCCCCCTGCCCCGCCCCCTTCGGGCACGGGGCAGATGCAGGAACCGTGGTCTGTACTGGCGTGCAGGTACACCCTTTCACCGGGTTTCAAACGCGCAAAAGCCTCCGGCTGTTGCAAAATGGTCGGCCTGCCGTAGCGCCTGGCAGTACGGGCGAACAGGCCGTTCCCCGTGCCGTCACCGGCTACTGCGCCAGAGGCAAAATCCAGCAAAAAGGACCACCGGGGTATGGCCTTGTCTACAACCAGTATGTGTCCGATGGGAAAGCGCAGCGCGTCCATGAAGTTGCGCACAGGGTATGCCTTGCCCGCAATTTCGCCGGGATAGGTGCACAAGCCGCCGGTCATGCAATCGCTTCGGGACAAGGCGGCAGCGTCCGGGTACGTGTCTTCGCAAAGCGGATCAGGCAGCGCGTTTACGCCAAGAACATACAGCCGGCCCTGTTCGGAAGCCGCCCAGTCAATTTCGTGTCTATTGCCTCTCACCGGCGCGTCGGAAAGGCAGTCCAGCGCAGAACGTACCCTTTCTTCCACTTTTGCCTGCACGTCCTTGGGCAGCGAAGCCGTTATATCCGAAGCATGCGGCGGCATATCAAGCAACTTGGCAAAGCCGTGCCGCACATGCATGAGCAAGCCGTCTGTAGAAAGTGTTTCCAGCTTTCTGTGCGCACTGCCCCGGCCATATACTTCCGGCAGCAGGGTAACAGAAACGCATACCGGCATGGCCCGGTCGCGTATGCCCCGTTTCAGCCGGTAAACAATGGCCCTGGGCCTGTAAGTCATGGCAAGGGCGTAGCGTATGGCGTCTACAAGGATGCGAGAATCCACCGGCGCATGCAGCACCTGTTCAGGAAAAACAAGGGCCGCGTGCTCGGGTAAAACAGGCAGACAGCGTACAAGGACCGAGTTGCCCGGCGTTTCCAGTTCCGGGTAGCCGGCCAGGCTTTCGGCAATGGCACCTTCCACTTCCGGCGGCAGGGCAAAGGTGGAAGGAATACGCTCTCTTATGGTAGCCGAGGCCGCCACGTAGCCCCCCGGATCGTCCTGGGAGATGATCATGATCCGGTCAATTTCATCATGCATTTCCGGGTCATCGCAGTAGCGCCACCAGGAGGCGGCTGTCACGGCAAAGCCCTTGGGCATGAATTCCGGGTGGCGTTCGTGAATGGCCGCAAGCTTTGCCAGAAACGGCGAAACCAGCGGGCCGTGCTGGGTGCGGATAGCGCCAAAGGGCAAAACCAGCTCGCCGTCTATGGGTAGTGCCCCCTGCTGCAACAGGCCGTGCATTTGCTCGCGCAGGCGGCCAAAGGGCTTGTTCAGCGCTGTAAAACGCCCCTTTCCCAGCGCATTGAGTTGCAACACGCACTGCATGGTCGCCACGGTAAGGCGGGCTGTACAAAGACGTAAAAAAGGCATTCCAAAAGGGTCTTCCGAGGCAAGCCGTTCTTCAAAAGACATCATTTCGGCATATGCTTCAAGAGACGCGCTCAAAAAGAGGCGAAAACGATGAAATCGCGCGGCAAAGGCCGCTTCGGAAGAGCCTTCCTTTTCCGAAGGACTGGATGAGAAAAAGCGGCGGAGAAAGGAGAACATGAAAAAACGACTCAAGCCTTGTTGCCGCGTCCTTCCAGGGAAACCTGGCGGCAGGCGTCTTCAATTTTGTGCATGAGTTCTTCAAGATTGACGGGTTTGAGCAGGTAAAAAAAGGCCCCTAGCTCCATCCCTTGTGCGGCAGCCTCAAGGTCTGCGTGACCGGAAAGGATGATTACCGGAAGGCCATTACGCAAAACATGAATCCTGCGCAAGGTTTCCAGCCCGTCCATGCCGGGCATTTTCATATCAAGCAGAACAACATCGACCTCGTTCTGCTCCAGAAACGCAAGCGCGGCTTCACCGCCAGACGCGTAAAAAGGCGCCAGGCCCCTGCGTGACAGGCGAAGGCTCAGTATTTCGCCCGCCTCTGTTTCGTCATCAACTATAAGAATGCGAATTCCCTGCATTGCAAGCCGCCTTTTTTTCTTTATAGCTCCCTTTTTTGTAAATGTGCAAGCAAGACAACAGGCTGCATTTTCAGCCGAATACTGTCACCCTGCAAAGGAATTGCCAAGCGCGGCAGGAGGACTTACCATGACAGACATGGCCATTTACCAGCTACCGGAAACCGGGACCGATTTTCCCGACCCCTTTGACGCCGAACCGGACGGACTTCTTGCCGTGGGAGGAAGCCTTTCTCCCCATCGGCTTGTCGCCGGGTACTGCATCGGGGTTTTTCCCTGGTATCATGAAGATACGCCGCCGCTGTGGTGGACGCCCTCACCGCGCTGTATTCTCATTCCATCGGAATTTCACATGCCCCGCTCACTTGCGCGTACCCTGAAGCGCGGCGCTTTTTCTTTCAGCTTTGACAAGGCTTTTCGCGAAGTAATCAACGGCTGCGCCGCTCCCAGAAACGGCTATGACGGCACCTGGCTTGTGCCCGAAATGATTGAAGCCTATACCACACTGCACAAACTCGGTCTGGCCCACTCCGTTGAGGCCTGGCATGAGGGCAGCCTTGTCGGCGGGCTGTATGGAGTTTCACTTGGCTCCGCTTTTTTCGGGGAATCCATGTTTTTCACCATGCCGGATGCTTCCAAGGCGGCCTTTGCCTACCTTGTGCGCACCCTTACCCGGTATAACTTCACCCTCATCGACTGCCAGCAGGAAACGCAGCACCTGATGCGCTTTGGAGCCAAAGCAGTGCCCAGAGAAGAATTCATGCTCCTGCTTTCATCCGCCCTGGAAAAACCACTTCTGCGCGGCAGTTGGACTGGCGGACTGCCCGCCCCCGCGTAGCCCGGACAATCAGACATCATCATAAATACAGATGTACAGAGAACAATGAAACGACGCCCGCACGATTTTTACGCAGACGCGCAGCAGCTCCCGCCAGCAGTTTTTGCAATGGAAACTTCCTATGCGCCCAAAGGCGACCAGCCCGATGCCATCGGCATGCTGGTGGACAACCTGAACCTTGGCGTCAAGGACCAGATTCTTCTTGGCGTTACCGGCTCGGGCAAAACATTTACTATGGCTAAAACCATTGCCGAAGTGAGCCGCCCTGCCCTGATCCTTGCCCCCAACAAAACCCTGGCCGCCCAGTTGTACAATGAGTTCAGGGGACTTTTCCCCCATAACGCCGTGGAATATTTTGTCAGTTATTACGACTATTACCAGCCGGAAGCCTATGTTCCTTCTTCTGATACCTACATTGAGAAAGATTCTTCCATAAACGACAATATCGACAAACTGCGCCACGCTGCCACCCACGCCCTGCTTTCCCGGCGAGACGTGATTATTGTCGCCTCGGTGTCGTGTATTTACGGCCTTGGCTCGCCCGAATTTTACGCCAAGCTGATTATCCCCGTGGAAACCGGGCAGCGGCTTTCCATGGAAAGCGTTATCGAGCGGCTGGTCAATATTCAATATACCCGCAACGATTATGATTTTCACCGGGCCACGTTTCGCGTGCGCGGCGATGTGCTGGAGGTTATCCCCTCTTACGAGCATGAGCGGGCGCTGCGGCTCGAATTTTTTGGTGACGAGCTGGAAGCCCTGAGCGAAGTGGACCCGCTTACCGGGGAAGTGCTGGCGCGGATAAACAAAAGCGTTATCTACCCTGCAAGCCACTATGTTTCTGACCGGGAAAACCTGAACCGGGCCATAGGCGACATCCGGGTGGAACTGCAACAAACCCTCGCTGCCTACCAGAAAAACAACCGCCTTCTTGAAGCCCAGCGCCTTGAGCAACGCACCATGCTGGACCTGGAAATGATGGAACAGATGGGCTATTGCAGCGGTATTGAAAATTACTCGCGCCACCTGGACGGGCGAAGCCCCGGCTCAGCCCCTGCCACCCTGCTCGATTATTTTCCTGATGATTTTCTCCTCTTTATTGACGAGTCGCATATTACCGTTCCCCAGACCGGGGCCATGTATAAAGGTGACCGCTCACGCAAGACAACCCTGGTCGAATACGGCTTTCGCCTGCCCTCCGCTCTGGATAACCGCCCTCTTTCCTTTGACGAATTTCTTGAGCGCATCGGGCAGACCGTGTATGTTTCCGCAACGCCCGGCCCATGGGAAAAGGAGCGTTCGCAAGGTATTGTCGCGGAACAGATAATCAGACCCACAGGGCTTGTTGACCCTGAAGTGGAAGTGCGACCGACCAGGGGGCAGATGGATGACCTCTTGGGAGAGTGCACAGCCAGGGCCAAAAGCGGCAGCCGGGTACTCGTAACCACCCTGACAAAGCGCATGGCCGAAGATTTGACGGAATACTTCGTTTCCATGGGGGTTAACGCCAAGTACCTGCACTCGGATATCGACACCCTTGAACGTATGAGCATCATCCACTCCCTGCGCAAGGGCGAATTTGACGTACTTATCGGCATTAACCTGCTGCGCGAAGGCCTGGACATTCCCGAAGTCTCTCTTGTGGCCATTCTGGACGCAGACAAGGAAGGTTTTTTGCGTTCCACCGGTTCGCTTATCCAGACCTTTGGCCGTGCGGCGCGCAACGCAGGCGGGCACGTCATCCTATATGCCGATAAAATTACGGCCTCCATGAAGGCGGCCATGGAAGAAACCGCCAGACGGCGTGAAAAGCAAAAAGGCTATAACGAACTGCACGGCATAACCCCGCAGACCATTACCAAGGATGTGGACACGCCCTTTGATTCACTGTTTTCAGCGCCCCAGCCGGGGGCGAAGAAAGGCAGGGCCAAGGGGCAACAAACAGCCGTGGAAGACCAGGCCCCGCTCGCTTACAGCAACCCGCGCGAACTGGCCCGGGCCATCCAGCGCCTTGAGCGGGAAATGCGCGAAGCGGCAAGAGACCTGGAATTTGAAAAGGCAGCAGAACTGCGCGACCGGATTACCGCACTGCGCAATCATCTTTTCATTGCCGGTGAAGACGGCGCAGACACCTAGAAAAGCGCTGTTCTCTAAACAGAGAGATGACTCGCCCCGAACCACCCAACAAGAACGAATACTCCATGAGCACTGCCCCCTTTCCCGATATAGTGGCCCAAAGAGCCGAACACCTGCGCAAGCTCCTTGAGTATCATGGCTGGCGCTATTACGTGCAGGACACACCGGAGATATCCGATGCCGAATACGACGCCCTGTTTCGGGAACTGCTTGTTCTGGAAGAACAGCACCCCGCGTTGAAAACGCCTGACTCGCCGACAAACCGGATCGGGGGAATGGTGCTCCCCTCCCTGCCCAGCCGCAGACACTCCTTGCGCATGTACAGTCTGGACAATGTGTTTACCATGGGCGAATGGCGCGACTACGTGCAAAAAACGCTGCGCCTGCTGCCCGGAAAGACCGAGGCCGACCTTTCCTTTTGGGTGGAGCCGAAAATGGATGGCCTGGCCATGGAGCTTGTCTATGAAAAGGGCGTGCTGGCCTATGCCCTGACCAGAGGCGATGGCGAAACAGGCGAAGAAGTTACTGCCAACATGCGCACCGTAAAAAACGTGCCGCTGCGCCTGAGGGGCGAAAGCATACCAGAGCGCATCGAGGTACGGGGCGAAGTGGTCATGACTACGGCAGACTTTGAAGCCCTGAACAGGCGTCAGGAAGCAAGCGGAGCAAAAAGCTTTGCCAACCCGCGCAACGCGGCGGCTGGCTCTGTACGGCAGCTTGATTCCTCTGTGGCAGCAAGACGCCCCCTGCGCTTTCAGGCGTATGGCGTGGGCGTGGTGGAATGGCAGGCAAATGCGGACGAGCCATGGAGTACGCAGGAGCAAACCATGCTCGGCGTTCGCGCGCTTGGCTTTTCCATTGCTCCGGACGCAGCCCTTTGTAATAACGCGGTCAAGGTGGAAGAATGGTATGCGGCGCTGGCAGGCAAACGCTCCGCATATCCTTTTGAGCTTGACGGTGCTGTAGCCAAAGTAAACAGCCTGGCCCTGCAAGAGAGTCTCGGCTTTACCGCCCGGGCACCGCGCTTTGCCATTGCCTTCAAATTCGCTGCCATGCAGGCCCAGACCCGCCTGGAAGAGATTCAGATCCAGGTCGGTCGCACAGGCGTGCTTACGCCGGTAGCCATACTGCAACCCGTAAGCGTGGGCGGCGTGCTCGTCGCACGGGCAACGCTGCACAACGAGGATGAAATTCGCAACAAAGACCTGAAAATTGGCGATACGGTCATTGTTCAGCGGGCAGGCGATGTCATACCGGAAGTTGTCGCTTCCAGGCCAGAGCTGCGCAAAGGCGACGAAAAGGATTTTGTTTTCCCCTCCCTTTGCCCGGAATGCGGCAACCATGCGCACAGACAGGCGGGTGAAGCGGCCTGGCGCTGTGTTAACCGGGCCTGCCCCGCGGTTCGGCGTGAATCCATCAAACACTTTGTGTCCAAAGCCGGACTGGATATTCAGGGCGTAGGCGCAAAACTGGTGGAGCAGCTCATTGACGCAGAACTGGTAAAAACCCCGGCAGACCTGTTCCGGCTGACCCCGCAACGTTTGAGCGGTCTGGAGCGTATGGGTGAAAAGTCTGCCGCCAACGTAGTGACCGCGCTGCAAAAAGCCAAAGAAGAGGCCACCCTGCCCCGGCTCTTGGCCGCGCTGGGCATTCGCCACGTAGGGGAACAGACGGCCAAAGGGCTGGCCCGCGCCTTTGGCTCGATTGACGCCATTCGCGCTGCTTCCGAAGAAGCCCTTTGCCGCGTACCGGATGTCGGCCCGGAAGTGGCCATGGGCATTGACGACTTTTTCGCCGAACCGGGCAACAAGACTCTTCTGGAAGACTTGCGCTCACTGGGGCTATGGCCGGTTCTGCCTGTAAGGGGTACTTCGCGCGCAAGGCAGACAGACAACGCCTTTTCCCCCACCATGCAAAACAGTCTTTTCGGCGGAACAGGCGAAACGCCCGGTGCGGTGCAACAAAACGAAGCGCCACAACAAGACGAAGCAAAAGACGCTACCCAGGCCAATCTCCCCCTGTTGGGAAAAAAACTTCTTTTCACCGGCACCCTGGCAATGAGCAGATCAGAAGCAAAACGCCTGGCGGAAGACGCGGGCGCGGACGTGTTGTCCGGGGTATCGAAAAAGCTCGACTATCTGATTGTGGGGGAAGCCCCTGGCTCGAAGCTGGACAAGGCAAAACAGTTGGGCATCACTGTTCTTGGTGAGCAGGACTTTTTGGCCCTGATTCAATAGCCGGGGTAGGCCGCCCTGCTGTGGCAGACAGCGCAACAGCGCAAAGCCCTGTCACAACGCAGCGGTATTACGATACAGCGGCAGCACAACACCGCGTATTACAAACACAGCGCAATACGCCCATCGACAGCAAGCACTGCCCTATTGAGCCTTTGCCGCCAGAATGGCCAGGGCATTTACCGTGGCGGCGGCAAAGGCAGAGCCGCCCCTTCTGCCGTGAATGACCAATGCGGGAATGTCGGGCCGTTGCACCAAAAGCTCTTTTGATTCCGCCGCGTTCACAAAGCCCACGGGCATGGCGATAACCAGAGCCGGGGGCGGGCCGCCCGCATCCATATATTCCAGTAAGGCCAGAAGGGCCGTCGGCGCATTGCCTATGGCTACTATGGAGCCGCCCAACGCACGGCCTGCCTGCAAAACCCCTGCTCGTGAGCGGGTGCTGCCCGCCGCCGCCTTTTCAACCAGCGACAACATACAGACAACCTGCACCCCCATAGGCGCAAGCCGCCTCTGCGGCATTCCCGCTTTAGCCATTTCCGTATCCGTATATACGGTTGCCCCCTTCGCCAGTGCGCTGATTCCGGCCTGAACAGCGGCCTGCGGCAGATGCAGGTCAGCCAGAAGGCCCAGGTCGCCGCAGGTATGCACCAAACGCCTGGCCACTTCCCAAGCCGCGCCGGAAAAGGGCCTTGGCTCGCCGACTTCCGCATCAATTATGGCAAAAGAGCGCTTTTCAATGTCTTCCGGGGTAGAGGCCGGGTCAAGGCCATTGCAACACGCTGCGAGATTTGCGTTAAAAACGTTATTGCTGTTCGCCATCCGCCACGGGCCGCCCTGTAAAAAACTCCGCTATGCGTGAGGCATCGCCCTCGGCGCACGAAACACCCAGTTCCACGTCGCCCCCGTGGCAGACAAATTCCCCGTTTTCCAAAACAACGTACCCGGCGGAAAAAACCCGCGCATAGGGAAGCTGTTCGCGCATATCCACATGAGCCACCTTGTCCGGAAAGAGAAAAGGGACAGGTTGCCCGGAAAAATCTTCACAAATAATGTATTTCATATAATGCCCCGTTACTGTGAAAAACCACCCGCACCGTATGCCGCCAGGAAAAAACTTTGCCCTGTTTCGGGCGGCAAGAGCAAAAAAAATATCCGCAGCAAAACTGCATGCCACTGCCCATACAGGCTAATTGCCAGTTTTTTCCAGCCAAAGCAACAACCCACTTTTTTTCTTTTCTCCATGCCACAAAAAAGTACGTACATTTTTTGTAAAAACCTTGTCTTTTTTTTAGAAACTGTGTTAACACTGAAATAAGCCTCCACTGTCCGGTCTTTGGACAGTAAGGTCTTTATCCTGACCACGCAACAATTTTACCCATATGGAACAATAGGAGTATTTTTTGTAACGCAAAAAGCCGACACGGCACTATATGTTTTCGCATTTACGCAACATGGCTTGCAGTAATAATTGACAACAACTGAGGATAATATATTCAGTTGCAGAATTTTTTATGCGCATGGCATATTGGTTCACCTTTTCGGCAGAACAGTCAGGTATTTTTTAATCCCCCCTTTACTCAGACATTTGCACAGGAGTAGCACATGGAAAACAGCCTCAAAGAAGCTCTGGAAATCGTAAAGGCCCAGGCCAGCGTCAGGGCGATGAATGAAGACGAAATTACCACTATGCTCAAAAAACTGGCAGAAGGCATTCGCACCATCACCGACATCGACTTCAACTCTTCGGACGACACGGAAGCCATGTCACCCCAAAAAGCCATCAAGGAAAAGTCCATTACCTGCGTTGTCTGCGGGAAATCTTTCAAACTGCTGACCAAAAAGCACCTGGCCTCGCACGGCCTTACCGCAGATGAATACCGCGAAAGATGCGGCTATAAAAAGGGGACCGCCCTGGTGTGCAAGTATTTGCAACGCGAGCGCCGTAAAAAGATGCAGAATATGCGTCTATGGGAGCGCCGCGGCAAATAGCGTAAACAGTGATTTTTTCCGTCTGGCAGGGCGCGCGTTCATTTTTTCAGGGGGCTGGACTCTTAAATCCTGCCCCCTGAAAAAATGAACGCAGCAACGCAGTCCGGACGGAAAAAATCACCGTTTACGCAACTCCCGCGGTTTGGGCTGCGTTAAGAGGAATGGGTTTGCTGCGCTTCCCTTTCGCAAGAGGTGAATAACAAGGGGAGGCTTGCTGCACCCTTTTGGGTGAATGGGGAGAAATATGCGGACGGGTCGAGCAATGGCTTACTCTGCCATGGCTGCAAGCGCCTGTGTATAGGTATCGGCCGAGCTTTGTGAAAAACAGACCAGCAGCACTTCTTCGGGGATTTTGTGCTCCGCAAGGAAAGAGCGCACAGCCTTTACCGCCACTTTGGCCGCCTTGTCTGCCGGGTAGCCATAGGCCCCGGTGGATATGGCCGGAAAAGCCACCCGGTGCGCGCCCACGCGCTCTGCTTCCTCCAATGAGCGTGTATACGCGCTGCCCAGCAATTTTTCTTCCCCGTCATTGCCGCCCTGCCAGATCGGACCTACGGTGTGGATTATCCACCTGGCCCGCATAGCGTAGCCCTCGGTGCTTTTGGCATCACCCGGGCGACAACCGCCCAGCGTGCGACATTCTTCCAGCAAGGCCGGTCCCGCAGCCCGGTGGATGGCTCCGTCTACGCCACCGCCGCCAAGAAGGCTTGAATTGGCGGCGTTTACCACCGCGTCAACATCCATTTGGGTTATATCCCCTACCACCACCCGGATACGCGTACTCACAGCCTTACCTCTCCCAGTTTTTACATACATCCACCCAGGCCCTTGCCTTTGAGGCGGCGTACAGTTCGTCACAGGAAATTTCCACTACGGAATAGCTGCTTCCGCAAGCGGGGAACACCGTATCAAACCGCTTCAGGGAAACATCCAAAAACACGCGCACCTGCGGGTTGGCAATGGCAAAAGGGCATACCCCGCCAACAGAATGGCCGGTAACAGCAAGGGCCTCTTCCGGGCTGAGCATCTTGGATTTTATGCTGAAACATTCCTTAAATTTTTTGCCGTCTATCCGGGCATCACCCGCAGCAACAACAAGAATACAGCCGGTTTCGTTCTCGGTCATATCCTTGAAAGACAAGGTTTTGGCAATACGCGCCTCTTCCACGCCTGCCGCTTGTGCGGCAAGCTCCACGGTTGCGCACGACTGTTCAAACTCCAGCACGGCGTCCGCCTTGCCCCATTCGCGCAGATAGTCTTTTACCGTTTCAATACTCATACAGCTTCCTTTGTGTTCCCATGGGCTGATATATGCAATATCTTTTCTGCCTGCAATCAGACGTATATCTTGTTGCCCCCCCTTTCCAAAGTGCGCATGCAGCCTTACATATACTACCGGCGGTGCCGGATACGCCTTTGGCTTTTTTGCGCAAACAGCAGATGGCGCGCCGCAAACACTCCCTGTATCAGCAACTCTGGAGGCTCCAATGTGGGAATATACCGACAAAGTACGCGAGCACTTCATCAACCCCAGGAATGTGGGGGAAATAGCCAACGCCGACGCCATTGGCGAAGTCGGCAGTCTGGCCTGCGGTGACGCGCTCAAATTATACCTGCGAATCAAAGATAACCGCATTGAAGACGCGAAATTTCAAACCTTTGGCTGCGCCAGTGCCATTGCCTCAAGCTCGGCCCTGACCGAAATGGTCAAGGGAAAAACCCTTGAGGAGGCCCTGGCCCTTACCAACAAGGATATCGCCGAATATCTCGGCGGCCTGCCAAAGGAAAAAATGCACTGCTCGGTCATGGGCCAGGAAGCCCTGGAGGCGGCCATTCGCTCTTATCGGGGCGAGCCGCCCGTTCCCCACACCCATGAAGGGCGGCTGGTCTGCAAATGTTTCGGCGTAACCGAAGACCAGATAGTCAAGGTTATTCAGGAAAACAAGCTCACCACCGTAGAAGAAGTGACCAACTTCACCAAAGCCGGTGGCGGCTGCGGCGATTGCATTGACGATATCCGGCAGATTCTGGAAGCAACCCTCGCCGGTACCCCTCCAGGCATGATTGGCGGCAAACCCCTGCCCGCAGGCATTACCGACCTACGCCCATCGGGCCGGACAGGGCAAGCAGACCAGGCCGCACAGGCAAAACCGGCGACCGCTCTTTCCAATGTGCAACGGATGCAAAAAGTCATGGCGGTTCTTGAAGAAATTATCCGCCCCCGCCTGCAACAGGACGGCGGCGACATGGAACTGGTGGATATCGACGGGCAAGTTGTCTCCGTGGCCCTTCGCGGTATGTGCACAAGCTGCCCTTCCAGCCGTCTGACCATTGAAGGTTTCATTCAAAAAACCCTGCAAGACCAGGTGGAACCCGGCATTACCGTCAAGGAGGTAACCGCATGAGTGCTCCGCTGATATATTTTGACAACAATGCCACTACCGGGGTGGCCCCGGAAGTATTGGAAGCCATGCTGCCTTTCCTGAAAGGCAGCTACGGCAACCCCTCAAGCATGTACCGTCTGGCAGGTCAGTCCAAGGAGGCCCTGTCCACGGCCAGGGAGCAGGTGGCCCGACTTGTCGGCGCACAGCCCGAAGAAATCCTTTTCACCTCCTGCGGCACGGAAAGTGACTCCACAGCCATATTCTCTGCCCTTCGCGCAAGGCCGGACAAAAAACACTTCATTACCACCCGCGTGGAACATCCCGCCGTGCTGGCGCTTGGTCAGCATCTGGAAAAGACGGGCTATCAGGTCACCTACCTTGGAGTGGACAATAAAGGACGCCTCGACCTGGAAGAGTTGAAAGCGGCCCTGACCAAAGACACGGCCCTTGTTTCCGTGATGTACGCCAACAATGAAACCGGCAACATCTATCCCGTGGAAGCCATCGGCCAGCTCTGCAAGGAGCGTGGCATACCCTTCCATGTAGACGCGGTGCAGGCCGTGGGAAAAATTCCGATCAACCTGGCCAGCCTGCCCGTTGACTATCTGGCGCTCTCCGGTCACAAGCTCCACGCCCCCAAAGGCGTAGGCGCCCTGTACGTGCGCAGGGGCGCGCCCTTTCGCCCCTTCCTGCGCGGCGGGCACCAGGAAAACGGTCGCCGCGCTGGCACGGAAGCTGTGCCGAACATTGTTGCCCTGGGCGCGGCCTGCGCACTTGCCGACAGGCATTTTTCCGACGAAACCACGCATGTACGCGCCCTGCGCGACAATTTGCAGGAGCGCCTGCTCACATCCATTTCCGAAAGCATCATCAATGGCGACCCGGAAAACCGCCTGCCCAACACCATGAATATTTCGTTCAAATATGTGGAAGGCGAAGCCATTCTGCTTATGCTGGACCAATACGGTATTTGCGCCAGCTCCGGCTCTGCCTGCACTTCTGGCAGCCTGGAACCTTCCCATGTGCTCCGGGCTATGGGAGTGCCCTTTACTTACGCCCACGGTTCCCTGCGCCTCTCCCTCTGCCGTTATAACACCCAGCAGGAAGTGGACAAGCTGTGTGAAGTGCTGCCTCCGGTTATTTCCCGGCTCAGGGAAATTTCACCCTACAAAAACCTGTCGGATGACGCGCTTTCCAGCGGCAGCGCATCGTGCCGACCATGCCAAACTGGGTAGGTACTGTTTTTTGTTCCCGGGGGAGCGTGGCGTGATGCGAGTTGCAACAATAAAGCCCCCCGATACGCGGCTCTGTCGCGTACCGGGGGGCTTGCATATACGCCGCCGGGCAAGCCTTACTTCTTCAATACCCCGGCAATAGCCTCAAGCGCTTTTTCCATCAGCCCTTCGTCTGCCTGCAAGCCCATATGCCCCAGCCGGAACACCTTGCCGGCCATGGGGCCAAAGCTTCCGCCCACAATAAGCCCTTGCGCGCGCAGCCGGTCCTGCCATTCGGCAAAGCTGAACCCCTGAGGAACAAAGGCCGCTGTCACCGTAGGAGAACACACCGCCCCCCTCTGAGGGAACAGCCCGATACCCAGCGCCGCCAGACCGGAATGGCACTGAGCGGCTACTTTTTCATGCCGGGCGAAAACATCGTCCAGACCTTCTTCCAGCAGTATGTCCATGGCAGCTTCAAGGGCGGCAACACCATGCCAGTATGGCGTATACGGGCAGCGACCGTCCTGCTGCACGGTACGGAAGGGCAAAATCGAATCATAGCCCGCGTAGCCGACCTTGTGCATAATGTCCCAGGCTGTTTCGCTCACCCCGATAATAGTCATGGAGGGCGGTGCGGAAAGGCACTTCTGCGACCCGGCAAGCAAGAGATCAATACTCCAGTCGTCCGCAAGAACAGGTGCGCCGCCAAGGCTGGCTACCGCATCCACATAGAGCAGAGGCACGCCCAGGCGTTTTTTGATCCCGCCGATTCCCTCCAGAGGGTTCAACGTGCCGGAAGGCGTTTCGCAGTGAACCGCCGTTATCATGACCGGCTGCACCCGACGTACACAATCCTCAATTTTTTGCAGCGCGTCAGCATCCACAGTGCTGTCAAAGGGCAGAACCACAGATTCCACCTTACAGCCAAGCCCCGCTGCCATCTCGGCAATGCCCTGACTGAAATACCCGTTCACCACGCTGACAACAGCATCTCCAGGGCGCAAACAGCTTTTCAACGCGCCCCAAAGGGCGAGCATCCCTTCACCGGTCATCAGGACCACATCCGGATTTTTGGGTCCCATCAACCGGGCAAGCTTTCGCCCAGTACGAGCATACGTGGACAGAAATTCTTTTTCCACCTGACCCGAGCCGAAATCACGGCACATGGCGTCAAGAACTTTCGGGCTAACGGTTGTTGGCCCGGGAATCATGGGAATGGGCGCGTAAGACATTTTTTTTGTTCCTTCTATTCCTGGTAAGACAAGAAAGCGAAAATCCACCCAACAAAACGGAAATACTGTTTCTCACAGGACTGTCGCAAAAAAGAGAAGCCGGACTCGTCCGTCCTGCCCTCCCTTGGAAAGGGTGAACCGACGCAGCCCTATGGAAAAGAACAGCGTTCCCTCAAAAAACTACGTCCTGGGGTAACACGCCCGGATGCTCCTTACCCCACAGGGTTATGGCTTCCCGGATGGGGCCATCCGGCACCTCGAAGCGAAAACCGGGGTCCGGGTTTTCCGGGTCGTCAGACAATGACCACGGGTCGACCACGAGGTGCAAAATTTCCAGTACCCATTGCAGAATCTGAGTAACGGGCGCTTCTGCAAGCGTCGCCAGAAGGGGGCGTAAGCCCTCGGCAGCGGGGGGAAGTTCGCTTGCCCAGATTGCTCTTGCCATATCCACAAGCTCAAGGGCAGGGCTGGCCAGCTCGTCCACCAGTTCTTCCAGCTCTTCTTCCTCGCATGTTTCCAGGGCTGCCATGGCGTCACGTATGGCTGGCACATGCTCTTGAAAAGCTTTTCCCAGTTGTACGCACAGCGCCTTGACAATATCGTTGCCAGCCAGCCGCTCTGCCGCCCCGTCGCCTTCTTTGGCAACAAGCGCGGGCATGGGCCGGACCAACAAACCGGCAGCAAGGCTGTGTGACAGGGGAGCCAGGGCTTCTGCCAAGGCGTGTAAGGAGTAGGTGGTGGGCGACATTCTTTTCCCCGGTCAGCGACTGTCTCTTGGTACTTGATGTAAAACCGCTATCAAGAGCAGCCCCTGTGTCAGATTCAGGTGGATAAGGGCAATGAAGCAGGACAGTCGAATAATACAGGATAAACACCTAGTTGTCAGCCCATGGCAAGAAACATGGCAAGAAAGGTCGCATACTGTGCCTGCCTATGCAAAATAGCGCCACACAAGGGATGCAAACAGCAGTAAAAGCGAAAGCAATAACATGCGTTTGATAACCTTGGGACCACCGCGCAAGGCCATTTTACTTCCGCAGACATTACCGGCAATATTGGCAAGGGCCATGGGAATTGCAACAAAATAATAAATTTTTGCGTTCACCAGAAATATACCCAGGCTGCTCAGGTTGGAGGCCAGGTTGAAGGCCTTGGCCGTGCCGGTTGCAGCAATCAGGTTAAGCCCAAGAAAAAAATGCAGGCAAAGCAGAAAAAAACTGCCGGTTCCCGGGCCGAAAAATCCGTCATAAAACCCGATAGCAGAACAGATAACAGGGGTAAGCACCCAAAGAGCCACGGGGTTGCTGTCTTTTTCCCTGTGCCCCTCGCGTATGGGCATAAACGTCAGAAGGGCCGCTACAGGCAAAAGACAGAGAATAATTTTACCAAGAACGGCATTATCAAGCCAGAGCGCCGCCTGCGAGCCAAGCGCGGACCCCGCAAAGGAAAAGGGAGACCCGATGGCCGCAACCTTCCATAGAATAGCTTTGTGCCTTGCGTAGGTAAGAAAAGAAGCGGTAGTGCCGAGCGAGGCCATAAACTTGCCCGTGCCCAGAGCCAGATGGGGCGGCAAACCAGCAAGAAGCGCTGCCGGAAGGCTGATAAGCCCCCCGCCGCCGGCGACGCTATCAACAAACCCGGCAAAAAACGCCGCAACAGTGACAATACACAGGCCTGCAAGGCCAAGGTGCAAGGGGTCAATCCATTCCACAAGCAGCTCCGGTTGTGGCTTGAATAGTGTCACATGAATTTGGATTTTGTTCACTGCCAAGGCGCGGCAGGTTTACCCGGAGAGAGGGGGCGCTTTCGCCCATGGTCTTCAAGGGGTTCTGTAGCAACGCGGGCAGAGGGCAAAAGACATCTCTTGCCAACACTATCCAGGGGCAAAATGCCCCAAAGCCTTACAATGTACAAATAAAAAACCGCCTCGCAAAAGGCGGTTTTTTATTTGTACAAAAACAGAAGGGAAAACTTATTTTACGGCTTCTTTCAGAGCTTTGCCGGGGGTAAACTTGACCGCTTTGCCGGCGGGGATGTTGATCTCTTTGCCGGTGCGGGGGTTACGGCCTTTGCGGGCGGCGCGCTGGGTCACCTTGAAGCTGCCAAAACCGGTGAAAGTCACGGTATCGCCGGCTTTCATGGCGTCGGTCAGGGTAGCAATCAGGGCGTCAAGAGCGGCTTCCGCCTGGGTTTTGGTAGCAAGGCCGGATTTGGCATGAATTTTTTGTACCAGTTCAGCTTTGGTCATCACTATCTCCGTGGCAATGTGGTTAATTTGCAAGCAGCGGGACTGCAACTTGCTTTTGTGTTTACACCTTAAGTGCCAATGCTTTTACAGAGCATGGCTACAATGTCAACCCTAATTTAAGATTCTTAACTATTTTTTGCCAAGAATAAAACGGCTAGTCAATAAAGAAAAAGCAATTTCAAATAATTCGTGTGGAAAACCTGATATTTTTACCTGAGGCCGAATATTTTACGCAAGCACTCTAGCTTTTGCTCCAACACTTGAAGTAGTGTAGCAAGAAAGGCAGACGTGTGGCAAGTATCGCCCCACTACTTTTTTAAAAGTTTTTTCCCGCAGCCATACTCCCGGACGGTATTTGCAGCTCGCCAGCCGAAGCGGCAAGCCAGGTGCCGGCAGTGGCGTGCACCCTCAAAGGCAGATTGCTCAATGATTTTGCATCGCGTCAGGCTTCAACTATGCGGCTACGCCCTGTTCGTCTGTCTAGGACTAGTGACACAGGCGTTTCTTCCTCTTCTCGCGTTCGCCGACATACTTGTTACACAACAAAGGCCCTATGGCAAGGAGATACACAGGCTCCAGGCAGAAGCCGCCGCCTTCGCAGCAGCCGAAGTGGAGGCTTACGAAAGGGCTGCGCTTTTTATTTCCCAACGTCTGCTGCACCAAAAAACTTCGGAAGCAGAAGCGCCGGACATGCGGCTGCGCCTTCGCGGCATGGCCAGAATGCTCTATTCCGGCAAAATATCTGAAAAAAAAGTTTCCCAGTCCGAAACGGGCCACATGGCCACAGTAACCCTGACCCTGACTCCCCAAAAAAAGCAGGCCGAGCTGCTCAAGGATGCCCTTGTCCGGCAGGATCTCATCGAAATGTACTCCGCCGGGGCCGAATACCAGACCAGGTTGCTGACCTGCTATGACAAAGCCGCCGAAATGCTCTATGGGCGCAATATGCGCGACAGCGGCGGAAAAAAAACAGCCCATGAGCTGGAGTATGTTGTCGGGCAAATGCGCTCCATGCAAAAAGTTTTCCCGTTAATCGCCGCCTATGGCTACAATCTGCCCGCACCGGGCAACATACGCGGACAAATGGCTGAAACCGAACGCCATACCCCCGGGAACCCGCTTGTCGGTTGCGCTCTCGCCGAGTATGCCCTGCAAGATGACGATTCTTTCACCGCCATGAAAATTGCGGCAAAAGCCATAGCCACCCTGCCCGGCTATGCCAGGGTTCACAACGTGATGGGCACCACCCTGCTCAAGCGCTTTTTACCGAAAAAGGCCCTGCAAAGTTTTACCACGGCGGTCAGCCTTTCTCCCCACAACCCGGTCTATTACCGGCACAGAGCCATGGCCCGGCTCGTTCTGCATGACACGGACCTGTGCTCCGACGTGGAAAAAGCCTGTGCGCTTGGCGACTGCGCCATGCTTGAATGGACCATTTCCGCCGGTAAATGCGGCGGCAAACAGACTTCGCTCAAATAAAAGTTCGCCCCTGGAGCTTCACTATACCGTACCCGCGAACACAGCGCTGACGTGAGAATCGCCACATACGCCGACTATCAGAGGCGATATTGAACAAAACGCGGCATACCGGCACTACGCCGCATACACACAGGCACATCGCATACAGACAGGCAGCTATGGTCAGTCAACCCCCGATAAAAGTATACGCTTCCTTTTCTGCCGCACCCGAAGGCTCGGCGGAGCGCATTACGCGAGTCATGCAGCAGGCCATCGCCGACAGGTCCACTGAGGGCGAGGAAACTGTGTTTCAGGAAGGCGCACTGCTGCGCATCAGCTTTGAAGGATTGTACTTTCCGCTTGAAGAGGTACTTGCCGAACTGGCGACAACGTTGGCCCGGGATGCCACAGGAAAGCTGGACTATCTGGACATGGAAGCATGGACCCTGACGCGCCATGTGTTTACACACGGAGCCTTTAGCCAGTCCACGCGCAGTCTCAATCACATACTCGACTGGTCGGGTCATTAGAGCAGAGTAAATTATCTAAAAGCTGTCGAGCACAGAACGTAACGCTTCGTCGGTAAAGGCAAGCGGTTGTTCAAAGCGGACGCCGCACCTGCTGCTGCCCAGCCAGTTCAAAATCGCCGGACAGCCGTTACCGTCTGCATCAAAGACCGCCGGCAGCCCGGAAATAAATACGGGAGAGCCGAGCCACTCTTCCGGCATGGGCACCCCAGGCGGCAGGGCAAATTGCATGCCGCCCCGGCTACAGTCAACGATAAGCACATTCAGCGCTTCTCCCTGCCGATGTATGGTGGCAAAAAAAGGCGCGTCCAGCGGCACTCTTTGATACGCCCGCCTGTTGCTGTTCTCTTGTGAGCCGAAATCAACCATTGGAATGGCCCCTGTTTCATAAACCCGACATACGGAAAAGGCGCATGCCCCATGCAGCGTACCCTGACGAGGCGAGCAATCCAACCCACACCACAGCACAATGCAATAATCTTGAAGTTTCTTCAGGAATCAAGCTTTACCAGAACAAATATCGCCCTGTAAAAGCCTTTCTGTCAATTTCCTATTTTTTCCACAGCCACCCTTTACATATATATATCAAGCAAGCTAGTGTGTGCAGAAGACAGGGTGTTCAGCCCAAGCCCGATACACGCTTGCTCGAGTGTTTTTATTCCGGCGTTTCAGGTTTTCCTTTGCCCCGCCTGGTGCGCGTGTCTGCGCCCAAGGATCAGTCCGCAAGATTTTGCGCGGCAAGGATTTGGCTTTTTTCCGCGTTACCGTGGCCCATGTTCTGTAGCGCCCCTGGGACTTGTGCAATCTTTTTCTCAAACCGCCATGGCAAGAGTGTATGGACCAGCGCAACAACCCGACTTCCATCCACACATCCAGTTCACTTCTGGATTCAGTTCGCTCGCGCGTTAACCTGAAAATGCGGGACTACGCGTCCTATCGCTTTACCGGCCCGCAGTCTTGCGCCATCAACATATTTTTCGACCTGGCCCAAGAATTTGAAGAACCCGAGCAAATTCACGCCCTTGCCGTGCTCGTCCTGCAAATGTTCTTTCATTATGAAGCAGAACTTTATCTGAAAAACGATTCCGGGGCGCTTGTGCTGATGACGCCGCCTGTTTCCCCGGACAAAGACTTTACACCGGAATTGCGGCCCGATATCTGGAGCGATGAAAGGCACTGCTCCATCCCGGTTCGGGACAAAACCGCGTTTGTTCCCGACGCGCCCGGCGTCACCCCGGGCACACCCCATAGCGACTCGCTGCCCGGTGCGCAGCCCGACTCGCTGCACGATACACAGCACATCACACAACTTGATGGCCCGGACGAGTCCGTACTGCTGGGCGTTCTTGTGCTGCACGTCAACAAGACCTTTGACGGGCACGACCTTCTTTTTCTGGAGAAGTTCGCCAACCGGGTCGGCTTTTGCCTGCACAACAAAATTCTTGCCCAGCGCAACGAGCGCCACATTATCTTTTTACGCAAACTGGCCCACGACATCGGGCATAACATCGTTACCCCCAATATGCGAATCAAACTCATGATTTCGCAACTGCAAGGGCAAATAGAATCACTATCGCACCTGATGGAAGGCCCCCCGGACGATGTCATGGTACATGACATACGTGTGCTGCAAACAAAAATGGCAGAGCACACCAAGGGCATCATGGGCAACTTCAAAAACAGTGCCCTCTTCCTTGAAAGCCTGCTCCGGCAAGGGCATTTTGACTTCGGCCACTATGTGTTACGCCGCTCGCGCATTGACTTGAATGGACTGATTGTTGTGCCTCAGTGTGAGCGTTTCAGACCGCTGCTGGAAGAACGCGGGCTTGTCCGGCAAGAGAGCCTGCCCTCGTTCCCGGTGCAGCCCTTTATGGTAGACGCAGACCTCGGGCTTATCAGCCAGGTTCTGGCGAACATGCTCTCCAACGCGGTCAAATACGCCCGTCCACTGCATAGCGGCGCCCTGGGCGAGGTACGCTGCACAGCCACCGTACAACCGGATATTTTCGGCCCGGGCAAGCCTGGCGTCAGGGTTACCGTTTTCAGTTCCGGGCAGCATATCCCCGAGGGGGAAGCGGAACACCTTTTTGACGACAACTTCCGCGCCTCCAACTCCGGCGGGCAGCACGGCACCGGGCACGGCCTCTTTTTTGTTCGGGAAATCATTAGCGAACACAAAGGCATTGTCGGCTATGAGCCTGCTAAGGGCGGCAATGTCTTTTTCTTCATCTTGCCGCTTATGGAATAAATCTCGCCTGTGCGCCTCCGGCTGGATGCGGCCCGGTCAGAAAAAGAGAAAACGGTTTGGGGTGCGGGCACCCCAAACCGTTTTTATACGTAGACGAAACGAAAAGTGGTACTATTCGTTTTCGTTTTGTTCCTGCGCTTCCTCGGTGGCCTGCTTGAGCAGGTCGCCCAGGGTCTGACCGCTGCTGCCGTCGCTTCCGCCTGCGCGGAATTCTTTCGGCTTTTTGCGGTCCTCTTCTTCCTTGAGCTGCTTGATGGAAAGGCCGAGGCGGCGCTCTTCAGCGGAAACATGAATGACTTTCGCCTGAATGGTAACGCCTTCCTTGAACATTTCAGAAGGAGACTTGATCTTTTTGTTGCTGATTTCAGAAACGTGCACCAGCCCTTCAATGCCTTCTTCCACTTCCACAAACACGCCGAAGTCAGTGATGTTGGTGATCAGGCCTTCCACAAGAGAGCCTACCGGGTAACGGTCAGGCACATACGACCAGGGGTCTTCGGTAAGTTGCTTGATGCCCAGGGTGAACTTTTCGTTTTCCTGGTCAACGGTAAGCACTTTGGCCTGCACCATGTCGCCCACCTGATACGCTTCGCTCGGATGGCGTATTTTTTTGGTCCAGCTGATGTCGGAAACGTGAATAAGGCCGTCAATGCCGTCTTCGATACCAATGAACATGCCGAATTCGGTGATGTTCTTGATCGCTCCTTCGAGCACTGTGCCTTCGGGGAACTTCTCAGCCACCACTTCCCAGGGGTTGGGCTTGACCTGCTTCATGCCGAGGGAGATGCGTTTTTTGTCCTGGTCAACGCCAAGGATAACCACATCCACTTCCTCGCCTACCTTCACCATCTGGGAAGGATGACGAAGCTTGCGGGTCCAAGACATTTCAGAAATGTGCACCAGACCTTCAACGCCGGGTTCCAGTTCCACAAAAGCGCCATAGTCCACAAGGTTGGTCACCTTGCCGTTCAGGTGGGCGCCGCTCGGGAACTTGGCGGTGATATCCTGCCAGGGGTCGGCAACAAGCTGCTTGAGGCCGAGGGAGACCTTTTGGTTGTCACGGTCAAAGGAAAGAACTTTCAGTTCCAGTTCCTGACCCATGGTGACCATTTCCTTGGGATGGCGAATACGCTTCCAGGACATATCCGTGATGTGCAGAAGGCCGTCAAGCCCGCCAAGGTCAACAAACACACCGTATTCGGTGATGTTTTTGACGCGCCCCTTGACCATTTGTTCTTCGGACAAGGTGCCTAACAGATCCTGACGCTTGGAATCACGCTCCTCTTCAAGCAATACGCGGCGGGAAACGATAACGTTGCTGCGGCGGCGGTTGATCTTGAGAACACGGAATTCATATTCCTGATTCACCAGGGCGTCCATGTCCGGCACGGGGCGAAGGTCTACATGAGAACCGGGCAGGAAGGCTTCCACCCCGCCGAGATCGACGGTATAGCCGCCCTTGATCCGGCGCAGAATGGTGCCCTTACAGGTAGCATTCTTTTCCTGCACGTCTTCAAGCTGGTCGAAAAGCTGCATGCGCTTGGCTTTTTCATACGACAGCGTAATTGTGCCTTCCATCTCGTTTTTGCGAACGACGTACACGTCGACCTTGTCGCCCACCTTGACAGAGATGTTCCCGGAAGGATCGCGAAATTCGCTTGCCGGGATTTGCCCTTCCGATTTGAAGTTCACGTCAACAAGGATGTTGTCCGCGTCAATGCGTACGACTTCCCCTTTGACAATGGACCCTTCTTCGAGATCGCCGAAATCCGGGTTCAGGTAGTTTTCCAGGGCACTCTCGAAATTCATTTCCATATCGAGGCCCATTTCGTGTTCTGAAGTTGATGACATACGTTTCCTCCGACCAACAAAAAGATTCCTGAGCCAATTCAGGTGCGGGATGTGTATCAGAGACTTTGCGGCATGACAAGCGGGAAATCGGCGTCTTTCAAGGTGAAGGTGACGCAATTCCCAACAAAAGAATTTCACCATGCGCCGTAAGGAGAAAGCACCGTTATTCCGCCCTGATGGAAGCCGGAAAGAGCCACACGCTACGTGATAGCTGCTCCGGCAAGGCGCTCTTTCAATTCACGCCGGGCGTCATCCCAGGCGTACTCCCGCCAGGCCGGAGCCGACTCACGCGAAGGAGTCACTTCTGCCGAAGCTCCCGGCGCGTCCAGCGACCCCCGGTGCACGCGCACGGCTACTTTTGCGTCGCTCGCGGCTGCATGTTCCCTGGCTTTGGGGGAATAAGAAGCCACAAATGCCGCAGCACTCGCCACAAATGCGTCCTGCCATTCCCCGGCAACAATGCGTCCTACGGCGACAGGGCCGGGATAGTCGCGGGTCTTGAATACGTAATCGCTTTCTTGCGCAAGCTGTTGCAGGCTGTCGTTATCCTGCTGGTTCCTGCCGATACTCAGCCAGCAGGCCCCCTGTTCGTGGCTTAGCCAATACTGCCGACCCACATTGGCCAGGCGAAAATCCGCAGCTGTCGGGCCGCTTTTCCCGGAAGCCGGCGTAGCGGGACCGGACAGATATTTAAGCAACGGCCAGTAACGGCGTCCGTTTTCCTTTTCCGTCAGCAAACAGCCCCCGCCGGGGGTGGGTATTTCGCTAATGCCCATTCGCGCCGCAAGCTCAAGCTGTTCCTTGCGTCCGCGCCCGGCCAGGTTCAAAAGGCGGGTGCGGTCCACAAGGCCGGTCCGCTCTGCCGCAATGGGTTCAAAATGCAGGGCGCTCAAGGGACGCAAAAGGCAGTCTTTCACATCCGCGTCACGCCGGATCACGTTCAGCGTATCCCTTCTTTGCGACATGGGGCGCTGGCCCAAAACCTCGCCGGACAGTATAAAGGAAGCGCCCGATTCTTCCATGATCGCTTTTGCCTTTCGCAGCATCAAAATTTTGCAGTCAACGCAAGGGTTGAGCACGCTGCCGAAGCCATGCACCGGCCCACGGGAAAGGAGCGCGGCGAAATCTTCCGATACATCCACGGTTTTCAAGGAAAAGCCGTAGGTTTTCTTCCAATACCGGATAGCCGCGGGTTTGCCGAAAAAAGGAGAAACAAAATGCAGGCCGGTAACAGCTATACCCTGTTCTGCCACAAGGCGCATGGCAAGAATGCTGTCGAGGCCGCCGGAAAACAGGCCGACAGCGCAAGGGGACGCGGGGTGTGTCATATGAGAGGACTCCAGTCGTATTTGCTCTGTCGTGTACAGCTATGGTCCAATGATAGCAAGAGAAAGAAGGTGACTTTGAAGACGTGTTCTGTTAAGTAAACTGCTCTTGCGGAAGCTCCGGGCAATGTTCTTTTTGCGCGGCGTTTTCTGATGCAATCAACTTACGGAGTATTCGCCCGATGGCCAAAAAACCCGCTCTTTCCCCTGAAGAACTACGCGCCGAAGCGCTTTCCAGTGCCCTGTCCACCATTGAGCGCAAGCATGGGGCCGGCGCTATCATGAAGCTTTCCGACAAAACCCATGTGAACATACCGGCCATTCCGACCGGCTCCATAGGCCTTGACCTGGCGCTCGGCATTGGCGGCATTCCGCGTGGCCGGGTTTCTGAAATATATGGCCCTGAATCTTCGGGCAAGACAACGCTTACCCTGCACATCATCGCCGAAGCGCAAAAGCTTGGCGGCGTGTGTGCCTTTATCGACGCCGAGCACGCGCTCGACATCAACTATGCAAAGCGGCTCGGCGTAAATACGGACGAGCTGCTCATTTCCCAGCCCGACTTTGGCGAACAGGCCCTTGAAATAGCGGACCTTCTCGTACGCTCCGGCGCGGTTGATCTTGTTGTTGTCGACTCTGTTGCCGCCCTCATTCCCCAGGCCGAACTGGAAGGCAACATGGGGGAAACCCAGGTCGGCGGCCAGGCCCGCCTGATGTCGCACGCCTTGCGCAAGCTTACAGGCTCCATCCACAAGTCGCGCACCGCTGTCATTTTCATTAACCAGATCCGCATGAAAATCGGCGTTACCGGGTACGGCAGCCCGGAAACGACCACCGGCGGACACGCGCTGAAATTTTACGCCACCATCCGTATGGATATACGCCGCATTCAAAGCCTGAAAGACAAGGAAGAAGTTTTCGGCAACCGCACCAGGGTGAAAGTGGTCAAGAACAAGGTGGCCCCGCCGTTCCGCTCTGCCCTTTTTGATATAATTTACGGCACGGGCATCTCCCGTTCGGGAGAAATCATTGATCTTGGCATTGAAGCTGGTATCGTGGAAAAGAGTGGCTCCTGGCTTTCCTACGACAAGGAGCGGCTCGGTCAGGGAAAAGAAAACGCCCGCGCCCTGCTTGAAGAAAATGATGAACTTCGTCTTGAAATCGAGCGCAAGATCATTGAACATCTGGGCATGAACCCGGATGCCCTGGTCAAGGCCGAATCGGATCTGGAAGATGAGGCCGGTCTTGTTCCCGGTGACGAAGATTAAGGCAACGCTGAGTTTTTCCTCTAATCAGGAGCGGGATCTTTTTGTGGGCGGGCTGGATGTTTTTGTCCTGCCCGCCCCGAAAAAGGACGAAGCCAAAGCCCAAACGTAAAAAACCGCGTTCCCTCCACTTTCCAGTTCAGGAGCTTACCGTGCTTACCACCAATGAAATACGCCGACGTTTCCTCAAGTTTTATCAGGAAAGGGGCCACGAGATTGTCCGTTCTTCTTCGCTGGTGCCCAAAGACGACCCCTCTCTTTTGTTCACCAACTCCGGCATGGTGCAGTTCAAAAAAATCTTTCAGGGGCAGGAGCAGCGCGCATACAGCAGGGCAACCACCGCCCAGAAGTGCCTGCGCGTAGGCGGCAAGCACAACGACCTGGAAAACGTGGGCAGAACGGCCCGCCACCACACTTTTTTTGAAATGCTCGGCAATTTCTCCTTTGGCGACTACTTCAAGGAAGACGCCATTCGCTTTGCCTGGACCTTTATCACCGAAGAACTTGGCCTGCCCAAAGACAAACTGTACGCCACGGTATTTCTTGATGATGACGAGGCAGAGCAGCTTTGGCTCAAACACACGGAAATTCCCCTTGAGCGAATTATCCGCATGGGAGAGAAAGACAACTTCTGGCGCATGGGCGACACCGGCCCCTGCGGGCCCTGCTCTGAAATTCTTATTGATCAGGGCGAGCACATGACCTGCGGCCCGAACTGCGGCATTGGCAAATGCGATTGCGACCGTTTTCTGGAAATATGGAACCTGGTGTTCATGCAGTTCAATGAACTGGCTCCCGGCAAGCGCGAACCGCTGCCAAAGCCGAGCATTGACACCGGCATGGGACTTGAGCGTATTTCCGCCGTATGTCAGGGCGTGTATTCCAACTACGACACAGACCTTTTTACCAGCATCATCAATACCGCGTGTGAGCTGGCCCACGTCAGCTACAGCAAAAGCGCGCCCGACACGAATGACGTGGACACGGCGCTGCGCGTTATCGCAGACCACAGCCGCTCCATGGCCTTCATGATTTCCGACGGCATCATGCCTTCCAACGAAGGCCGGGGCTATGTGCTGCGCAGGCTCATTCGCCGCGCCTACCGCTTTGGCCGTCTTATCGGCATGCCTTCCGCCTTCCTGTACAAAACAGCGGACAGTGTTGTAGACAACATGGGCGAAGACTTTCCCGAGTTGCTCACCTCTCGCGAGTTCATGGCCCGCGTTATCCGCGAGGAAGAGGAACGCTTTGAAAAAACTCTGGACAAGGGCCTGGCCCTGCTGGAAGACGAACTCGGCAACCTTTCGGAAAAAGCCGTCCTGCAAATTCCCGGCGATGTGGTTTTCAAGCTGTACGACACTTACGGCTTCCCGCTGGACATTGTGAACGACGTGAGCGAAAAGCGCGGTTTCTCTGTTGATGAAGAAGGTTTTCGCGAACTCATGCAACAGCAGAAAAACCGGGCCAAGGCTGCCTGGAAAGGGTCCGGCGAAACGGACATCGCGTCCCGCTTTTCCGCGCTGCTGGAAGAAGGACTTCAATCCACCTTTACCGGCTATGACACGCTTTCCGGCGAATCGCGCATTATCGCCCTGCTTGATGCCGAGGGCGAGCGCGTGGGCAGCCTTGGTAACGGCGCGACAGGCTGGTGTGTCGCAGGCGCAACGCCCTTTTACGGCGCATCCGGCGGTCAGGTGGGCGATACAGGGCAGATGCGCACCAACCATGGCAGCGCCGATGTAACCGACACTCTCAGGCCGTCTGCCGAACTGACCATCCACCAGATCACCGTTACCGGGGGAGAAATCCTGCTGGATGCGGAAGTAAGCCTGCAAGTGGAAGAAGGCCCGCGCCTTGCGTCGGCCCGCAACCATACCTGCACCCACCTTTTGCATGCAGCGCTTCGCGCTGTGCTGGGCGACCACGCCCGGCAGGCCGGTTCGCTGGTTGCCCCGGACAGGCTGCGTTTTGACTTCACCCATGTAAGCGCACTCAGCCCGGAAGAACTGGCCGAAGTGGAGAGCCGCGTAAACAGGGCCATTCTGGCTGACAGGCCGCTCGGCGTTGAGCACTGCGCTTATGACGAGGCCCTGGGTAAAGGCGCGATAGCGCTTTTTGGTGAAAAATATGCCGACACGGTCCGGGTTGTGTCCATTGAGGGCGAATCCACAGAACTCTGCGGCGGCGTACATCTTGAGCGCACCGGGCAAGCGGGCATGTTTGCCGTTATTTCCGAATCCGGCGTGGCTGCCGGGGTCAGGCGGATAGAGGCGGCTACCGGCTGGAACGCCATCGCTCTATTCCAGAAACAGCGGCAGGAACTGGTCGAATCATACCCCTTGCTCAAGAGTCGTCCCGGTGAACTTCCCAAACGAATCCACGGCCTTATGGACGAAGCGCGCAGCTTGCGTAAAGCGCTGGAAAAAACCTCCGCCCATGCCGCTTCCGGCGCGGGCAGAAACCTGATGGAACAGGTTGAGAACATCGGCGGCGTTTCCGTACTCGCGGCAAAAACCAACGCCCCGGACATGAAAAGCCTGCGGGAACTTGCAGACGATGTGCGGTCCAAGTTGTCTTCGGGCGTCCTGTGCCTGACAGCCAGTGATGAAAACGGCAAGGTCAGCATGATCATGGCGGTAACAAAAGATTTGCACGGCAAATTCACCGCCCCGGCCCTCATCAAGGAAGTGGCGGCAGCCATCGGCGGCTCGGGCGGCGGCAGGCCGGACATGGCCCAGGCCGGCGGCACCAAGCCGGATGGCATAGACGAAGCCTTCGCTATCTTGAAGAAACGCATGGGCGCCTAAACGGGGTCACTGAAATACCCCGGTACGGGAGCGAGGCCTGGGAAAACCGTTCCGAATCTCCAGCCCTTTTCGTTGTCACAAAGGACTCGTGTCGACACACTACGTCCAGATAACGAACCGGATAAATAAAAAAAATATATACAATGCACCCCATCCATCCCATCATTCTGAGCGGCGGCAGCGGCACCCGGCTTTGGCCTCTTTCCCGAAGGCTGTATCCCAAACAGTTTATGGACTTGAGTGGCGACACGCTGTTCGGGCAAACCCTGCGCCGGGCCATGGCTTTATCAAGCGCGGTTCCTCCGCTTGTAATCTGCAATGATGAACAGCGCTTTCTGGCCGCCGCCATCTTGCAGGAACACGGTTTGCTTACGCAAGACGCTGCCAAATCAACCATACTGCTTGAGCCGGAGGGGCGAAATACGGCCCCGGCCATTGCCCTTGGCGCGCTGGCCATACGTGAAAGCTGTGAGGAAGAAGACCCCATCCTGCTGGTTTTGAGTTCTGACCATATCATTGAGCCGGTGGAGGCTTTTTCTGAAAGCCTTTGCCTGGCCCTTCGCGCGGCGGAAGAAGGCGGGCTGGTGGTTTTCGGCGTTACCCCCTCCCTCCCGGAAACCGGCTATGGCTATATACGCATGGGAAAGGCGCTCTATCCCGAGGTGCATGCGGTTGAACGCTTTGTGGAAAAGCCGGATGCACCCGCAGCAAGAGCCATGCTGGCCGAAGGGGGATATTTGTGGAACAGCGGCATTTTCCTGTTCCGCGCTTCCGTATTTCTGGAAGAACTGGCCCGCTACGCGCCCGCCGTGCATGAGGCAGCCCTGGGCACCTGGGAAACCCGGCAACCGGATCTGGATTTTACGCGCTTTTCGCAAGACGCTTTTAAGGCTTTCCCTGCCACTTCCATTGACTACGCGGTTATGGAACACACGGAAAAAGCGGCGGTTGCGCCACTGAAAGCCGGGTGGAACGACATGGGGTCGTGGGAATCGTTTTACGCCTCGGCTGACAAGGATGCCAGCGGCAACGCTGTTAACGGCGATGTTATCGTACTGGACAGCAAAAACTGCTACGTGCATTCCAGTCACAGGCTGGTCGCAGCAATCGGCCTTGAGGGCCTCAGCGTGGTGGAAACAGCCGATGCTGTGCTGGTATTGCCGCGCGACAGAAGCCAGGAAGTAAAAACCCTGCTCGACGCGATGAAAAAAAGCAAACGCCAGGAAACAGACACCCACCTGCGCGTGTTCCGGCCCTGGGGTTCGTATGAAGTGCTGGCTGAGGGCAACCGCTTTCAGGTCAAGCGAATTATCGTCAAACCCGGCGGCGTGCTTTCCATGCAAATGCACCACCACCGCGCCGAACACTGGGTTGTTGTGAAGGGCACCGCCAAAGTTACCCTGGGAGAACAGGAGCTTATCTTCAAGGAAGACCAGTCCACCTATATCCCGCTCGCCACCCGGCACCGGCTGGAAAACCCCGGCCTTATCCCGCTCGAAGTAATTGAAATCCAGACCGGCAGTTACCTCGGTGAGGATGATATCGTCCGCTACGCCGACACCTACGGGCGGAAACGCTGAGTTTTTCCGTCTGGACTGCGTTGCTGCGTCCATTTTTTCAGGGGGCAGGACTGAAGAGTCCAGCCCCCTGAAAAAATGGACGCGCGCCTTGCCAGACAAAAAAAACTCAGCGTTTCCGCAACTCTCGCGGTTTGGGATAAGGAAAGAGGGTGCTTCGCTTCCCTTTCACAAGAACTGCCGGGAGGCATGGGGGCAGTACTGCAGAACGGCCTGTACTGCAGAACGGTATGTCCAGCCCCACTTCAAAAGGGACGCGCGCCTTGCCAGACGAAAAAACTCAGCGTTTCCGGGTGCCCTACTTTTCTACTTTGCCTTTGCCGCTTACTACGTCCATGCTGATTTTGTATACTTTGGTCCTTGTGGCGTATTTTGCTATGCCGTCGTCTGCCTTGTCCATGTGGTCTGGCAGATATTTTTTTGCCAGGGCGTGGAGTGCCCTGTTTTTTTCCTGTTCTTGCGTCACTTCGCGGACTTTGCCGAAGACCATGATGCTTTTGTAGTAGGTGGAAAAGTCTGTCAGGTATACGGGCTTGGTGTCGCATACCGTGGTGAAGCAGACCTTGTCGCACTGGGTGATCAGGGTATTTTTTCTTCCGCTTGTCGCGCAGTGCACGTAAATTGCCCCATCCATATGCACAAAAGACAGGGGCACGGCATAGGGCCAGCCGCTGGGGTCGTTAAGAGCCAGAATACCGTATTCAGACGTATCCAGAACCTCGTTTATTACTTGCGGGGCAAGGGCGCAGTCCTTGCGACGCATGGGTACTCCGGCCGGGGCGTCCTGTGTGCCCGCTGCAACTACTGTTTTCATAAGGGTAAAAACCTCATCCATATTCAGCTTGGAAGTATCAATGATACATGCGTCTTCCGCCGGTTTAAGCGGAGCCACGGGACGGTTGCGGTCGCTGGCGTCGCGCTCGGCTATCTGGGCGGTCAAAAGGGCGAGGTCGCTTTCCTGTCCAAGCTTTTGCAACTGTAAATAGCGGCGCTGTGCCCGCACTTCGGGGCTTGCGTCCAGAAAAAACTTGCACGCGGCAGCGGGAAAAACCACTGTACCCATGTCTCTGCCTTCGGCAACCAGGGAAAATTCGGATCCAAGCTGCTGCTGCCTGGCCTTCAAAAAATCCCGGACCTGGGGAATTCCGGCAACCCTGGCCGCCATCATACCGGCTTTTTCAGAGCGCACTTCATCACCGACCAGAGTGCCGTTACACAATAGCCTTGTTTGCGCCCCGTTGCCCTGTAAAGAAAAAGAGCATTCTTCCAAAAGCCGGGCAAGCTCATCCCCCGGCGCAACCTGCGCTTCGCCAAGGCGATCCGCGAGGTGCAGCGCCACTTTGCGGAACATGGCCCCTGTGTCCAGGTAGGCAACGCCGAAGTCTTCGGCCAAACGTCCGGCCAGCGAGCTTTTGCCCACCCCGGCAGGACCGTCAATGGTAATGATCATGGCTTTGTCGCTCACGCAAGTACCTCGCTCAAGAGTCGGACAAACAGACTGTTTTCATCCATGGAGCCAATGCTCACGCGCAAATGCTCCGGCAAGCCGTAACTTTTCAGCGGGCGGATAATCATGCCTCTGGAAAGCAGGGCTTCAAACACCGCCAGCGCGTCTTTTTTGCACGAATCCGGCAGGGTGAACATTACGAAATTGGCCATGGAAGGGAACACACGGCAGCCCATGGCACCAAGTTTTTCCGTAATATACTGCCTGCCTTCGCGCACGGTACGCATGGTCTGCTCATAAAAGGCCGTATCTGCAAGTGCGGCAATTCCGGCTGCTTCGGCCAGAATATTGATGGAAAAAGGCATGTGCACACTACGCAAGGCATCTGCCAGGGGCTTTGGCATGATCCCGTAGCCAAGGCGAATTCCAGCCAGGCCGTAGCTTTTGGAAAAGGTGCGCAGCAAAACCAGGTTGGGAAACTGTGCAAAGCGCTCAAACAGAGAGTGCTCACGGCTGTCCGCACAAAAATCCATATACGCTTCATCGACAACCAGCAAACAGGAAGGCGGCAGCCTGGTGGCAAAGGCCTCAACCTCGGCAACAGACGGGCACCAGCCCGAAGGATTGTCCGGTGTGGTGATAAAAACCATGGCCGTTTGCTCGTCAACGGCCTGCAAAAGCCCTTGCCAGTCAAAGGAAAAGTCATCGTTCAACGGCACCTGGCGAAATTCTACCCCGCACAGGCGGCTTTGAATGCGATACATGCTGAAAGACGGCCTGGAAGCGACAATGTTGTGTACGCCCGGCGTGGGCACCACGCGCACCAGCAAGTCAATCACCTCATCCGAGCCGTTGCCCGGCACAATCAGATCGGGCGCTACTCCCAGATGGTCTGCAATAGCCCGAACAAGCCTGGGATTACCTGACTGCGCATACCGAAAGGCCATGGCCGCATACTCGCGAATAACCTTTTGCACCACAGGCGACGTGCCCAGCGGGTTTTCATTGCTGGCCAGCTTGACCACAGACTCAAGGCCGTATTTTGCCCGGATTTCATCAATGGAAAGACCGGGACTGTACGGTTCAAACGCCAGAACTTCAGGACGGACAGGAAACGGGAATGACGGCATGGGACTCTTTGGGGGTTGGGGAATTGCAGACGGGCACATTCACTACATTGCCGACCAGAGTATGTTACCATTGCAAATGTATACGCGCTCTGCAAGGATTTGTCCTCAAATCCTTGCCTCGAGTGTGCCGTAGGCGGGTCGGAGACATTGGCACTGAGCTTTGCCCGCCGCTAAACGGCAAAACTCAACGATACTTTGCTCTGGCAGATAACTGCCGAAAACTCGGCCTGGTGTATTCTTATGCCACTTGCTCTTTGCTGACAAGGCTGTTTTCCGAACCCGGCGGCTTGCGCGGGCCGGGTTCAGACTCAGGCCCCGGTCGGACAAACCGCCGTTTGCACTGAAAAAGTTTTGCTGACCGTCGGTGAAAAATATGCGAGTAAGGAATCATCTTGCGGTTTGCATGTCCGTCCGCTATGAGCGCAATGGGGACAGCACACTGGACATCATTGATGCAGGCCGATAAAATGTTCCACCCGGCCCAGAGTACAGAACTGCTTCTTGCCGTTGCCGTCGTGCTGTACGACAAGAGCGCTCACACCGCCTGTCTTGAACACCTGTCGCACATCCAGTCAAAACCCTGTCACCGCAGGGCTTGAGACTGTTACGGAGCGCCTGATGGCAAAAATCGAGCGGAAACACGGAATATGAACACAAGCCTGCGCTCCGCCCTGCCCCTGCTTGCCATTGCGCTTATCTGGACCACGGAAATAGCCTTGGTTCAGGAATATACCATTCAACCGCGTTTTCTTGACTACCTCTCATGGGTTGGCAAACACGCTGTGCGCTGGGGGGTGGCCTTGTGCAGCACGGCCCTGATTCTTTTTCTGGCGGGCAAACGCGCCCTGGTCGCTATTTTTGTCCTGCATCTGCTCTTCTCCCTCACGCTGCTGACCTACTTCGAGTATTACGGCTTTCCGCTCTCGGAACAGGTGTTCATTACCCAGGCAACTGAAGGCGCGCACTTTGGCGCTTTTGCGCTTACGCTGATCAGCCCGACGTTTGCCGCCGCTCTTTTTGCCCTGCTGTTTTTAAAACTGTATCTCCTTGGCCCCGCAAAGCGCATGGCAGCAGGCATTTCACGCAAAAAATCCGTTCTTGCCGCATTGGTAGGCCTGTTGCTCTGCTTTGCCGCATCCTGGAAGCTGGTGCCCCCGCTGGATACCGTGGCTTCATGGGGTGAGCAGACCCTTTTTGCCGAAGCATACGGCTATCTGCCCTCCTGGGCCATTAACGCCTACCATTTCAGAGATGAAAAGACCATTCTGGAAAACGCGGTTGCCACTTCCCGCCCCATAGACAAAACGCGTCTGAGCGCAATGGAAAAACTGCCCGGAGGCGCGCGAAATATCGCCATCATACAGGCGGAGAGTCTGGATTTTTCCATCATTCACAAAGATACGGAAGAAGGTCTTGCCATAACCCCCTTTCTTCGCCGCCTGAGTGAAGAATCCATGTTTTACGCTGTTACGCCCTTTCGGCGCTACTCCACTGCCGGAGCCGACTTTCAGATGATATCCGGCCTGCTTGTGGACGCTGTGCGCATTCCCTACAAAATTCCCGGTTATCCCTTTTCCTCAGTACGCACCATCGCCCGCAAAGCCGCGGAAAAAGGCTTTAAAACAGCGGTGTTGCACGGCAATTACGGGTACTATTACTCACGGGACAAAGCCCTGCCCCAATGCGGTTTTGACCGTGTGCTGTTCCAGCAGGACATGGAAAAAATGGGGATAGAGCCGGAAAAAGGATACATTCTTGACGCAGATTGCTTTGCACTGGCAAACACCCTGATGGATGGCGAAAAAAACCTGCACTTCATCATCACCATGACCACCCACGGCCCCTTTAACACCCACCCGGATGTCTGCCCCCTGCCCTACCCCTATATCAAGCCGGACAGCATCTTTGACTGGTATGCCAACTCCACGAGTTATCTGGACTATTCCCTGCAACTCTTTATAGAAGGCTTGCCGGACGACACCCTGGTTTTCCTCTACGGCGACCATGGTTCGGGTATGAAATACGACGGGGTGGAAAACGGCCTTGTGCCCTTCTTTATCTATATGAAGGGGCATAACCTCGCGCCGCTGCGCACCATGCCCGAAAAAAACGCCCTGAGCGGCGAAGTGGAATACGCGGAAATCGTCAAGCTTATACACGACTATATCGAAAACGGCGACCAGAGTATTTTACCATAGAAAATGTATACACGTTCTGCACGGATTTGTCCGCAAATCCGTGCCTTGGGTTTGCCGCAGGCGGGCTTTGCCCGCCGTTAAGCGGCAAATCGCAAAGTTACTGTACAACACTGCAAAGTCTCGCCTTACGCTGTAGTATCGCTCAAAATCGCCGTCTTCTTTTGCGTGCCATGCCAGATATGGGCAGGTTCTGGTCAGAGCCTGGTCAGGGCCACGTCACGGCCTGACCATATCCGGCTCACGTTTATACGCCAAAAATATCCGCCGCCCGTTGCATGTTCTGTGTGACCGCCACTCCAAAGGGGCAGCGCTCCTCGCAGCTTCCGCACGCAATACAGTCAGAGCCGTGGGCCGGTAATTCCCTGTAATGCTGCCGTATACTCGGCGGCACATTGGCTTCATCCAGAACCGCGATATCCAGATATTTGTTCACCATGGCAATGTTGATTTCCGAGGGGCAAGGCAGGCAGTGATTACAGTATACGCAGCTTCCCCGGAAATCATGTTTCAGGCTGCTGATTATGGGGGCATAGTCCAGTTCCTCTGCTGAAAGCGTCAAATAGCTCGTTGCGTCCAGAACGTGCTGGCGGCTTTGGCAGCCGACAAGCGTGCTGATTACAGCCGGGCGACTCAGCGCGTAATGGATGCACTGCGCCGGGGTCAGAGGTTTTGCAAAGGGCGTATGCTCTGCCGAAAGCAGCTTGCCCGCGCCAAGGGTTTTCATGACGGTAATGCCAACGCCGCGGCTTTCACACAGCCTGTACAGCTCTGCCCTGGCCGGATCAAAGGCCTGCACCATGCCCGCGAAGTTTTCACCGGTCATGGCCTGAATATCCGTTGCGCCCACCATCAGGTCAAAGGCCGGGTTGATGCTGAACATCAAAATATCAATCACGCCGCTTTCCACAATACGCTTCGCCGTCTCAGGGTTATGCGCGCTTGCGCCAAGCGCCCGCGCCACGCCCTGACGTTTGAGTTCCAACGCGTAGTCAACGACGCCGTTTTCAAAAATGGCATCAATATCCTGGTGGGAATCAAGAAAAAACAGCATGCCGAAATCAATGTAATCCGTTTCGAGGCAGGTCAACATCTCATCAAAGTACCGTTTGCAGATGTCCAGATCGCGGGTCATGTCATACTGTTCCCTGAGATCGACCGAACCTATGTGCCCCTGAATCATCATTTTTTCCCGGTTGCCGGAAAGCGCCTTGCCTATATTGCTGCGTACTTCCTTGCCCGGCATGAACATATCCATCATGTTGATGCCCTGCTCCAGCGCGGCGTGAATAACTTCCTCAACCACCGGATACGGTTTGTTGTCCAGATGTTCCGTGCCCAGGCCGATAATGCTGGCGGACATGCCGGTCTTGCCTACAGAGCGATATTTCATGGTCTGGCTCCTGATAGAATGTTTGTTATCTGTGAATTGACGGCGCAGGCCTGCCGAAAACAGCAGCCTTCCATTCAGCAATATACCTGCTATCCGGGCAAACTTACAGCCCCATTCCTCTTTATTTCTTGCACAATTCTCGCAAAAACGGTCAGCGGGGATACACAATGTATCCGCCATGCGTTTTCCGACTGTACTATGTCTTTCAAAGACCATCCTCGCATCATAAATAAAATTAATGCCAAGTGAAAAAAATGCGTTTTACATTTTTTTCATCTGCACGGATATACTGAAATTAAGACCCATAAGGTCGTGAGATCTGTTGCATTATCAGCTGAAACGGTTGTTCCGGGTTTTCAGTTGTGGAAGTAAAGGTATTTTCATCATTCTTAACCATGCACTTGTGAGGAGTTATCATGGACGCGCTTCTAAGTTCCCCTTTCTTTGAAGAGCTGTTGAAACTGACCGTCGAGGCCAATGGATTTCTTTGGGGTCCGTACTGCCTTATCACACTGCTCTGCCTGACCGGTTTCTGGTTCACCTTTGCCCTGAGAGGGGTACAGCTTTCCAAGTTTATCCCCGGTTTCAAACGTCTGTTTGGTGACTTCTCCTTTTTTGGCGCTGCTGCCGGAAAAGACGGGATGAGCTCTTTCCAGGCCGTGGCCACGGCCATTGCCGCCCAGGTCGGCACCGGTAACCTGGTCGGTGCCATGACCGCTCTTGTCGCTGGCGGTCCCGGCGCTATTTTCTGGATGTGGATTGCGGCCTTCCTGGGTATGGCCACCATTTTCGCAGAAGCCTGTCTGGCCCAGATTTACAAAACAACTGACGACAACGGACAAGTTGTGGGCGGCCCGGCCTATTACATCTCTCGCGGCCTCGGCAACACGGCCTTTTCAAAGGCTCTTGCCGGTTTCTTCGCCATTGCCATCATTCTTGCCCTTGGCTTCATGGGCAACATGGTGCAGGCCAACTCCATCAGCGACGCTTTTTCCGGGGCCTTCGGCGTTAACCCCGTCATCGTAGGCGTGGCTCTGGCCCTCATCGCGGGCCTGATATTCATCGGCGGCATCAAGCGCATTGCTTCCGTAACGGAAAAAGTCGTGCCGTTCATGGCTATCCTGTACATCGTCGTGGGCACCATTGTTATCATTCTGCATGCAGATCATATTCCGCTGGTGTTTGGCGCAATCATTGAGTGCGCGTTCAACCCGGATGCGGCCTGGGGCGGCGTATTGGGCATTTCCATTGCCAAGGCGGCCCGTTACGGTATTGCCCGTGGTCTTTTCTCCAACGAAGCCGGCATGGGCTCCACGCCTCACGCCCACGCGGTTGCCAAGGTGAAACACCCGGTGGAACAGGGCATGGTGGCCGTTGTTTCCGTATTCATCGACACCTTCATCATTCTCAACATCAGCGTATTTACCGTGCTGTCCGCCGACGTTATCGCATTTGCAGACGGCCAGGCCACCCTCAAGGGTATTTCGCTGATTCAGGCAGCCTTCTCCACCACCCTGCTCGGCGATTTCGGGCACTCCTTCATCGCCATATGCCTTCTGTTCTTCGCCTTTTCCACCATCATCGGCTGGTACTACTTCGCAGAAACCAACGTGCGCTACCTTTTTGGCGCAAAAATGCTGCGCCCCTTCCAGCTCTTGGTCATGTTCTTCATTTTTGTAGGAAGCGTGCTGAAAATCGATCTGGTATGGGAACTTGCCGACTTCTTCAACGGCATCATGGTGCTGCCCAACCTTATTGCCCTGCTGTTCCTGAGTAAGACGGTCAAGCGGGTTCTGGACGAGTATAACAAGGGCGTGCCATACGATCAAAACAGCTATCTGAAGTAGCGAATACACCGCAGGGGTGCGCATTTTCGCGCACATGCAATCCCTCTCCATCCACAACAACGCCGCCGCTTTTTCTACAAAAGCGGCGGCGTACTGTTTCCAGCCGGAGTCAAAGATAGTCGACAAAGTCACTATTGATTTTCTCAATAGACTCTTCACATGACAACGCTATCAAAACTATAACAGAAGAATGATGCTTGTTATTTTTTTCTCAAACAGCACAAACCAAGACACAAACTCAATTTAATTCAGTGTGTTATCTGAAAATAAATTTTAGCTCGGTTTTTTGAGACTTTTAGGGGAAGTGGCGAATACCACCCCGGTATCTTCGGCCAGGGAATCAAGTTGCAGCACAATGACCAGCTTGCCCGGTTTTTCGTGCGCCTCCGGCGAATGCAAGTATCTCACAACATCATCCACGCCTGTTACCGCAGGTTTTTCATGCCCGCCTTCGCCATATGATTTGGCCCCAATCACGGTAATCCATCGAGCCACCGTGGGGGGCGAAGTCCCCATAAGCTTTGCAATGGCGTTTTTGGACATGCCGTTCGCATACAGCAGGGCGGCAAGCAGCCTGTCATTGTGTGAGCGGATATTCGTTTCTTTTCTAGTGAACTGGTAACCACACTGTTTGCATAAGTAACGCTGCGTGTTACGGTGGCTACCATTTTTGACTAATTGGGTCGACATGCACCGGGGGCAACGGTGAGAATACATGCGTTCCTCGTTATGTTAACCGCCGCCGTCATTCTTTCGTTTATCTCGGGCGATGGTTGTGGATAATTACGAAAGTTCGTGTAGAGTGCACAATGGTAACTTTGTCAAAGCAATGTGCATTATGCATACGACGTTACCAAAATGTTTCCGGTAGTGAGGAAGTACACAAAACATGAACATACAAACCGCCTGAAAGGAGAGCCAAACATCGTACAAACTGGGGACTGGGCGGAGCGTACGCAGCCGTTTTGGCTAGCAAGCCCGCAATGCGTATGGACCGCTTAACATTATGAAAACTACTCTATGGAGCTAGCATGGACAAGCTGAAAGTAGAAGACCTGATGGTTCCGGTAAGCGAAATGGCCAGTGTAAACGAAAACGCCGGTTTCGTCGAGGTTGTGGAAGGACTTGCTCAAGTACTTGAGGAGTTTAAACAAAACAAGCGGAGATCGCGCACATTACTGGTTGTGGACGACCACGGCACAGTCAAGGGCAAAATCACCCCTACGGATATTTTGCGCAGCCTCGAGCCCAACTATGACAAACTGCTCAATGAAGGGTTCAGCACACAGATAGGCAAATTCGGTTACATCATCAACTCGATGCGCGAAACGGTGGTCCAGGTGTCACAACCCTGGTCCAGCATGTGTTCACGAATCAAGGGCTTGAAGGTCAAAGACTTTATCAAGGCACCCTCTTCCTCGCAAATCATTCAGGTCGGCGAAACAATGGACGAAGCCATTCACCGCTTTGTTCTTGCCAAGCACGACGCCCTGTATGTGACAGACGGCAAAAACTTTGTTGGCCTTCTGGGCCTTTCTCCCGTGTATCAGGAACTGGTAGACAGAGTCAAAAACGAGTGCTGATGGGGCGGGCTTTTCCACCCATGACGACATATTACACTTCCATGGAGGATAGAGGATGCCTATCGAGAACGTCAGTAACGACACTCCCCATGAAATAGAAACCGCTGAAGAACAGCAGGAGCAGCAGCCGAATCAGAAATCCACCGTGATCAAGATTCTTATCGCGCTTGCGCTCGGACTTATCATCATCATGATCCCCAGGCCGGAAACCATGCCGCCCGAAGCGCACAGGCTTGCCGCCATTCTGGTGCCGGTTGTGTTCCTGTGGGTATCTGAAGCCATTCCCATCGGCATTACCGCCCTTCTGGCTACTGCCGCCATGATTGCCTTCAAGGTTACATCGGCCCAGGCCGGGTGGGCGCCATACGCCAACCGGGCCGTCATGTTCGTTATGATGATTATCATGTTCGGCGTGGTACTTAACGAAGTGGGCCTGGCCAAGCGCATGCTGTTCTGGATATTGAAGTTCACCGGTACAAACGTGATAAAATTAAGCTTTTTTATTTCGTTTTCCTGTACCATACTGGCTACAATATTTCACGACGCCACAGTTACCATCATCATGCTTTTCGCCATTCTGCCCATTTTTGCCTCCATGGGAATCACGGCGAAAAACAGTACAAACCTGAGTAAATTCTTTGTCATACTAGTACCGCTCGCCTCTTCCGCCGGCGGCTTCGGAACGCTGCTCGGCGGCGGTCGCTGCCCGCTGGCAGTTGACATTACCACCAAATATATTCTCGACACCACCGGCGTTGAAGTGCACATCGGCTTCCTGCGCTATATGATGATCGAGTTTCCGATATCCTTTTTCACGGCTGTTGCCACCTGGGTAGTCTGCTATCTTGTTTTCCGCCCGACGGAAAAAGAACTGCCCTCATCTGTGAAAATCGAGGATATGGCCCCGATGAGCACCGCGGAAAAAGGCGTAGGCACGGTCTTTATCGTTGCCTTTATCCTGTGGTTCATGGGCGACTTGACCGGCCTGCACATCACCGTTGTTGCCGCTCTCGCGCTTTTCGGCTTCTGCGCACCCGGTTGGGTTTCCTTCAAGACCATATGCGACAAGTTCCCCTGGGAATCGTGGATCGTGTTCGGTTCCGGCGTTTCTCTTGGCGCGGCCATGCTCTCCACCGGGCTTGGCAAGTTTCTTGCGGAAAGCATCCTGCCCATACTTGAAGGGCAAAGCCAGTTCGTCACTTACTACGGCATGGGCCTCTTCGGCTCCATACTCTCCAGTATCATGAGCAACTCGGCGGCTGTCGCCCTGAGTCTGCCCATTACCCTGCCCATGGCTTCCATGATGAACATGAGCGTTGAAACCGTTGGTCTTCTGGCTCCGATGAACACTTCGTTCATCATGCTGGTCATCGGCTGCCCGCCGACCATCATCGCCTACAGCACCGGCTTCTTCTCGCAGATAGAGTTCGTCAAGGTAGCCGTGCCCTGGTGCTTGACGCTCCTTGTCATATGTACCCTGGGCGCTCTCATCTACTGGCCGATGCTCGGTGTATAAACCGGGCTGACGCAAGTACCTGTCAGCAAATCAAGCCCCTGTCCCGGCCTGTGCAAAGGCCCGGACAGGGGCTTCCGTATGGGCCTTCCCCCCACGATAAAAGCTGACAAAAGCCCAAAGAGGCATCTCCTGGCTCACACCAGCCGCAACTGCGGGTCACGCAGCGAAGGCCGGGTGCGGTCAGCAACTGTTTCCTCACCTGTAGGCAAGCCCGTCAGCATGGGCGAAGCCGGGTCATGGGCCTGCATCCTTTTACGCACCAGCGCTTCACTTTTTGTGGCATAACAATAGGTGCAACCATGCGGGCAGGTACTGTACATGCCGATGTCAATACTCTCGATACAGTTGCAAACGGCTGGCTGGCCCGGGTCTTTTCTGGCGGTAATGGGGTAGCCGGTGAGGGCTTCTACCTTGCTTTGGTCAATGCAGGAGCTGCAACCTATGCCCTGCTCACGCAAGTCCCACTGTTCCGTGCAGTTGTACAGGGAAATTCCATGGGCCGCTGCCACCCCGGCCAGCCCCAGGGCTGTCTCGCGGATGAGCCCGTCATCCATCACCCGCACCCGTGAAGCGATGTGCCGGTATGACTTGATGAAGTTCATGATGCAGCGCCCGGTCGCGCCTCGCAGCCTTGCACACATCTGCTCAAAGCGCTCAAGGTGCCACTGTGCCGGGTACGCCTGTGTGACCATTACCGGGTCAAAACGCCAGTCCACCCGCTCCGGCCCGAGCCGATCTGCCAGGCGCAGAAAGGTATCCATCACGCGCTCCTTGGGTGGCAGCCCCTTTTCTATATCTCGGCCATACGGCGTTATGGTAAAGGAAAAATAATAGCGGTAGCCAAGCGCATCCAGTCGATCAAGGCTGTCCAGCATGGCTTCCGGGTTTTTTGTCCAGAACATGATGCAGTCCACATGATCAGGCGAAAGGCGCACCAGGCCAACTTGCTGCGGGTTCCAGGGGTTGGGCACAAGTACATGCCCGGCATCAAGCCGGTTCATGAACCAGCGCGAATAAAAGGCCGGGATGTCTGTTCTCCGGCTTGCGCTGATAATCATGCCCTGCTGCCCCGCTCCGGGCCGGGAGAGCCGGGGGAAGCTCTTTTTGCCTTGTCTTTTCCGCGTTTTTTGGCTCTGGCCCTTTTTTGCGCTTCGCTCAGGGGCGCAGGGTCCACAAGCCCCTTGCACCCACCCCCGGCTATTTCCCACAAATACAGGCTGGCAACGGAAGCATACGGCGAGTAGCGTTTTTTATACCTTGCAAATAGTTCTCTGCTTATTTTCCTGTGTCGGTAAAGCATGCGCAGGCCACGGTGAATGGCAATATCGTCCCAGCTCATAACGTCAGGCCGCTGCATGGAAAAGGTCATCAGCATTTCCGCCGTCCATACGCCAATACCTTTAATCTGCACAAGATGGGCGCAAAGCTCGTCGTCCGGCATGGTGCGCAGGGCGTTCAAATCCAGTCGGCCGTCCTGCACGGTTTGGGTCAGTTCCTTGATGTACCCGGCTTTTCGCATGGACATACCGCATTTCTGGATATCTTCAATCGGCGCAAGGGCAAGAGACTGCGGGGTAAGAGACTGCGGGGTAAGAGAGCCGAAGGCCGCAAGCATGCGGTTCCAGATGGTCATTGCGCCCTTTGTGGAAATTTGCTGACAGACTATCTGCTGTACAAGCGCGGCGAAAAGGTCCGGGGTAACTTCCCGGTATACATGGCCGATTTCTTTCATGACCGCTGCCAAAGCCGCATCCTTGCGCGCAAGGTAGTGCGTTTCTCGGGAACCGTATTCAAATACCTGCATTACCGGACATCCTTTTTCGTTTTGCCGACAGCGTTGCATCAGGGCAGGCATGCTATAAACCCTCAATACAAGTCAATACTGTCGCCCTGAACGTTTTGTCAGCAGCCAGAGGGGGCATGCGCTACGAATGCGCCCTGTTTTTATTCCCATGAAAGCCCTTGTCTTCGCAACCGCCGCTTGATAAACTGACAGATATCCATCCACATTTCTTGCTAATCAGAGTCAGGAGCCAGCCGTGAAAAACCGTTTCGCCTACATTTTTATTTTGGCAATGCTTATGTGCCTTAGCGCCTGTGCCGCCAAAAAAAACCTTACCGTCATGGATAAACTAGACGGAGAATGGACGTGTGACGCCAGGGCCACCTGGGCCTTGTGGCACCCCGGCGAACGGTTTACGCAAGACAATGACTACAAGGCTCTGGCCCAGGCCAGACTCCGCCTTGATATGAAAAATAGAAAAATGGTTATGTGGAATGAAGCTTTTGGCCCGACTTCCGAGGTAAACAGTACGCTGAATATTGTCTCGCAAGCCCCGAACAGCATAACCATTGATGATGGCGATGTATTTGAACTCAAGGACGCCACCACCCTGTTCATTCATGACCCGCAAAACCCGCAAAAAGGGTTTGTTTTCAAGCGCCGCAAATAAGTATGCCCGCTCTGCGGCTTGCGCGCTTCCCATAGATACGCAAAACCCGCTACCCCATGGATAAACGGCTGATATAACCTGATGGAAGTGCTGCGATTATGAGGCTTTTTACAAATGTATCCCTTTGTTTGTGTGTAGTATTTCTGTTCGCCTGCGCAGGAAAAACCTCCGGCACAGCATTGTCGCCCGATGGTGACTGGCTGTGTGACGCCGACTATTCGTGGCAACAGATGTACCCCGGAAAACCCCTTAAAAAAGATATCATCTACAGAGCGTTGAAGGAAAACTTCATCTCCATCAATACCGCCCGTGGAGAAATGCGCGTGGAAAGCCTTTCCGGCAGTCAGCCGCCGCTGTTTACCAAGTTCAAGGTTGTCCGTCAGAAAGACAACGCCACAACCATTGCCTACCTGGATGAACCCAACAGGCATGAAGTTTTTACCGTTGTGGACCAGAACACCCTGCTCATGCACAATACCGCGCAGCCCAAGGTAAAAATTCGCTACAAACGCACGGCGGGAAGACAAGCAGACGACGCAGAGTAACCTTTACGGCTGTAGGTGAAGTCAGCCCCCGATCAATGGCATTATTTTTTCCACTACGTCTTGGGTTTGGGGACAGCCCCGGTTAGCATACTGACTGAAACCCATTTTTTTTGCAGTACTTTTTCAACCCTTTTTCTTTTACGGAGAGTGTATGCGTTTTTCTTTACTTGCCGGATTATGCCTTTTATTCCTGATGCCCCTGTCCGGGTGTTTTATTCCTGTGGACGCCACCTATGGTCCCGGCCCCAGCTATAACGGGTATTCCTGTGAGCAGCTTCGTGCTGAAATGGACAGACTCGGACAGCGTGAAGACGAGCTGAAAAGAAAACTCGGTCACACAGGGGAATGGGGAGACAAGTACGACCACAAGCACCACAAGCAGAACTACGACAACCACCCGAACGACGCAGACGAACTGGCCAACGTGCACAACAGGCTGCGCAAGGTTCACAACCTCATGAAGCAAAACAACTGCGGAAAGCACAACCGCAGAGACCCGAACGAATATGGGCCCTACCCCGGCTCAGGGCGCAAGCACGGCAAGCGGTAGGCGTATTGTTTTGCCTTTTGCCCCCACCACAGCGCTTGGCGCAGTGGTGCTCTGTACGCGCCGCAGAAAGATGCGCATCCCTCCGGCGCTGACAACGTTTTCCTTTGTCGGCGCCAGGGGGGAACCTCTGAAATTCAAAATGCTGTTCAAGGAGAAAATCTATATGAAAATAGCCTGCCTTGTTGGCCTGCTGCTGTTATTGCCCTTCACGGCCTGCGCCCAGAGCAGCAAATCTGCCGGGCAAAAGGCCTCTCAACCGGCAACGCCCGACTATAATGCCGACTACACAAGCTATAGTTGCGAACAACTGCACGTGGCCATTAACGCCCTTGGCAAACGCTTTGAAGAACTGGAACCGGGAGAAGCGGTACTTGCCGCTGCCCGCTCAGGAAAACCCCTGCCTTTTACCACAAAAGACATGACCCCAAAGCAGGCCGAAATGCTTTTTGTCCACAGCCGCATGGAGTTGTGCCGCAAGGCCATTGAAGAGAAAAACTGCACAGCCGGAATGCCCCGGCCCATGCACCCCGGCCCGGCCATACCCGCAAAGGCGCAATAAATACCTCCCGTATTTTTCCTTTGCAACTACGCAGGCAAGTATTTACTTACCTGCGTAGTTTTTTTTGCAGCCTTTGCCTCTCACAACTTCCTTAAGGAAGCTCTGATTAATGAGGATTTTTGTTTTCTGGCAAGGAAGGCGAATTCCGGGCGAGGCGAAGTGTATCAAGACATACATGAGCTTCACACGGGATGAGTCTGACGCGGCCAGAGGGCAAAAAGACCATTAATCAGCGCTTCCTTAAAAACAATACGCCCCAAAACCAGGGCGCATGGTCCCATGGCTTTGAGGCGTATCACCAGTATGCAAGTACCCGGTTACTGCTGGGCGGCTTTGAAAGCCGCAGCAGCTTCACGGGCCTGAGTGCTGTGGCAGGGGCGGCAGCCCTGGAAAGAAGGATATGCACCGGGAGATTGTTCCGCCAGTTTGGCATGACAGCCATAACAGGAACGGTCGGTTCCCTTGGCGTGAAAGGCCATGAACATGCTCATTTCGTCACGTTCACGGGCACCGGGGGTGCTGTGACATTCGCGGCAAGAAGAATACGGAGTGTTGGAAGAACTTTCATGGTGGCAGGTTCTACAGTTGAACCCTTTGCCCCTGTGGGATTTATGCGAAAAAATAACGCTCATCCTCGCGGACTCCCCGCCTTCGATAAGGATAGGGTTGTTCTTGATTGCTCCAGGCCCCTTGTCGTCTTTGGCCTGCGCTGCCCCAACGCACACAAAAACAAGCGCAACCAAAACCGCTGTCAGGTATCTCATGCATGCTCTCCTTCTCAAAACAGTGTTTCAAAGGTTCTCTGTTCCGGCCCTGCCAAAACCAGGCAAAGTATGTGCGGACTGCTATTTTCACCGCATGATCATAGTATGCATATACAATCGTCGGCACAATGTATAGAGGCGGCAAGCCATGAACCCGCGCCCGGGGAGAATGGCCGAAACGCATAAAACCGTGAGGCTCTTGATCAAAAGAGGTTCCAGAATGACGGACGTACCGGGTGCAATTTTTTCTTGGCGGCCACCATATCCAGATGCATCATGCCTATAGCAGCGCCCTCCAGGTTGGGCATATGCTCACGTTCACGCAGATCAATAGTCGGACAGTAGCTCTTGCACTTGGTGCACCAGTCCAGCCGTTCTCCGTGGGAAGCGCCGCTCTCGCGCAGGATTTCCATAACCCCGTTGCCCTCTTCGGAGCATGCCGGGCAAGTGCCGCGCTTGCAGAGCCAGTTTGTGCCGCATACGCCGCAATGCAGGTGTTTTTTGCCCCCGCCCCCGGCAAGGTAGGCGTTTTTCTCATCCAGTGCCGGCTTGTCCAGCCAGCCGATGGAGGGCATGGCCCCGCACACCGGGCAATAGCCCTGCCGCCAAAGCTCGCCTTCATCCCAACTACCCCGCCCCTCTGCGTCCAGCAACTTCGCAGCCACAGCCCGAAATACCGGAGCAACAACAAAGCCGAACACAAAATCCAGCACCTGCGGATCAATATCCCCCTCCCCGGCAAGACGGAGCAGGGCTTCCTGGTAGCCGGAAACACGGGCTTCAGCCAGCCGGACACGCGGATCTTTTTCTGAACGCCGGGTGTGCGGCGCATCAGCCCCGCTTGCGCCAGCCCCGTTTGCTTGCGCTCCCCCGGCAATCAGCGGGCGCAAAAACCAGGCTTCAAGCGCAGGCATATGGGGAGCAAGAAACGTACGCTGTGAAAGCACCGGCAACAGCGTTTGTGCGCTCTTAAGCAGCGCGTTTTCCAGGCCGTCCAGGTTTTGACCGGCAAGAATCGAAGCCCCCTGCCCCACGCGTTCGGCCTGCATTGGCGGCAAAGAAAGCTGCACCGCAGACGGGCCGGACTGCAATGTTTGCGAAAGTTCCACCTGTGCCGCCAACGCCGGGGCAAAGGCCTGCAGCACAGGTTCCAGAACCGGGCGGCGGGCAAGTATTTCTTCCAGGGTTTGTTCCAGGCTCAGGCTCGATGCAGCCATGTCTTTTTTCCACCACTGTTACAGGATTAAGCAGCACTCTGGAGCCTGTTTTTCACAAAATCCGGTATTGAAAAACAGGCCGCGGTCGCAACTACATAAAAGCCGCGTACTCGTGATAATGCTCTTTTTCTTCTGCCAGAAGGTAGATAATACTCACATCCCGGTAGTCGGCCAAAAAGGCCTTGGGGAAACGTTGCAACGCTGTATCCAGCCGTTTTTTGGCAAGAGGCAAAACTTCTTCGCGCTCGCCATAGACCATGGCCCCGGTTGGGCAGGTCTTCACACATACCGGCGGCAGGCCCGCCGCCTGCCGGTCAATGCACATATCACATTTGGTCAGACAGTTCGTTTTCGGGTCAAGCCGGGGAATATTATACGGACAGGCGTCAATTATGGCCTTTGCGTCTTCGGCAGACAGCTCGGCTGTTTTGTCCGTAACCAGCACAGCGCCCGTTTTGGCATCCTTGATAATGGCGCCGGGCACGGCCATATCGGCAACATCCTTGCAAATGGGCGTCAGGCAGTGGCGGCACTGATCCGGAAAGAAATTCCAGATCACCTTGCCGTGCTCGTCCATGCGTTCATTAAAGCGGACGATTTTCAGGTTATACGGGTTCAAATCCGGCGGGTTCTGGTGGGAGCCGCGCTGCTTCGTTTCATTTGCCGGCAAATCATGCCACTCCTTGCACGCTATCTGGCAACCCCGGCAGGCCGTACACCTTGTCGTATCAATCAAAATAGTCTTCGGCATGGCTATATTCCTTACGGACGCGCAGCTCTTGCGCACCCCTTTGGTATTTCATTTCCGTTTGTGATGCCTCCGGCGGCTTAAGGGGCGCTGCCCCTTAAGAACCAGGCCCCTTGCTGGGGCTTGGTTGGGGGCGATGCCCCCATACTATCAAGGCCCTACCCTATTTCCGTGAGTGTTTCGGCCTTTTCCACATTGACGCAACAGGCCTTGGACTCCGGTATGGTTGTGTTGGGGTCGTATGCGCCAACGGTCAGCCTGTTGGTGGAGTCACCGCATTTGGGTGTGGTCCAGCCAAAGGCAAAGGGCATGCCGACAAGGTGCACGGTTTTTCCCATAATGGTGAAAGGCCGAATGCGCACGGTAACCATGGCGATAGCCTCCACCTTGCCCCGCGGGCTGCTTACCAGAACGCCGTCGCCGTTCTTGATGCCTTTTTCCTTTGCCAGTTCGTGGCTCATTTCAATATAGAGCTGCGGTTCGGCTTCCAGAAGGTTCGGCACATTGCGCGTTTCACCGCCTCCACACCAGTGTTCGGTCAGGCTGTAAGTGGTCAGCACATAGGGATAGTTCGGGTCAGCCGGAGCGGCAATCTGGTCCATGTCAGAGGTATGGAACTTGTACACCGGGCTGCTGAGCTGGTTTGAGAAGGGATGACTGGAAAGCGGCGTTTCCGCAGGTTCGTAGTGCTCGGGGAAGGGGCCATCTGCCGGACCCGGCCCGTAGAAGTTGGCGTAGCCGTCCTTCATCATGATGAAGGGCAACTTGCCATTTTCAGCGTCTGCCACTGGCGGCCAGGGACCGTCCGGCACATCGCCCACCCACTTGCCGTCTTCCCAGGCAATAACGGCTTTTTTCGGGTTCCAGGGTTTGCCGTTCACGTCAACAGAGGCGCGGTTGTACAGAATGCGCCGGTTTACCGGCCAGCACCACGACCAGTTGGGGTAAATGCCGATGGCTTCCTGCATGGGCGTCTGACTGCTGTCCCGCCGTTTGGACTTGTTGCCCTCTTCTTCCGTATAACTGCCCGTATACAACCAGTTCAGGGAAGACGTGGTACCGTCATCCTTCAAGGCCCCAAAGGTCGGTACCAGCTGACCGCGTTTGTACTGCTTGTCGCCCACTTTTGAGTCTGCCCAGAAAAAACCGTTAATGCGCTTTGTCCACTCTTCGGCCACAAAGCGTTCCGTCCAGTGCAGCTTCATTATCGGCTCGGGAAAAACGCCGCCTTCTGCTTTATACAGGGCGCGAATCTTGTTGAACAGGGGCACATAGATATCGGCAAAATTACGCGCGTCCCCGGCGGGCTTTACGCCCTGATCAAACCATTGCAGCCAGCGTCCGCTGTTGCTGATGGTGCCTTCTTTTTCAATACGATGGGCCGAGGGCAAAAGGAATACCTCGGTTTTCTTCGTCTTCGGGTCAACCCCCGGCCTTTGCCAGTTGTCTGTAGTTTCAGAGTTATGCAGTTCCGCGCAAACAAGCCAGTCCAGGTTGTCCAGCGCGGCCCGCATTTTGTTGGTATTGGAAAAGCTGTTCATGGGGTTCACGCCGAAAATAAAGCCCCCGCGAATTTTGTTATGGTACATTTTATCCATAACATACATATAGGAATAGTCTTCGCCCGGCTCCAGCTTCGGCAGGTAGCCGTAACAAAAATCATTTTCCGGGGTGGCGGCGTCCCCAAACCAGCCCTTGAGCATGCTGACCACATATTTTGGCCGGTTGCCCCACCAGTTGGCGCTGTTTTTCAGCGTGGTTACCGGTGTGTTTGCCTTCTGGTAATCGGCAAGACTTTGCCAGGGCGCGCGCGGCATGGCCGCATAGCCCGGCATGATATGGTAAAGGATGGCGTGGTCGGTAGAACCCTGCACATTGGGCTCGCCGCGAAGGGCGTTTATGCCGCCCCCGGCCACGCCGATATTGCCGAGAAGAAGCTGGATAAGTGTGGACGTGCGTATATTTTGCACGCCCACGGTATGCTGCGTCCAGCCCAGGGCGTAGAGAATGGTTCCTGCCTTGTCCGGCCTTCCGGTCGCACAAAAGGCCTCATACACCCGAAGCAGATCTTTTTGCGAAACCCCGGTCACGTCGGAGACGTTTTTCAGGGTATAGCGCGAGTAGTGCTTGCGCATCAAATTGATAACGCAGCGTTCGTTCTTGTAGGTGGGGTCCATAACCGGCCCGCCGTCCGGGCCTTTCTCCATGGCCCACTTGCTCTTGTCATAGCTGCGGGTAAGCGGATCGTACCCGCTGAACAGGCCGTCGTTAAAATCATAGTCCTTGCCTACAACAAAGGCCGCATTGGTGTAATTATCAACATAATCCTTGAAATACAGCTCGTTGGACAAGATGTAGTTGATCATGCCGCCCAAAAAGGGAATGTCCGTGCCAGAGCGCAAGGGCACATGGAAATCGCACCGGGCAGACGTGCGGGAAAATTTCGGGTCAACATGCATGAGCACGGCCCCGTTATCCTTGGCCCGCATAATCCATTTGAAGGCAACAGGGTGATGCTCGGCAGCGTTACTGCCGATAATCAGCACCGCATCGCTGTTTTTGATATCAATCCAGTGGTTGGTCATTGCACCGCGTCCGAACGACTCTGCCAGAGCCGCTACAGTGGGGCTGTGTCAGACCCGGGCCTGGTGGTCCATGTGGACTACGCCCAGGCTTCGCATAAACTGGTGAATGACAGCACATTCCTCGTTGGAGGCGTGGGAAGTGCCCATGGTAAAGATGCTTTCAAGACGGTTAACGGCCTGGCCCATGTCATTTTGCAGAATCATGTCCTGATCGCGGGCGTCTTTCACCCGCCGTGCAATCTGGTTCAGGGTCCACTCCCAATCCTTCTCAACCCAGGTGTCGCTGTAGGGGGCACGGTACAGGGGCTTGGTAAGGCGGTGGTGGCTGGTATACATGGTAAACAGCGCGGCGCCCTTGGCGCAGAGCGCTCCTTCATTCACCGGGAAATCCGGGTCGCCTTCGGTGGAAACGAGCTTGCCGTCCCGCACGTGGGCGATAATCTGACAGCATACAGAACAAAAGGGACATACGCTGATAACTTCTTTGGCTCCTTCAATCTTGAGTTGCCCGGCATAGGCCTTCGCTTCAGCAAGATCAAAACCAAGCTGCCCCAGCGTGAGACAGAGAACTCCCGCGCTCACGCCTTTAAGAAAATCACGGCGAGTGCTTTGCATGATACCTCCTTTGTTTGGGCTGTCACGGCGATGAAGGCCGTATGAGGCAGTCACTTTGTTGAGCTATAAAAAACCGGTACGGTAAGAAACGCAATCGGGAAGGAAATTTGACTATGCCCTGTTACGGTTACCCTAAAAAAAAACTTGAGGCAATTAATGCACGATATTCTGATAAAACACATGGTTAGAATAAAAAAAAACACGCTTTTCGGCCTGCGCTTTTTGACGGCGCTGGCTGTTGAAATGAGAAAAAATCCTTTAATTTCCGTTTAATATGCTCATGCGCTTAGCAATTGTATACTATCCTATGTATAGCACAAAACAGGGAAACTTTTTTTTAAAAGGCTCCCTTTTTCTTTCATTACATAACCGCGGTTTGGAATATCCAGTTTTGCCATTATACTGTGCATATTTTATATTTATTACAGCGCTGGATTAACCACAAATCCATTGAAAATATAAATAACAATACTCCATGTTCTCCATGCAGTAGACTGCTCTGGTAAAAAGCGAACTGCGCCGCGAAAAAGGCGTGCAGCCCCATTTGCCGGCCTGTCGCCGAAGCGATGCCCCAGTGCCGCCCTTCGCCCCTTAGTCCCTCTTCCCGCTTTGCATGCCCCGGCCTGACTTCCCGGAAAAGGCGCTTGACGGAATACTGCCTTGCGGGTATTCGACCATATGTTTTGTTATGGTTTCACGGACGTTTGTAACCGGTAAAACGCTCCTTTCGTACTGTTTTCCCGAATCGCGGCCTTTTACCTCCAGAACTTGCCTGTTTTGGGGCACGAAGAATCAGGACCCACCTTGAGCGAAAAGAAACATCTGGTCGCCCCCCGCAGCCATATCAGTCAGGAAATGCGGGAAGAAAGGCGCATACACAAGGGGATGGTTTTCTGGCTCACCGGGCTTTCCGGCTCCGGCAAGTCCACACTGGCCCACGCAGTGGAAGAAGTATTGTTTCAAAAGGGCTACGAAATTGTCGTGCTTGATGGCGATGCCATACGCAAGGGCCTTTGCGCGGATCTCGGTTTTTCACCGGAAGACAGAGCGGAAAACAACCGGCGTATCGCGGAACTGGCCAAAATATTCGTTCGCAACGGCACACTTTGTCTGTGCGCCTTTATTTCCCCATCTGCCGAAGCACGAAAAGCGGTCAAGCAGATCATCGGTCCCGATTTTTTTCGGGAAGTGTACATTGCCTGTTCGCTGGAAGAGTGCCTGAACCGCGACCCGAAAGCCTTTTATAAAAAGGCCAAGGCCGGAGAAATCCAGCAATATACCGGCGTGGCGGCGGGCTATGACGTCCCGCTTCTGGCAGACTGCACCATATGCACCGAGGGAGAAAGTGTTGACGCCAGCGCAAAGAAACTCCTCACATTCATTATGGACCAGTCTGCCAAAAACGCGTAAATTTTCTGCATCTGTTTTCCCCCGCACAGCCCCGCTTTTCTGGAGCCTTTATGCAAAACCGCCCAAGGTTACTCATAATCGATGATGAGGAAGGTATCCGCATATCCCTGCGCGGTATACTTGAAGACGAAGGCTACACAGTCTTTGACGCCCCCAGTGCGGAAGAAGGTCTGGCATTTCTGGAGCGCGAGTCTGTCGATCTCGTTTTTCTGGACATATGGCTCCCCGGCATGGACGGCCTGGCTTTGCTTGAAAAGCTGCACCCCCAATACCCTTCTCTGCCGGTTCTCATGATTTCCGGGCACGGCACCATTGAAACAGCCGTTACTGCCATAAAAAAAGGCGCGCACGACTTTATTGAAAAGCCCCTTTCGCTGGAAAAAGTGATTATCGCTGTCGAGCGAGCCCTGGAATTCAGCGACCTGAAAAAAGAAAACCGGGAGTTAAAGGAACAGCTTGGCGAGCGCGTGTCCACCATGCCCATGGGCGCTTCCCCGGTAATGGTTGCCCTGCGGGAACAAATTTCCCGCGTGGCCCCGCTTGATACCTGGGTGCTGATTACCGGCGAAAACGGAACCGGCAAGGAGCTTGCGGCCCGTTCTGTGCACAGCGCCAGCCGCCGCAGTGCAAAACCGCTTGTTGCCGTAAACTGCGCTGCCATTCCGGAAGAGTTGATTGAAAGCGAACTCTTCGGTCACGAAAAAGGCGCGTTTACCGGTGCGGATACCATGAAAATCGGCAAGTTTGAAATGGCCGACCAGGGCACCCTGTTTCTGGACGAAATTGGCGACATGAGCCTGAAAACCCAGGCGAAAATACTGCGTATTCTCCAGGAAAAAACCTTTGAACGGGTCGGCGGCAACAAGGTGTTTCATGCGGACGTGCGCGTTATCGCCGCAACAAACAAAGACCTGGAAGCAGCCATTGCTTCCGGCGAGTTCCGCGAAGATTTGTACTACCGGCTCAAAGTATTTCCCTTGTATGTGCCACCGCTTCGTGAACGCGGCGAAGATGTGTTTCTGCTCATGGATTTTTTCACCGCAACCCTGGCCCAGGATCTGGCCCTGGCCCCGGTCACTTTTTCCACAGATGCAAAAAAGGCCTTGAGAGCGTATGCCTGGCCGGGCAACGTACGCGAGGTACGCAACTTCATCGAGCGCATGCTTATCCTGCATTCCGGCAATGAAGTCAGCGCAAAGCAGTTGCCGGAAGAGTTCCTGAACGCGCAAGCAAAGCCGCAACGCGCTTTTGAAGGCAAGTCTTCCGGACAGGCTGCCAAAAAAGCCGATGCCGGAAAAGCCGAATATGCGGATGACGAACAAGAGGGCCTGCACTTGCCGCCGGACGCGCTGGACACCAATTTCAAAAACGCCAGAAGCGCCTTTGAAGCCCACTTCCTCGCAGCCAAGCTGAAAGAATTTGACGGCAACATCTCCCGCCTGGCCGAAGCCATCGGTCTGGAGCGCAGCTACCTTTCACGCAAACTCAAACAGTACAACATCCAGGCCGTACAGGACGATAAATAGCGCGATACCCCTGAACGAAAAAAGAGGGCTGTCCGCCGGTAATCGGCAGACTGCCCTCTTTTTTCGTTCAGGAGTATCGCAAAAGCTGCTTCGCCATACAGTTTTTGCCAGGCCCCTTGCCGCAGAACCTGGCAAAACCGCGTGAGAAACAGAATCTACTCAAAACGCATCGAGTGTATCACGGTATTCAGTTCGCTTTCGGCGCTGGCCCGTTGCGGGTCGCACACTGTTTTGATGGCAGCGCCCGCGCCGTTCGGCAGATATACGTCCCAGTTCATCAGGCGAATGGCCTTGCCCTGGGGGCCTGCCACCAGCATGCGCTGACTTATGGCCAGTTTGCCGCCAACGTCATCGCGCAGAATCTGTACGTCAAGAAGGCCGCTCTGGGTCTTCTTTTTCTTGGCATCGGCCTTTTCCCTGGCCAGCAAATCCTTGGACATGGCCGCGAATTCCTCTGGCTTGAGTTTTGTTGCGTACTCTTCCGGCATGAAGGAGTCTTTCTGGCTGGTCAAGAAAATGCCTATCATGGAGGGCATGCCTTCCAGACTTTGCGGGCTTGTCGCTTCCAACAACAGCACGCGCTCTCCGCCCTGCCGTCTTGTATCCAGGCTCTGTTTGCTTGCGTTGGAAGCGGTCAGGCTGTTTACAACCTTCCATCCCTGGGGCAGGGTCAGGCCCATTCCGTAGGCGAGCTCGGTTTCGCCGGGACGCTCGGCTTTTTTAAGGTCCACGGTTTCCTTGCCGGATTTTGCCGCGCAGCCAGCCGCGAGCAAAACCACAAGGCAAAGCGGCGCAAGAGCTGCCCGCCCCAAGGAAAAACCACGCCCGGACTGTATTGAAAAAACGCTCATACCTTCTCCTTCCTTCAAATATAGCCCGTATCCAATGTACGGGCACGTTCAGCACAAACAAGCCGTGTATATAACAAGCGGAAAACTCTTACAAGCTCAACCCTGAAAAGCCTCACGACTCCGGCATGACCACGAGTTCTGGAAAACACGCAGGGCTTTTTCCTCCCTCCTGGCAGCAAGGCGCTCCAACTGCCGCAGCAGTTTTTTTGCCCGAAGGGCCAGTTCTTCGCGCGTGCCGCCATTATTCACAACCAGATTGGAGGCGCGCATTTTCATCAGTTCCGGCCATTGCCAGGACTCCATCAGGGCAATGGTTTCGTCGCTCCACTGCCGGTTTTCACGAAGTCTTTTTTCCCGCACCGGGAATGACGCGTACACCCCCACCAGGACAGGCGCATCCAGTTCTGCACCGTTCCGCGGCGTTTTTTTTCCGCCTGTTTCCAGGTACAGCGGTATCTCCGCAACCGCCAGTCCGTCATGCCTTTGCCAGAACGCATCCAGCCTGTGCCGGACAAGCGGGTGCATCAGGGCTTCCACCTCTTTGCGTACCCCCGCATCTTCCTGCATGGCTTTACCCAGAGCGCGTTTGTCCACCGGCGTATCGTCGGAAGGAACGAAGCGTTCGCCAAAATATGAGCGTAAAAGCTGCCAACCGTCCTGCCCGGGTTCGTACATGGTCGCTATTTCAGCATCCGCGCTGAATGTCGGGTAGCCAGCCTGGTGAAACCAGGCCAGAAGCGACGACTTGCCGCAACCGGGCGAGCCGGTAATCACAACGCGCAGCGGACGATACACAAGCGCTTTGACGGCGCTTGTGAAATCTGCCGGCGGAGGACAGCAGAAAAAGAGCGTGTCACCCTCGCGGCGAACTCCCTCCGGCAGGCTATCGGGAATATTCTCCGGGAAAGGATGCGTGAAGGACAGTTTCCAGGCATGCAGCATCTGACGGCCCGCCACAACGCAGGGGGAATTTTCATGGCACGAAACGCTCTCGCGACAAGGCTCATCTGTGGGCGTCTTGCGGAGCAACTTGGGAGTCTTGCGGGGCAACTTCGGTCCATACCCGGCGTCTCCCCACAAAGGGTGCCCCACATGCTGCATGTGGACGCGCACCTGATGCGTTCTGCCGCTGAAAATGCGTATGGCTTCCAGGGAAAAGCCCTGCCCTCCGGCGAGAGTGCGGCGCCGGCTTCGGGCGGTTTTGCCCGAAGCCACAACGGCCATGAGCGTCTTGCGGGTGGGGTGACGCCCGATGGGGGCGTCAATTTCTTCTTCGGCTTTACCAGGAACGCCCCGGACCAAAGCCAGGTATTCCTTGTACACCTCATGCCTGGCAAACATGGCGGAAAGCGCCAGGCGCGTGCGCTCCTCAAGCGCCACCAACATCAGACCGGACGTATCCTTGTCCAGTCGGTGCACAATACCGGGCCGAAACCCCTCTTGCGCGGAAAGCTCGGGAAAATGCGCCAGCAGTATGTGCGCCAGGGTGCCGCTTTCCAGGCCGGGGGCGGGGTGCACGGTGAGTCCTGCGGCCTTGTTGATAACAGCGAGTGACGAATCCCGGTAGACAACGCGCAACTCGCCCTCTTCCGGCAAAAGCCCGGTGCGGCTTTCCGGCAACAGGGCAAATACGGTACTGCCCGCGCAAACCGGCATTTTGGGGGAGCATTCCTGCCCGCCTTCCACTCCGGCACGCCCGTCTTTGAGCAGGCGCTTGACCTTTTCCCGCGAAATTGCGTGTTCCTCAAGCTTCACGGCAAGAAAACGGTCCAGCCGCATTCCCTGTTCTTCGGGCTCTACCGTGAAACAAAAGCGTCGCGACGCACTGTTTCCGGCCGGTATGTCTTCCCCCCGGGCCATACCCGCTTACCGTTTGGCCGCTTGCCCGGCGCTTTTTTCAACTTTCTTTTCCGGCACAACCAGCAGTCTGTCGTTCATAGTGGCGTGGGGCATACGGCTGTAACGGCTTATGCCTGCAAGCCGCCAGCGGTAGGCCGGGGCTACTTGCGGGCAATAGCTGAACCCCACTGTCCCGTTGGCACGGCTAAAGCCCGCCTTGGAGGGGGAAATCTCCGCTGTTTCTTCTGCTGTAAAGGGGCAGCCGGGGCAATCATCCGGGCCGGAAACGATGTCCAGTTCAACCCGCACGCCGTCAAAGTTTTCGTATGCGCCTTCAAGTGTGCCGGAAAAAGCTATGCAGCGCCCTGCCATTTTGGCGTCCACTTCCTTCCAGGTAAACGCGCGGCTGTTCTCAGGCGGCACGGGGTAGCCGGTTTTTCCGCAGCCACCAAGCAAATATACGGTGAAGAGACAAAACGCGACCAAAAGCGCGGAAAGAGACAGTTTTTTTATGAAAGCGACAGTGTTGGCTGGTTGGCTGATCATGCTTTTTCTCCACCCCACAGGGTTTTCCACTCTGTAATCAGAGACAGGGCCTGCATGGGGGTCAGGTTATCGGTATCAAGGTCTGCAAGGGTTTGCGCCAAAGGATGAACCGGCGCTTCACGCACTGGCGGCAGCAAGGCGTCGCGGCTATGCGCTTGCGCGTCTTCCCCGGTCGCATCCGGCAGGCAAAGCCCCGGCAAAAGCTGCTGCATGGCCTGGGCGCTGCTTTCACGCACAGTATCGCGGGAAGATTCCAGTATGCCCAATATCTTTTTTGCCCGCTGCACGACAGGGGACGGAACCCCGGCCAGGCGGGCCACTTCAATGCCGTAACTTCTGTCTGACGGCCCGGGCACCAGCCTTCGTAAAAAGACAATGTCGCCACCGTATTCACGGATGGCAATGTTCATGTTGTGCACACCCGCCAGCCTGCCCTCCAGGGCTGTCAGCTCATGGTAGTGCGTGGCAAACAGGGTTCTGATGCCTCCGTCACTTCTGCGGGCAAGGTCCTCCACCACGGCCCAGGCAAGGGAAAGACCGTCAAAGGTGCTGGTGCCCCGGCCTATCTCGTCCAGAATAACCAGGCTCTTTTTTGTGGCTTGGCGCAAAATTCTGGCGGTTTCCATCATTTCCACCATAAAGGTGCTCTGCCCCTGAGCGAGGTTGTCAGACGCGCCCACGCGGGAAAAAATGCGGTCACAAAGGCCGATGCTCGCAGCCGTTGCGGGCACATGGGAGCCTATTTGCGCCAGCAGCACAATAATGGCCGCCTGGCGAAGCACGGTGGATTTACCGGCCATGTTCGGGCCGGTTATGAGCAGAAGCTTTCGTTTTGCATCCATGCGCAAGTCGTTGGGCACAAAGCCCGCCGGTCCTGCCATGGCTTCCACCACCGGGTGTCGCCCTTCCCTGATGGCGATATCGGTTCCGTCATGAATGTCCGGCCGGCACCAGCCGCGTTTGCGCGAGCACTCGGCCAGTCCCTGCCAGAAGTCCAGCGCAGCCAGGCTTTCAGCCATGAACAAGATGCGCGGCCGCGCTTGTTGCACCTTTTCCCGCAGGCTCTGGAAAAGTGCATATTCCAGTTTCTTCCTGCTGTCACCGGCATCAAGCAGCTTTTCTTCCAACTCTTTCAGTTCGGGAGTGATATAGCGTTCCGCGTTGGCAACGGTTTGTCGCCGGACGAAATATTCCGGCACTGAAGCAGCCTGAGATTTAGGCGCTTCAAGATAATAGCCGAACACGCGGTTATAGCCCAGCTTGAGCTTGTTCATCCCGGTATGGGCCTGCTCCCTTGCCAAAAGGTCCTGCAAACGGCTTTCGCCGTGTTCCACAAGATCCAGCAATTCGTCCAGGGCGGCATCATAGCCGGGCTTGAAAAGGCCGCCTTCGGTAATAACCGGCGGGGGCGAAGGCACAAGCGCCCGGTCAAGCTCATGGGCAAGGTCTTCCAGACTGTCCCAGTTGTCAAAAACCCCGCGCACGGCAGAAGGCAGAAGGGCCACATCCTGTTCGGATGCGTACTGCCCGACAGGCGGCGTAATGAGCGAAGCGCGTACCGCTTCCAGCGCACACAAGCTTGCGCCCAGCGCGACCATGTCTTTTGGGGAAGCCCTGCCAAGAGAAATGCGGGTGGAAAGGCGCTCCAGATCATACACGCCCTGCAAGGCTTCACGCAGCGCCCCCCGGACCTGTCCGGTATCAGCCATGAAGGAAACCGCGTCCGCGCTTTCGCCGATGCGGGCTTTATCCCGCCAGGGGTGCTTGAGCCGTTCCTCCAGAAGCCTGCCGCCCATAGGGGTCAGGGTTTCATCAAGTACATGCCACAGGGTTCCGCGGCCTTTTTTGCCGTCAAGACGGCGAAAAAGCTCCAGATTGCGCTCCGTAACCTCGTCCACAATCAGGCAGTGGCTCAAATTCAGCGGGGTAAAGGGCTTCAAATGTTCAATGCGCCGCTTCTGGGTTTGCTGCAAATAGGCGATAATGGCCCCGCAGGCCCGAACCAGCTCGTCCTTGTCCGCAAGGCCCAGGGCACCGAGCTCCTTGACCCCCTGCGCTTCCAGAATGCGCGACTGGGCGGTGCGCACATCAAAATAGGCCCGCATAGGCAGCCGGACGATGGACGTTCCGTCCAGCGCCACGAGCTTGGGCAGTTGCAAATCGTCTGCCGCAAGGTCCGGCAAAAGAAGTTCCGTTGGATGCATCTTTTGCACCCATTGCCAGATTTCCGCTTTTTTCCTGGCGTACAGGCCGCTCCACTCGCCCGTGGAATAATCCACCCAGGCAAAGCCCCCCCGACTGCGCTCCTCATCCCACCAGAGCGCACCCAGAAAGTTGTGTCCCTTTGCTTCAAGCCCGGTTTCCGTAACCGTGGTGCCGGAGGTGCGCACCTCAATGACTTCCCGGCGCACAATGCCCTTGGCGGTCCTTGGGTCCTCCACCTGCTCGCAAATGGCCACCTTGAAGCCCTTTTCCACCAGAGCCTGGATATAGCTTTCCGCGGAGTGATGCGGCACACCGCACATGGCAACGGGGTTATCCGCCTGGGCATTGCGGCTGGTAAGGGTAATCTGCAAGGCTTTGGATGCGACAATGGCATCGTCGAAAAACAGCTCGTAAAAATCGCCCATGCGGTAAAAGAGCAGCGCGTCTTCATGCTGCCGCTTGATATCCACATACTGGGTATACATGGGAGTAAGCTGCTTTTCAGTCAGCGTGGGAGCCGGGTGCAGGGGAGCGCGTGATGTTTCTGGCATGTGCGTGGGTGTATCCGGCAAAGAGAGGAAAGGTAAGGAAGAAGCACAGTGTCCCTCATGGGCGCAGGAGGATTACGCACCCATGAGGGAAAATGCATGTATGAAGAACCACTACCCGGCAGCCGGAAAAGGCCGCACAAGCAGAAGGTGTCCGCGTTTACGCGCCGGCAGGCTGGGCTTGGGCCGGAAGTTCCTGCACCTTGGCTTCCTTGGCCTGCTGCGATTTGATGGCTACCTTGTCATGCTTGGTCACATTATTGGGATTGCCGCCAAGCCGCTCGACTTCTGTTTTCAAATCGCGCACGTCGCGCTTGTGGCGAAGCAGCTCACAGCCGATGCGGATGCGGTCGAAAAAGAGCAGAATGGTGGCAAAAAGCATGCCCACGCCAAAAGCAGCCAGTACGACAAAGTAGAAAGGAACGCCTTCAGTAGTCCACTTCAGGCCGTTGACGTACATATCGAACTGCAGTTGCAGCGGAGCGTCAAGGGCACCGGAGTTTTGCACAAAGAACATAAGGCCCACGATAAAGAGAACCAGAAGCAACAGGACTTTGATAAAACGCATGTGTATCCTCCCGGAAGTATAGCCTATTGGGGGCAAGCGCCGGGTTGAAGCCCGACAAAAAAAGGTTTCAGGGCGGCGTAGGTGCTGGCCAGATGTTCCGGCACAACCCGCACTTCATCCATTACCGCCATAAAAGACGAGTCGCCGTTCCAGCGCGGAACAAGATGAAAATGCAGATGTTCGCGAATTCCCGCGCCCGCCGCTTCTCCAAGGTTCAAACCGATATTCACACCCTGCGGTGAGAAATGTCGTTGCAGAATACCTGTGCAGCTTTGCAAAAGCAACATGGCTTCGACGGATTCCTCACGTTCAAGGTCGCACAAATTCATCAGATGGCGGTATGGAGTGACCATCAAATGCCCGTTATTATAGGGAAATTTGTTCATTATCACAAAATTGTACGCACCCCGAAAAAGAATAAGGCGTTCTTCATCTTCCCCGGTATGTTCAGGAAGGCAAAAAACACAGGAATCGGGTTTGGGGCCGAGTATATACTCAATGCGCCAGGGCGCCCACAGTTGCTTCATACGTACCTTGCGCGCGCCGAATGTAACCGCTTTGACAAAATTCGACGCACTATCTTCTTACTTACTATACTGCATGCGCATTGAGGGCAAGTCTCGCCTTGCGTATTCTTCCTGCCCTTCTTCAAAAAAGCGCAGCAATACCCGCCAAGCGAAAAAGGGGCACAATCGAAACGCTGAGTTTTTTTCGTCTGGCAAGGCGCGCTTCCTTTTTTTCAGGGGGCTGGACTCTTAAGTCCTGCCCCCTGAAAAAAAGGAAGCAGCAACGAAGTCCAGACGGAAAAACTCAGCGTTTCGAAGCGCATTCGCTGTCTGCTCCGGTCAATATATCCAACCCGTGTCCAAGTTGGTCAATGACACACTCAAGACATTCGCGCACGGCCCTGGGACTTCCCGGCAAATTAATAATCAGGGTGCTCCCCCTGATTACGGCAACGCCACGGGTAAGCATGGCGCGTTTGGTTTTCTCCATACTCATGGCGCGCATGGCTTCGGCAATGCCCGGGCACTGGCGCTCCCCCACCGCCAAAGTGGCTTCGGGGGTAATGTCCCGTGGAGAAAAGCCCGTGCCGCCGGAAGTGAGTATCAGGTCTGCCTTGTCGTTGTCTGCCAGGGCGCGCAGCTCTTTGGCAATGATGTGCTGCTCGTCCGGCAGTATGGCCGTGTGCACCACCTGATAGCCCTTTTCTTCAAGGATGCGGCGCGCTTGTGCGCCGCTCTCGTCAACGCGCTCTCCGGCAAATCCCTTGTCGCTGATGGTCAAAACAGCCGCCCGGTACACGGGCGCTTCCTTGGGCCTTTCAACCAGATGCATCGTATCGCCCTTTCGGACCGTGCCGCCCTCAAGAACCACGGCAAACACGCCCTGTGTCGGCATGATGCATTCGCCCATGGTATGGTAAATCTGGCACTTGTCGTGACATTCCTTGCCGATTTGGCTGATTTCCAGAAGCACCTCGCCGCAGGAAAGGCGGGTGCCCACCGGCAATGTGGCAAAGTCAAAGCCGCTGACCACCAGATTTTCACCAAAACAGCCATAAGGAGCGACAGCGCCTTTCGCCCGGAAGGCTTCTATTTTTTCATTAGACAAAAGACTGACCTGGCGATGCCAGTTGCCCGCGTGAGCGTCGCCTTCAAGTCCGTGGTTTTGCAGCAAAAGCGCACTTTCCACCTGTTTTTTCGCAGTGCCTTTTTTCTTGCTCATGCAAATAGCAATAATGGTACCCATGAAGTCTCCTTATACATTGTCCTATCCGCCCACGGAATTCATGTTGAACCGCCCTCTTCCGCCCAAACCGGCTTTCGGGTCAAACTCGTGCGACAAGGGCTTTTCCTTTACCGCGCCGCGTATGGCAAGGGCGAGTTCCGCGTCGCTTGCGTCGCCGCGCAAAAGGGGCATCAGGTCAATTCCTTTATTGTGGTGCAGACAGGTTTTCAGATAGCCTTGGGAAGTCAGGCGCAACCGGTTGCAGGCATGACAAAATTTCTTGCTGAGCGCAGATATGAAGCCCACTCCGCCCGCATGCCCTGCAACCGTGAAATGCTCTGCCGGACCGTTACCGATGCGCTTCTGCAGGGGCTGCAAAGTGCCGAAACGCTTCTCCACCATATCCCGGATGCTTTCTTGCGACACCGGCTCATATTCACAGCCCTCACCTACCGGCATCAGCTCGATAAAACGCAAAAAAAAGCCCCGTTCCAGCGCAAAGGCGACCAGTTCCGGCAAATCTTCCTCGTTGCGTCCTTTGAGGGGGACGGTATTTATTTTCACCGCAAGCCCGAGTTGTTTGGCCGCATCCAGCGCGCTCAACACACGTTGCAGCGGTTCTGCACTGCGCGAAAGCGCGGCGAAACGGTCGGGGTTCAGGGTATCCAGGCTGACATTAATCCCGGAAACCCCCACCTCGCACAGCAAAGGCAGATGTTTTTCAAGCAGCATGCCGTTTGTGGTGACGGTAATCTGCCGCACACCGGGCACATTGTTCAAGCGCTGGATGAAACTTTCCACGCCTTTGCGGCAAAATGGCTCGCCCCCTGTAATCTTGAAACGCGAAATCCCCAGGGAAGCGCTTACCCGACAAAAGCCGAGCAGTTCCTCATAGCTGAGGATATCCTTGTGCGGCAGTGATTCACGCCCGTGCTCCGGCATACAGTAGACACAGCGAAAATTACAACGGTCAGTCAATGACAGACGCGCATAGTCGATCACGCGACCGTGCGAGTCTACAAGGCGCGGCTCTGGCGGCAGCTCTGGCCCGCTCCCCGGAAGGCGGCCTGCCCGCCGCTCACTCCGCCCGCACATAATCCCCGCTTTTGCCACCGGTTTTGCGCACAAGACGCACCCCGGATATTTCCATACTCTTGTCAAGTGATTTGCACATATCATACACGGTCAAAAGAGCGATGCTCACGCCGCTAAGCGCTTCCATTTCTACGCCGGTGCGGCCCGTGGTTTTTACCGTGCACTGCGCGTGAATGCCGGTTGCTGTGATAAAAAGCAAAACCTTGGCATTCGCCAACGGCAAAGGGTGACACAGCGGAATGATATCTGCCGTGCGCTTTGCCCCCATAATTCCCGCAAGCTGGGCTACAGTAAGCACATCACCCTTGGCAAACGCCCGGTTTTTCACAGCTTCCAGTGCTTCGGGTGAAAGAGAAATGAAGCCTTCGGCAACAGCGGTTCTGCTTGTAACCGCTTTTTCGGAAACATCCACCATCATGACATTCCCGTTATCATCAACATGCGTGGACATGAACTGCGCTCCTTGCTGCATCTGTGCGCTGCGTCTTTGCGCTATACGTCATGCGCGGTGTCATTGCGCTGTGCTACTGCGCTACGTCATTGCCCTGCGCCCCGACCTGACGCTGGGCCTTGCCTTCCCGCTTGTTGTACTTCCTCTTTCCCGTTTTGGCAAAGCGGGGAGTGCCGCCGAAACAGGCCTGCGACGCAGGAATTTCTCGTCCAAAGGTTGACTGGGGGGCGCATCGAAGCCATTATATATCATGAACGGTACCGCATGCTCCGGCAGACGAAGCGTCGGGACCAG